>MPMT01000021.1 GCA_002238645.1 Alphaproteobacteria bacterium bin52 | reverse complement strand
CGTCGCGGCCGATATATCCTCCCTCATGGAAACGCCTCCGATCGTCAGGAATGAACCAGAGGACTCTCCCGCGCCGAACCGGAGCCGATCAACGACAATAAGCACCGTCGTCCTTTAACCGCATACGGCAGCGTCCGGTCCAGCAGGTGCGGGTCAAGCCTGTTGACGGTCCGCAGCCCCGCCAGGTGCTGCTGTTCCTCGGCATCGAGGCCGGCCCAGGCCGCGCGCATGTTCGCGAAGCTGGTGTCGCCGCCCTCGGGCGGAATTTCGACGCCGTACAGGATCGTCGCCTTGGGCGGACGCTCGCGGTTCGTGTGGTCCGTGTGCCAGAGCGTGGCCGGGCGCTGGCCGTTGCGATGCCAGATGCGACCGATCATTGGCTGGTCGGGCATGTTGTGCTGGCTGAAGTGCTGCACCATCGGCGCACCCAGCTGCGAGCAGCCCGCCATCTATTCCGCAGGGGTGAAGTTCTGGTCCCGGAACACAAGCACCAGATGCTCGGCGAGCGCGGCGGCCACGGCGGTCCGGGTGTCTGCGGACAGCGCCTCGCGCAGGTCAAGGCCACAGATCTCGGCACCGATTGAAGGATGAAGCAGCCTCGGCGTTGGAATTGTCATCACTGCTGCAGCCCCTCCGCTGGCGGCAGAGCGCGGGCCGCCTGATTGACAGAGGTCGACATCACCGACCGTCTGCCTGCCACGACCAGACATGTCGAAATTTTCTCTCTTTATCGACATGCTGGAGTGAAGTGTCGATGAGATCGACATGTTCGGAACACCAGTCGAGGAAAGCAGGATACACCGACACGGCGTTCGATCCCAATCGCCCCTTCAACGACCTTCCGAACCTGCCACCTGCTTCGGAAACCGGGACCAGGGCCAATCTTCGCAGTTGAATTGCCCGCGGTACTGACGGAGTTCCGTGCAGACCTGGCGATCATGCCGTCCGGCCTGCGCGGTGACCGCCGTCTCGCGCCGCATCATCGGCCGCCTGATCCCGGATGTGGACTGCCGGATCGCCGCCATCGCCCGCGGGAGCAACACGGCGGTCGCCCTCCGCATCAGTGCAGCAACCACTCGGTCCTGACGAGGTCGACATGGGCATTGCTCAGTTGTTTCCCGTGCCGTGACCCTGTGTTTCAGGCGGCAGTGCCCCCTTCAGCCACCGGTCCTCCGCGTTCCCGTGCGTCGGAAGGGCCGGTTCGAAAGCACGGGTCGAACCCGGCCGTTGCGAGCGGTGCCGGAGCGCATATGATGCCACGCCAGCGGTGAGACCGCCTGTCCGCCGTAATGTCACGGAAACCCGGTCATGCCCCGGTCCGGGGAGAATTCCATCAAGGCTCTCCCTGCGCCGGCCGCCGGACCATGTCGAACCGAAGGCATGCACGGGGCCGGCCCGGAGTTCGCCGGCATACCGGATCCCGCCTGAACCGGACAGCGGTCCCGTGACGGGAGCCTGCGAAGAGGAAAACACGTCGCCATGCTGCACCGCTTCAGCTTCACACTCTGGCCAACCGTCTTCACCATCCCGGTCCTGGCGGTGCTGCTGGGGCTCGGGGTCTGGCAACTCGAGCGCCTGGAGTGGAAGACAGCCCTGATCGCCACCTTCGACGTGCGGGTGTCGGCTCCGCCGGTGTCACCGCCCGAGACGGTGAGCGACATCGAGGAGTGGCGGTTCCGCAAGCTGCAGCTCGAGGGCGAGTTCCTGCACGAGAAGGAAGTCATGGTCACCGGCAAGCCGTTCGAGGGTACGGCGGGTTTCCACGTGATCACGCCGATGCGGCTCAATGACGGGCGCACCGTGCTGGTCAACCGGGGCTGGATACCTGAAAAACTGCGCAACCGGGCCGATCGGCCGGCCTCGCTGCCGACGGGCCGCGTGGTCCTCGAGGGGCTGCTGCGCGAGGACCGCCGTCGCGGGTACTTCGTTCCCGACAACGAGCCCGCGAACGAGGTCTGGATGTATGTGGATACCGCCGAGATCGCGAGTCACCGGGCGCTCGGACCGGTCGCCGGCTACGTGATCGACGCCCTGCGCGAGCCCGGCCCCTACCGGCTTCCGATTGGCGCCAGCGACCGCATCACCGTGCGCAACGAACACCTGCAGTACGCGGTGACATGGTTCCTGCTTGCCCTCACCCTGGTGGCTGTCTACCTCACCTACCACTACCGCCGCGCCGGCAATGACTGACGGCCACGCCGAGGCCGGAGGAGCGGTTCCGGCCTACAGGCGGCTGGAGGACCACTACCGGCGTATCCGGGCGCTTGCCGATGCGATCGGCATGCTGAACTGGGACCGCCAGGTCATGATGCCAGCCGGCGGAACGGAGACCCGGTCAGCGACCATGGCGGCCCTCAGGGTCATGCGCCACCAGGCGGCAAACGCACCGGAACTCGAGGATCTGCTTGCGCGCGCGGGCGAGGAACCGCTTGGGCACTGGCAGGCAGCAAACCTTGCCGAGATGCGCAGGCTGCACCTGCACGCGACCGCGCTCGCGGAAGACCTCGTTGACGCGCTGAGCCGTGCGACCTCGCGCTGCGAGACTGTCTGGCAGGAACGGGCACGCCCCAACGCCGAGTTCGCAAGTGTCAGCGAGGCTCTGTCCCAGGTGGTGGCGCTGACCCGCGAGGCGGCCGATGCGAGGGCGGAACGGCTCGGCACCTCGCCCTACGACGCCCTGCTCGATGCCTACGAGCCGGGCGGTCGGTCCGGGCAGATCGACACGCTGTTCGCCGAACTTGAGCCCCGGCTCACCGCACTGCTCGACCGGGTGCGCGAAGACGACGGCGCCTCAGCCGGCCACCGTGTCCCGGCGGAACACCAGCGCACCCTCGGACTCGAGGTCATGCGCGCACTCGGTTTCGATTTCCGGCGCGGCCGGCTCGATGTGAGTGTCCACCCGTTTTCCGGCGGCAATCCGGATGACACCCGGATCACCACCCGGTACGACCCGGACGACTGGTCGGCATCGCTGATGGCCGTGATCCACGAGACGGGCCACGCACTCTACGACCAGGGCCTGCCTGTACAATGGCGTTTCCAGCCAGTGGGTGCGCCCAGGGGAATGGTGCTGCACGAGAGCCAGTCGCTGCTGCTGGAGATGCAGGTCAGCCGGTCGCGCCCGTTCTTCACCTTCCTCGCACCCCTCCTGCGCGCCGCTTTCGGTGTCTCCGGCCCGGCATGGGAGGCGGATGCGCTCGCCCGCGCAGCCTGCCGGGTCTGCCGCGGCCTGATCCGCGTCGACGCCGACGAGGTCACCTATCCGTTTCACGTCTTTCTGCGCTACCGGCTCGAACGCGCACTGCTCTCGGGCGAACTCGCGGTTGCCGACCTTCCGGACGCCTGGAACGACGGGATCGAGGAGATGCTCGGGATCAGGCCGGAGAACGACCGGGACGGCTGTCTCCAGGACATCCACTGGTACGCCGGCGCCTTCGGGTATTTCCCGACCTACGCCATGGGCGCGCTCGCCGCCGCCCAGCTGTATGCCGCCGCCCGGGCCGAACTTCCGGGGCTTGACGGGCAGGTTGCGCGCTGCGACCTCGGCGGCCTGCTCGGCTGGCTGCGCACCCACGTCCACGCACGCGCGAGCGTCACCTCCACCGACGACATCCTGCGCGCCGCCACCGGTTCCGGGCTCGGACAGGAGGCCTTCCTCGCACACCTCGAGGCCCGCTACCTGGTGGAACCCGGGCCCTGAACGCGCGTCAGACCTCGTAGCCGAATCGGTCCCAGATCCCGGCACCGTACCGCGTGCCTTCGTGGGCCGCGATGTAGCGGGCATTGGAGTTGCGCAGCCTGTTGTAGTTCTCCTCCAGCGGACCGGGTTCCGGTCGAGCCTCACACTCGAGGAACGCGCCGAGCCGGGCGATCTCGTCTTCAGGATGCGCGGTCAGGTCCTCGTAGCGCAGGTGAATGCTGTCCTCGACCCTGAAGTCGTCCACGGCATGCGAATATGCCGTGTTCCAGTGCAACATGAGCTCGGTGAGCGAAGTCCCGCTCCACTTCTGCGTCGCCGCCGCCACCGCACGCGGATCCCGGGTGACGACCACGAAGCGGCTGCCGGGAAACACCTTGCGCAACCACCAGATCTTGGTGAGGTTCGGCGGCGACTTCTCCAGCAGCACCGGAGCGGCGCCGACGACGAAGCGGCGCCAGTCGTCAAGGATCCGGTCACGGCAGCCGGCGTGATCGCGCAACCCCTCGAGTTCCTGCTTCATGGCATGCGAGAAGGCAAACCGCCCCGGCCCGCCGAAGACCCTGGCCGGTGAGTATACAGACTGCAGATGCTGGCCTTCGCTCATGGGCCGGTTTGCGCGCAGGCACGCCAGCCGGTAGCGCGAAACCAGCAGCCGCTCCAGGGCGGTGGTGCCGCTGCGATGCAGGCCGCAGATGAAGACGAGACGCTCGATCACCGGATCGTCGGTGTAGGTTGTGCCCTCGAGCCGGGCCAGCGGCGGATGGGAAACGGGCTTCAGACCCGGGACCAACGAGCGCATCACGCGTCGAACAAGCTGCATGCTGCCATCCGTCGTCACTCGAGAGTCTGGCCGGGACATGCCGTCGCGGCCATCAGGCGGAAAACAGTGCCGTATCGCCCCGCTCCCGGCAAGGACGCGGACCACACCCCGGATCCCGACGTCAGAAACCGGTGAGACCTGCAGGCAGTCACTGTGACTGTCAGCGGCCCTGCATGGATGCCAGTCCGCGCATCCATGCAGGGTCAGGCCGTCCGCGACGCGGTCGGAGCGGCCCGAACCATTCAGACACCGCCTCTCCCCCGACCCGGGAGCCCGGCCCCAACAGGATGCCCGACAGGCCGGCCCGCGGGGTGGTGAACGGGTGCAACCGGATCCGCGGTGTCGTGCACTGTTCGTCCCCGATGGCCCCCGGTTCACCGCCGGCGCGGCGGAAACCCGACGCTCACCATCGTGGCGCTGTCGATCCGGCAAGGAGATCACATCACCGGTGAACGCGAGAAGGGCTGCCTCCGCTCGGGACCGGGAACCCGGCCCGTCTCAGTCTGCCGCCCTCGGACCCGCCGAGACGTACTCGGCGAGGATGCGGGCAACAGCGGAGGCATCGGTGCCGAGCCGGCGATCCTCCACCACCTCGGCACCGAGCGGGGAGTGCTCGACCATCTCGTAGATGCGAGCGGCACCCTGGAACATCTCGCCCGGCAGCCCGGCATCGGAATGGGTGGTGGAGATCTCCTCCATTTCACCGACCCAGCGATAGGCCTTCGGACACATGCCCGGCAGGCCGCGCTCCACGAGGGCCAGCAGACCCTGCTGGCTGCCGGCCAGTTCGGCAACGAAGGCTTCCTGGACACCCTCGAGCCGGGCCGTCACCATTGACTGGATCGCGATCGCCGTCAGCCCCTTGGTCAACGCCGCGTAGCACATCTTTGTCGCCGAGGCGGCTCCGATCGCCTTGCCGACAACCCGGATGTCAAGACCCGAGCCGGAGAGCGGCGCCAGCGCGGACGCGCCCGGACCCGAGACGTAGAGCCGCGGGCTGACGAACCCGGGCGGACGCGGCGGGCCGCCGATGATCCCGCCGTCGACGAAGGCAAGACCGGCCGCAGCAGCACGGCGGGCCGCCTCGCGCGCGGTCGACGGCGCGACCGCATTCAGGTCGACCAGGACCGGGCCATGGCCGCGTGTCCGCGCCAGCCCCGCCATGGTGTCGACAAGCTCGAGAGCACGGTCGGGACGCATGATGGAGAACACCAGTTCGGCCTCGCCGAACAGGTTCCCCGGCGGTCCGACATCCTCGATCCCGGCCGACTGCGCGAGGCCGCGGGTACGCGCGGACCGCCCCTCGAGCGCGGCAATCACCCGGTGACCGGCGCGTGCCAGAACCCGGCCGATCGCGTGTCCCATGTCGCCCGGAGACTGGATGGCAATGGTCTGCATGACTTCATCTCCCCGTCACGGTGCCGGGGACGCACTGACCCTTCGACCGGTAACGTCGTATCCCAACGCGCAACAACTCGTCTTCTACTCACATCCTGTCGTACAGAGAGTCCTTTGCCCTGCGTCAGCCTCCCGCGCCTTGTATCCCGACACGTCTGACCTTCGCTTCGCCGCTGGGTTGAGGTTCAGAACTCGCGATTTGATGACTGGTTTTCCAAGGCCGGGAGAACGGCGACGCACCGGCGAAATACCCTCAATCTGACCAGGCGGATTGTGGAGTGGCTCAAGGCCAAGGGCAAGGACGCGATCTTCCGGGACCGCAACCTGGTCGGCTTCGCCGTGCGGGTCCATACAGTCGAGGTGCCGAAGCGCCGGCCTGGTCGCCCCCGCAGGGGCGAGGGAAGGCCGAAGGCGCTTTCCCGTTTCGAACGGCAGGCGAACGGCATGAGCCTGAACGCAATGCTCGACGACCTCCCGAAACTCTGCGACCGGGGGACGAAGAGGAACGCCCGGGGCATCCTGGAGACCTGGCGGGGCTACAAGCTCCATATCGACACGGCCGACTGCTGCGTGCCACTCAGCGCCATCCTCGCTTCGGCCTCCGTCCACGACTCCCAGGCCGCCATCCCCTTGGCCACCATGACCGCAGGGCGGGTCGTGAACCTCTACGATCTCATGGACGCCGCCTATGGCGCGACGGAGATACACCCGGCAAGCCAACGTCTCGGCCATGTTCCGGTCATCGACACCAACCCCCGCCGGGACAAGGCCCTCAAGGAAGCCCGGAACCGCGAGGCCCAGGCTCAGCGCGCCGCCGGCCATCCCGATGCCCGAACCAACCGTCCGATACCGCATCCGCACCGTCGTCGAGAGGACTAACGCCCGGCTCAAGGACGAGTTCGGCACCCGCCACGTCCGGGTGCGCAACCCTACAAAGGTCGCCTGCCATCTGATGTTCGGTCTGCTCGCACTGGCCGCCGATCAGATCATCCGCCTCGCCGCCCCATAGCGTCGTCCGACCCGGCCCGCCGATCCCGAACCGGCGCGGCCGCAAAGCGCGCGCCTCCAGAACCGCCGAAAACTCTCCGTGGTCAATCCATCACCCGGCCACTGACAGCCAAACGCCGCTCAGCTATCGAACCAATGCCAAATTACTGCCGCTATCCCTCAGATCGGCAATTCTGCAAGAGGCTCCGTACTGTTGAAGTTGGGTCGAAATATCTCCGACACGGAACCAGCCGCACAGCCGCCGCGACACCGGGTCATGCCCTATTCGAGCCGGCGGGCGTGGATGAGGCGGGTCATGCCCGGCACCATTTCCTCGTCGTGGGGCACGGCGAAACCGACTTCCTGCATCCGGCTTTTCAGCCAGCCGGGCGTGACCGAGCGCGCCTCCGGCGTGAAGGCCATGTGCTGCAATTGCCAGAGCGCCGCCATGGGCGGGCCGGTGCGGTCGTCCTCCACCATGAAATCGTGCACGATGAAATGGCCGCCCGGCGACAGGCAGTCATAGGCCTGCTGCACCATACGCGGCAGTTCGGAGCCGGGAATGCCGCTGAACAGGTAGGACATCAGGATCGCATCCTGCTCCGTCGGCCATTCGGCCGCGAGCGCGTCCGCCGGGATATAGCGCACCCGGTCCACCATCCCGGCCTCGGTAATGAAGCGCCAGCCGATCTCGGCGACATTCGGGAAATCGATGATGGTCGAGACCAGGTCGGGGAAGGTCTCCAGCAGCCGGATGGTCATTGCCCCCGTGCCGCCACCGACATCCAGCAGGTTGTGGCAGCCGGAGAGGTCCACCAACCGCGCCAACGTGCGGCCCGGCCCGAGCGAGCCTGCATGCTGCGCCTCGCTGTAGAGCATGGCCTGGTCAGGATCCGACATCCAGTGCTGGTAGCTGTCCACCGCCTCCGGGTCGAGGGAGCCGTCCATCACCTCGTTCAGCTGGGTGAGGAACGGGTACATCTGCCGGTCGATCTGGTAACGCAAATAGTCCCCGAAATCGTAGCGTGCGCCGCGCACCAGGAAGGCCGTCGCTCCGGGCGCGTTGAGATAGCTCTCCTCTTCGCGGCCCACGAGGCCGATTGCGGTCAACGCCGTCATCAGCGTCGTAATCCGGTTGGCCGGAACGCTCGCCTTCGCGGCAAGCGCCTGCGCCGTCTTGGGTCCGTCGGCGAGCTGGGTGAAGATATCGACATGCAGGGCTGCGAAGAGCGCCTTGGAGGCCATGAAGCCGAAAGCCAGTCTCGATACATCCTCGGCCGTTTCGACCAATTGCTCCGTCACCGCAAAAACTCCTCAAATCGCGATAGTGCTGAGTCCGTGAACCTTGCATAAGCCCGGTGAATTTTCAATGACACCAATACTTTCAGTAGTATTGAGCCTCTTGCAGAACCGTCGAACGGACGGGATTTCCGCTGATATGACTTGATTTTGAGGGAGCTGGTTCCGGTTCCGGGGTCGCCTTGCAGAATCTTGGGTTTGCAACAGCCGCAAGCTACCGGGAAGGCGACCCCGATGAACCTTGGCACGAAGCTATCGGATTTCTGGCGTCGGTTTCGAGGAGAGCTGTTCCCCGCGTTGACGGAGGAGGTGGGTCCTCTGCTCGGGACGCACCGTCGTTTTGTGGCGGCGCTTGATCTTGTCGGTGTGGAGGGCTTTCTCGGCACGCCGGGGAGCGGTCCGGATCGTCCTCCGGAGGACCGCCGCGCTCTTGCGCGGGCGTTTCCGGCCAAGGCCGTGTGGGACCTTCCGACGACGCGGCATTTGATCGACAGGTTCGGGGCGGACCCGGCGTTGCGGCGGTTGTGCGGCTGGTCGCGCCTCGGGGATATCCCGAGCGAGGCGAAGTTTTCGCGGACGGTTGCGGAGTTTTCGGCCTCGCTTCCTGCGGAGAGGATGCACGAGGCCCTGGTGGTCGATGTGCTCGGTGATGCGCTCATCGGCCATGTGTCACGGGACTCGACGGCCATCGGGGGTCGGGAAGCGGCGGTTGCGAAGCCGAAGGTCGAGGTGCCGAAGCGCCGGCCTGGTCGCCCCGGCAGGGGCGAGGAGAGGCCGAAGGCGCTTTCCCGTCTCGAACGGCAGGCGAACGGCATGAGACTCAATCAGGCTAGGCACGCTCTGCGAGCGTCACTAACCTCAAGATTCACGGTCAAGTGCGGCCGGATTTTGCAGATCTCACTCGCGGGCCGGGTTGCGCCCACGGCTCGGCCGAACAGATACGACTGTCTGGCCGCTTTCGCCAAACGGCGCCAAGGGCGGTTGAAGCACAGTCAGAATTTGCAAGAAAAATCGCTTTCGGTTTGATGACCGATTTCGCGTTTTGCACTTCTCAACCTTAACAAGAGCTCCATTTATTGATATATTACAGTGCGTTGTCAGACGGTGATGGAAAATTTCTCCGGTTTGTTCCGGGGAGCCGTATCGCAAGGTCACCCGGATTGACGCTGTCGCGAGATGGCGGGGACATCCGTGGTTCGACTGGCTGTGACGCACTGGCGCTGCTGCATGGCAAGGAGGGCGGACGATACCCGGTGACCCGTGAAGGCGATCGGGGATGTTTGGGACGGGTGCCGGGTGTTGCAACCCGGCCCTGCCGTGGCTAGGGTTCCGGCCCCTGGCGCGAGCGGAGCAATCGGTGCGCTACATCAGCACGCGCGGTGACGCGCCGGAACTCGGTCTTGACGATGTGCTGCTCACCGGGCTCGCCCGCGACGGCGGTCTCTATGTTCCCGCCGCCTGGCCACGGTTCTCCACCGACGACATCCGCGCCATGCGCGACCTGTCCTACCCGGAACTCGCGGCGCGAATCATGGCGCCGTTCGCCGCCGGCACCACCTGCGGCGACGGCCTCGCCGGCGTCCTGGAGGACGCCTACGCCGGGTTCACGGATCCGCAGGTCGCACCGCTGGTGCAGCTCGACGGGAACACCTGGCTGATGGAACTGTTCCACGGCCCCACCCTTGCCTTCAAGGACTATGCGCTGCAGGTGCTCGGGCGGCTGTTCGACAGGGTTCTCCGCGCCCGGGGCGAGCGGATCACCATCGTCGGCGCCACCTCCGGCGATACCGGTTCGGCGGCGATCGAGGCGTGCCGCGACCGCGAGGCCATCGACATCTTCATCCTGTTCCCCCGCGGCCGGGTCTCCCCGGTGCAACAACTTCAGATGACGACGGTGGACGCGGTCAACGTCCACGCAATCTCCCTCGACGGCACCTTCGACACCTGCCAGGACATGGTGAAGGCCCTGTTCAACGACCTGGCGCTGCGCGATCGCCTGCACCTGTCGGCGGTCAATTCCATCAACCTGGTCCGCCTGCTGCCACAGATCGTCTACTACTTCCGGGCCGCGCTCGCGCTGGGGGCCCCGGACCGCCGGGTTGCTTTCGCGGTGCCGTCGGGCAATTTCGGAAATGTCTACTCGGCCTACGCCGCGGCCGCCCTCGGACTGCCGGTCGACCGCCTCGTGGTCGCGACCAACGCCAACGATATCCTGGCGCGGTTCTTCGCCTCCGGGAGGATGCAGATCGCCGGTGTGCAATCGACGCTGAGTCCGAGCATGGATATCCAGGTCTCGAGCAACTTCGAACGACTGCTGTTCGACCTCGCCGGGCGCAACGGTGCGCGTACCGGCGCCATGCTGACCGGGCTCAGGACCGAGGGCGTCTTCGAGGTCACCGGGGACATGCACCGCCAGTCGGCCGTGCTGTTCGACGCCGAGGCCGTCACAGACGACGACACTGTCGCACGCATCGCCCGCGTGCACCGGGAGACCTCGGTGCTCATCGACCCGCACAGCGCCGTCGGTGTCGAGGCGGCGGTCCGGGCGCGGCGGCGCGGTGCGCTGGCCGACGGGGTGCCGGTGGTCTGCCTTGCGACCGCGCATCCGGCCAAGTTTCCCGATGCCGTGTCGCGTGCCGTCGGCCATGTCCCGGAACCGCCCGGGCGGATCGCCCGCCTCGGCGAACTCGAGGAGCACCTGACGATGCTGCCAGACGACTACCGCACGGTTGCCGATTTCATCGCGGCGCACAGCCGCACGCCGGACCGGCCGTGAGCGGACCGCGGCTGACCGATCTGCCGGGCGGGGTGCGGCTGGTCACCGAGCACATTCCCACCGTCGAGAGCGCAACCCTCGGCGCCTGGTTCGGGGCGGGAAGCCGGAATGAAACCGCCGACATCAACGGCGTTGCCCACATGCTCGAGCACATGGCGTTCAAGGGAACGGCGTCACGCTCGGCCTTCGACATCGCCGAGCAGATCGAGGCGGTGGGCGGACGGCTCGACGCCTACACCACCCACGAGCAGACCGCATACTACGCCCGGGTGCTGAAGGACGATGCCACGCTCGCGGTCGACGTGATCGGCGACATCCTGTGCAACTCCACCTTCAGCGAAGAGGAACTCGCCCGGGAGCGATCGGTGATCCTGCAGGAGATCGGCGAGGCGAGCGATACGCCGGACGACGTGGTTTTCGAACTGCTGGCCGGAACGGCACTGCCTGACCAGCCGCTCGGCCGGCCGATCCTGGGCTTGCCCGAGATCGTCCGGTCCATGCCGCGCGAGACCATCACCGGTTTCCTCGACGCACACTACGGCGCCGACCGGCTGGTGTTCGCGGCCGCCGGAAACATCGACCACGACCGGCTCGAGGACGAGGTTGCCACGGCCTTCGACGGGCTCTCCGGGCGCGACAACCGCCCGGTCGAACCGGCGCGCTACGCCGGCGGCGATGCCCGCAGCGACCGGGACCTGCAGCAGGTCCACCTGATGCTGGGCTTCGAGGCGGTGCCGGTCCGGGACCCGACCCTGCCGGCGCAGCAGGTGTTTTCCCGCCTGCTGGGCGGAAGCATGTCGTCGCGACTGTTCCAGGAGATCCGTGAACGCCGCGGCCTCGCCTACTCGATCCACAGCTTCGCGATCGCCTGGCGCGATACCGGCCTGTTCGGGATCCATGCCGCCACGGCTCCCGACCTGGTCGGTGACCTGGTGCCCGCGGTCTGCGACGAACTGGTCAAGCTCGCCGGCGAGTCCCCGGACGATGCGCTGCAGACCGAGGTGGGCCGCGCCCGCTCCCAGATCCGGGCCGGAGTGCTGATGTCGCGCGAAAGCACCTCGAGCCGCTGCGAGGCCCTGGCCGGCAACCTGCACGCCTTCGAACGCGTGATCGGGGTCGACGAGATCATCGAGCGCTTCGAGCAGGTCGACGGGGACGCGGTCCAGGACATCTGCCGCCGGCTGCTTTCCTCGACACCGACCCTGGCCGCCGTCGGGCCGGTCGGCACACTCGAGCCCTGGGACCGGCTGTGCGCGCGGCTTGCCTGACGGACCGGATCCGCACCTGAGGCGCGCCGCGCCCCTGTCGACCAGGCTGTTGCACCGGCCGCGCAGGTCCGGGCAAGATGGCATGACAGCCTCAGGCATGGGTGCGTTCCGTGGTCCTCACACTGTTTCCCCCCGCCAGGGTCGAGCCGACGCTGGTCCTGGACCGGATCTACCTCAGGCCACCGGCCCGGGCCGACTGGGCGGACTGGGCGGACCTGCGCGAGGAAAGCCGCGACTTCCTGGTCCCGTGGGAACCGGCGTGGACCTCCGACGCGCTGTCGCGGTCCGCCTTCCGGCGCCGGCTGTCGCGCTATGCCGATGAATGGAACCGCGACCAGGGGTACACCTTCTTCCTGTTCCGCCGCTCGGACGACGCCATCGTCGGCGGGCTGTCGATCTCCAACGTGCGACGCGGCGTTGCCCAGAGCTGCTCCTTCGGCTACTGGGTCGGCGAACGCCACGCGCGCCGGGGCTACATGAGCGAGGCGGTGCTCGGCGCAAGCGGCTTTGCCTTCGACGCGCTTGACCTGCACCGGATCGAGGCGGCGTGCCTGCCCAGCAACGCCGCCAGTCAGGGCGTGCTGCGCCGTTGCGGGTTTCGCCGCGAGGGACTGGCCCGGCGCTATCTCAGGATCAACGGGTCCTGGCAGGACCATATCCTGTTCGCACTGCTGCGCGAGGACTACCGGCGCCACGCGTACCGGGCGTCAATTTCTTGACAAGCACCGCGCCCGGCCATAGACCACGCGCGGCTGACAGCATCTGACAGGGCGGGGGAATCATGCAGCTCGACTTCGAGTCCCGGGTGTTCGAGACCCGGGTAGTCTCCATGGGCGAGACCACCGAACGCATCGTCGCCGGCGGTCGCCACCTGTTCCCGCTGCTGCCGAAGGCGTTCGAGGGTGTCCGCCAGATCGGCGTGATCGGCTGGTCGTCGCAGGGACCGGCCCAGGCCCAGAACCTGCGGGAATCACTTGAGGGATCGGACATTCGCGTCGTGGTCGGACTGCGCGAGGGGTCCGCCTCCATGGCCGAGGCCGAGGCGGTGGGCTTCACCCGCGAGAACGGAACGCTCGGTGAAATGTATTCCGTGTGCGCCGAAAGCGACCTCGTGCTGCTGCTGATCTCGGACGCCGCGCTCGCGCAAAACTACACCAGGATCTTCGCCGTCATGCGCCCGGGCTCCACCATCGGGCTGTCACACGGTTTCCTGCTGTCGCACCTGCAGAGCATCGGCGAGGATTTCCCGACCGACATGAATGTCATCGCCGTCTGTCCCAAGGGCATGGGCCCCTCGGTGCGCCGCCTCTACGAACAGGGCCGCGAAGTCAACGGCGCCGGTATCAACAGTTCCTTTGCCGTTCACCGCGATATCGACGGCAGGGCAACCGACTACGCTCTCGCCTGGTCGGTGGCGCTCGGGTCTCCCTACACCTTCCAGACCACGCTTGAATCGGAATACCGGTCCGACATCTTCGGCGAACGCGGCATCCTGCTCGGAGCCGTGCACGGCATTGCCGAGAGCCTGTACGCGCGGTTTACCGGCAAGGGCATGCCCCGGGACGAAGCCTACATCAACACCTCGGAATCGATCACCGGCCCGATCAGCAAGACCATCTCGCGCTCGGGCCTGGTTGCCGTCTACGAGGAACTTGACGACGCCGAGAAGGAGGCTTTCCGCAAGGCCTACTGCGCGTCCTACCACCCCGCGCGCGAGATCCTGGAGGAGATCTACGACGACGTCGCCTCGGGCAACGAGGTGCGCAGCGTCATCCAGGCCTCCAACCGGTTCGACCGTTACCCGATGGGCAACATCGACTCCACCGACATGTGGCGGGTCGGCGAGACCGTCCGCGAGGACGAGGGTCGCAACTACGCCCCGATCAACGCCGAGACCGCCGGTGTCTACATGGCCTGCATGATGGCCCAGGTCGACCTGCTGAAGGATCGCGGGCACCCGTACTCCGAGATCGCCAACGAGTCGATCATCGAGGCGGTGGACTCCCTCAATCCCTACATGGACTACAGGGGCGTGTCCTACATGGTCGACAACTGCTCGACCACCGCCCGGCTCGGGGCCCGCAAGTGGGCGGCACGCTTCGACTACATCCTGAAGCAGCAGGCCTTTGTCCGGCTTGATGACGGCGAGGAGCTCGACGACTCGCTGTTCGACGACTTCCTCAACAACTCGATCCACCAGGTGCTCACCGTCTGTGCCAGCCTGCGGCCGTCGGTCGATATCTCGGTGGTTCCCACCCGGCGCGGATAGGGCTCAGCCGCGCCCGCGAACCGGTAGACGCGGCGCGGCCCGGGGAACAGGATCTCGAACTCCACCTGCAGCAGCGGGTCAAACGCATCCGCGGTGACGTCGAGACCACCGGCATAGGCCCCGAAAGCCGGAAGGATCAGGCGGTGCCGGTCAAGGACGAAGCAGCGGCCGGACACGGTCCGGCCACGCAGCCTGATCCGTGCCCGCGGATGGTAATGGCCGCTGACCTCGCCGCTGACGGGTCCCGCTGCCGCCTCGTGGCGGAACACCAGCGGCGCCAACGCCAGTTCCGCCAGCGACCGGCCGCCGGGCAGCGTGTCCGGCTCCGGGTCGTGGTTGCCGGCGATCCAGATCCAGTCGCGTCCCCGCGCCAGCCCGAGGATCCGCCGGACAACCTCCGGTGTCATGCGCCGCGCCGCGTCCCCGTCATGGACACTGTCACCGAGGCAGACCAGCCTGTCGGGGCGATGGCGCGCGATCGCCGCCTCGAGGCGGTCAAGCGTCTCGCCGGTGTCGTAGGGCGGCAACGGGATGCCGCGGGCGGCATACCACGCCCCCTTTTCGAGGTGCAGGTCCGCGACCACCATCAGGCGGCGGTCCGGCCAGACCAGGGCACCCGACGGATCGGCGTGCAGCGATGCGCCGCAAAAGTCGAACGCCGTCACCGTACAGGCGCCATCGCGCTCGAGACCAGGTCTTCGGCTGCCTCCTCGAGCTGGGACTCGAGCGCGCTGCCCGCCACCCGTTCACGTCCGATCTCGAGCAGCACCGGTACGGCGAGCGGCGAGACCCGGTCGAGGCGCCTGACCTCGATGCGCCCGGCAGCCCGGGCCAGCATGTCGCCGAGACGGGCGATGTCGGTCAGTCCCCGCGCGGCGACCGTGCGCGTCGCCTCCAGCAGGACATGGTCCGGCTCGTGACGCTGGAGCACGTCGTAGATCAGGTCAGAGCTGAAGGTGACCTGCCGTCCGGTCTTCTCCTGGCCCGGCAGACGACGCTCGATCAGCCCCGCGATCACCGCCACGGTGCGGAAGGTCCGGCGCAACAGGCTCGACTCCGCCATCCACTCCTCGAGGTCGTCGCCGAGCATGTCCCGGTCGAGCAGGGACCCGACATCCCCGGCCGGCTTGAGGCTCCACACCGCAATCACGTAGTCGGTGGCCACAAAACCGAGCGGGTCGAGCCCGGCGCGTTCCATGCGCCGGGTCAGCAGCATGCCGAGGGTCTGGTGCGCATTGCGGCCCTCGAAACAGTATGCGACCAGGTAGAACCGGTCGCCACGCGGGAAGATCTCCACCAGCAGCCGGTCGCGCCGGGGCAGGACCGAGACCCGGCTCTGGGCCTCGAGCCACTCCGCCACCGGTGCCGCCATGCCGGCATGCGCCGCCCTGTCCTCCAGCAGCGTCCGCACCCCGTCGGCCAGGTGGGTCGTCAGCGGCAGGCGGCCACCGGCATAGGCCGGCACTTTCGGCTCGCGTCCGCCTCCCGGGCTCACCACCACGGTGACGTCGCGAAGTCCCTCGTAACGCAGCAGCCGGCCGGAGAAGACGAAAGTGTCCCCTGGCACCAGGGACTGCACGAAGTGTTCCTCGATCTCGCCGAGAATCCGGCCCCGGCGCATGCGGACCCTGAGCATCGGGGTCTCGACGATGGTCCCGACATTAAGCCGATAGCTGCGCGCCACCGCCGGGCTCGCAACCGCGAGGCAGCCGGCATGATCGCGCACCACGCGGCGGAATCGGTCATAGACCCCGAGCGCGTAGCCGCCGGTCTCGACAAAGGCGAGGACCCGGTCGAAGCCCGACCGCGAAAGCGTGCGGTACGGCGCCGCCGTCCTCACCTCGCGGTAGAGATCGTCCGGGCGCACGCCGCCGGCGCAGGCAACCCCGAGCAGGTGCTGCGCCAGCACGTCGAGTCCGCCCGGGCCCGGACGGTCACCGTCGCGCTGGTCGCGGTCGACCGCCTGGACCGCCGCCTCGCATTCGAGCACCTCGAAGCGGTTCGACGGAACCAGGATGGCGCGGCTGGGCCGGTCCAGCCGGTGATTGGAGCGCCCGATCCGCTGCAGCAGCCGGGACACCCCCTTCGGAGCACCGACCTGGACCACGAGGTCGACGGCGGCCCAGTCGACGCCGAGATCGAGCGTCGAGGTCGCGACCACGGCCCGCAGGGCGCCGTCGGCCAGCGCCGACTCGACGCGGCGGCGCTGCTCGACCGCGAGCGAACCGTGGTGAAGGCCGATCTCCAGGGTCTCGTGGTTGATGCGCCACAGGGCCTGGAACAGCAGTTCGGCCTGGGCCCGGGTATTGACGAACACCAGCGTGGTCCGGTGGGCCCGGATCGCGTCGAGAATCTCGACGGCGGCATGGGTCCCCATGTGGCCGGACCATGGCAGCCTCGTACCGCAGGTCGAGATCGAGATCCGGGGCCTTGCGGTATCGGCAACATGGATGCGCTCGACATCGCCACCGCCCGAAAGCCAGGCCTCCATGTCCCCGGGGCAGGACACGGTAGCCGACAGTCCGACCCGGCGCAGTCCGGGCGCAAGGCCGCCCAGTCGAGCCAGACCCAGTGCCAGCAGTTCACCCCGCCTGTTGGGGACCAGGGCGTGCAGCTCGTCGATGATCACCGAGCGCAGTGTCGCAAACATGTGCGCCGCGTCCCGGTAGGACAGCAGCAGCGCCAGGCTCTCGGGCGTGGTGAGCAGGATGTCGGGCGGGCGCATCCGCTGGCGTCGCCGTTTTGACTGCGGTGTATCCCCAGTCCGGGTTTCGGCGGTGATCGCGAGACCCATCTCCGAGATCGGGGCCAGCAGGTTCCGGTGCACGTCCTGGGTCAGCGCGCGCAGGGGCGAGACGTAGAGCGTATGCAGCCCGGTACCCGCGGAGCCGGCCAGTTCCGCGATCGAGCCGAGGAAACCGCCCAGCGTCTTCCCACCGCCGGTCGGCGCCAGGAGCAGGGCCGATTTCCCGGCCCTGGCGGCGGCGAGCATGGCCAGCTGGTGCGGATGCGCCGTCCAGCCCCGGGCGGCAAACCAGCGCCCGAGGACGTTGGTGTCCGTCTCAGTCGTCCCCGTCGCCGGGATACCAGGCCGGTTTCCGTTTCTCGGCAAAGCTCGCCAGCCCCTCGATCGCCTCGGCACTCTGTCGCTTGGCAGCGTGCTGCGCCACCAGCGCCTCGAACCGGTCGTCGGCGAGCAGCAGCCCGGCATCTTCCAGGGTGACCTGCTTGGTCTGCACCGTCGCGTCGGGCGCCGCCATCAGCAGGGCGTCGATGATCGGAGCGGCGGCGGCATCCAGACCGCCTGTCGGGCACAGTTCGTGCACCAGGCCAAGCGCGTGGGCACGCGCGGCCCCGAACCTCTCGCAGGTGAGCGCGTAGCGCCGGACCTGGCGCGCGCCCATCGCGACATTGAGATACGGGATGATGATGCCCGCCATCACCCCCCACCGGGTCTCGGTGATCGAGAAGATCGCGTCCTCGCTCGCGACCACGACGTCACAGGCCGCGACGATCCCGGTCCCGCCGCCGAAACATCCGCCATGCACCAGGGCCACGGTCGGCCGGTCAAGGTCGTTCAACCCCCGCACGGCGCTGGCGGTCCGCCGCGACACCGCGAGGTTTTCCTCCGGCGACTCCTGTCCGATGCCGCGCAGCCACGACAGGTCGGCTCCCGCCTGGAAATGCCTGCCGGCGCCGCGCAGCACGACCACCCTGACGTCCGGGTTCTCGCCACAGTGCCCGACCGCCTCGATCAGGCCTGCAATCATGTCGCCGTTATACGCGTTGTTCACCTCGGGCCGGTTCAGGGTGACGGTTGCCACCCCGCGTCCGTCGATCTCGAGACCAACCTCGGGCCGTGTCATCCGGTTGCTCCCTCGCCCGCCGGCAGAGCGTCTCGCTCCGGGATGGTGATCACCGGTTCAACCAAGCGCAGCTCCTCGAGCGGAATGTGGCAGGCGATCGCATGCCGGTCGGCGTTCATCTGCACCGGTGGCGGATCTGTATCGCAGATGCTGCCGAGCCGGCGCGGGCACCGGGTCGAGAACGGACAGCCCTTCGGCGGATCGAGCGGGCTCGGCAGGTTGCCCTCGAGCACGATCCGGCGCTTCTCCACTTCCGGGTCGGCGATCGGCACCGCCGACAGCAGGGCCTCGGTGTAGGGATGGTACGGCGGGGCGAATACCTCTTCCGTGGAGCCACGCTCCATGATCTGGCCGAGATACATGACCACGACCCGGTCCGAGAGGTAGCGCACCGCCGAAAGGTCGTGGCTGATGAACAGCAGGGTGGTCCGGTGTTCGCGCTGTATGTCCATCAGCAGTTCGGTCACCGCCGCGGCCACCGACACGTCGAGAGCGGAGATGGGCTCGTCGGCGATGACCGTCTTCGGGTTGCCGGCGAAGGCGCGCGCGATACCGATCCGCTGCTTCTGGCCACCCGACAGCTGCCGCGGCTTGCGGGAGGCGAAGTCGCGCGGCAGCTTGACCGTGTCGAGGAGCCGGAAGACCTGTTGCTGGACCCGGGCCGGTTCGGACTCGATGCCGAAGCGGCGGATCACCCGGGCGATCTGCGCACCGACGCTGTGCGACGGGTTGAGCGTGTCGTTCGGGTTCTGGAACACCATCTGCAACGAGGCGAGCTGCTCCGGGGTGCGCTGCTTGACCGGGATCGATCCGAGGTCGGTGCCGTCCAGCCTGACCTCCCCTTCCGTTGCGGTCTCGAGCCCCATCAGCACCTTGGCGAAGGTGGACTTGCCGCAGCCGGACTCGCCGACGATCGCAACGGTCTCGCCCTCGCCGGCCCGGAAGCTGATCTGTTCGTTGGCCTTGACCTGGCGTGGGGAGCCGCGCGAAACCAGGGCCGCGAGCGACGTCTCCCTGACCTCGTAGTACTTGCGCATGTTGTCGACCTCGAGCACCGTCTCGCCGACGCTGACCGGCTCGCGGGTTTCCTCGACCCGGACTGCCGCGTCGTGGTCGATCTCGTTCCAGCGCAGGCACCGGACCCGGTGCGCCGGGTCATCGTCGGTGTGCACGCTTTCCATGGCAACAAGATCGCCGTCGCAGCGACCGGGCTCGAAGAACGAGCAGCGCGGCCCGAAGTAGCACCCGGTCGGTCTCTGGTGCGGCAACGGCAGCTGCCCCGGGATCGCCACAAGCGGCCGGGCGTTCTTGTCGGCGTGCGGCAGCGGAATGCAGCCGAACAGTCCGTGGGTGTACGGGTGCTTGGGCCAGGAGAAGATCGAGTCGATGTGACCCTCCTCGACCACCTCGCCGGAGTACATCACGCAGATCCGGTCGCAGACCTCGAGCATCAGCCCCAGGTTGTGCGAAATGTACAGCAGCGACGTGCCGGCCTCCTTGCTCAGCTCGGCGATCAGTTCGACGATCCCGGCCTCGACGGTCACGTCGAGCGCGGTCGTCGGCTCGTCGAGCAGCAGCAGTGCGGGTCGGGACAGCAGCGCCATGGCGATCACCACCCGCTGCTGCTGGCCGCCGGAGACCTGGTGCGGATAGGAGGCCATCAGCCGGTTCGGATCCGGGATATGCACCGCCTCGAGCATCTCCCTGGCACGCCGGCGCGCCTCTTCCTCGCTCACGCCCTCGTGCACCATCGGCACTTCCGTCAGCTGCCTGGCGATGGTCATGCTCGGGTTGAGCGAGGCCATGGGCTCCTGGTAGATCATCGCGATGTCGCGGCCGCGGATCCGGCGGATTTCCTCTTCGCTGAACTCCGACATGTCCCGGCCCTTGAACCGGATGCTGCCGCCGACAATGCCGCCGTTCCGGCCCATGTAGCGCATGATGCCGTTGGCGACCGTCGACTTGCCGCAGCCCGACTCTCCGACAAGTCCCACCGACTCGCCCTTGCGGACCGTGAGGTCGAAGTCCATGACCGCCGGGATCTCGCCGGCGCGGGTGTAGTAGCTGAGACGCAGGCCGCTGATCTCCAGGACCGGCGCGTCGTCGCCGGATGCCCCGGCGTGTTCTGTCACTGACATCGTGACCTCCTTGCGGGTGGCCTCGGTCGGGGAGTGCCCCGGGTCAGCCTCTTCTTCATCGCTCAGTCCCTCAGCGAGACCTCGCGCAGTCCATCCGCCAGCAGGTTGAACCCGAGGACGAGCAGAGAGACGGCGCAGGCCGGGAAGATTGCCATGTGCGGGAACCCGCCGGTGACAAAGGCGCGGGTCTCGGTGATCATGCCGCCCCAGTCGGGATCGGGCGGCGGCAGGCCGAGCCCGAGAAAGCCGAGAGCCCCGATGGTGATGGTGGTGTAGCCCATGCGCAGGCAGAAATCGACGATCAGCGGCCCGCGCGCATTCGGCAGGATCTCGACCAGCATGATGTACCAGGGCCCCTCGCCCCGGGTCTGTGCGGCCGCGATGTAGTCCCGGGTCGCGATGTCCATGGTCACGCCGCGCACGATGCGCATGATGCCGGGCGAGGAGGCGAACACCACCGCGAAGATGATGTTGATGCCCGACGCACCGAACTTGGCGATGATCAGGACGTAGAGCACCATGATCGGGAAGGACAGGATGACGTTGGCGACAAAGGAGATCACCTCGTCGAGCCAGCCGCGGAAGTACCCCGCCGCCAGTCCCATCAGGATCCCGACCACGTAGGCCGATATGGTTGCCGCACTGGCGTAGAACAGCACCCGCTGCCCGCCCCAGATGATGCGCGAGAGGATGTCGCGGCCGAGGTGGTCGGTGCCGAACAGGAAGATCCCGCCCTCCGGGTTCGCGGTTCCGGGCGTTGCGAACGGCAGGATCGTGGCATTGGGATCGAAGGGGGCAACCAGCGGCGCGAAGATCGCGAGCAGCATGAAGGTCAGCACGATCAGGCCGCCGAAGACCCCGACCGGGCTTTCCCGCAGCAGCAGAACCGACCTCGCCGCCGTCATCAGTCTTGAGTCCGGCGCTGCCGTTGTTGTCTGGTCAGTCATGGCAGCGTCCTCACTTGAACCTGATCCGCGGGTTCAGATAGGTGTACCCGAGATCGCCGACGGTCTGGGTGAACACCGCGACGAACACGGCCGCAAGCCCACAGGCCTCGATCAGGAAGATGTCGCGGCGCAGCGCCGCCTCGAGCAGGAGCGCTCCGAACCCCTTGTAACCGAAGGCAAACTCGGTCACGACCACGCCCGACAGCAGCCAGTTGATCTGCAGCATGATCACGGTGAACGGCGCGATCAGCGCATTGCGCAGGGCATGTTTCATGATGATGTGCCGGTAGGGCAGGCCCTTCAGGACCGCGGTCCTGATGTAAGGGGTCGTCATCACCTCGGCCATCGACGCCCGGGTCATGCGCGCGATGTACCCGAACCCGTACAGTGTGAGCACCAGCACCGGCAGTATCAGTTCGACCACCGAGAATCCCCCGGTCATCGACGAGGTTCCCGGCAGCACCGCCAGCCAGTAGACGAAGACCCCGGCCAGGATCACCGCGCTCGCGTACTCCGGTACCGAGGTGGTGGCAATCGAGAAGACCGAGATCACGCGGTCCTGCGTCGATCCCTCCTTCATGCCGGCCAGCACGCCGAGCACCAGGGCGACCACCACCATGACCAGGAAGGTCACGCCGGCGAGGATCGCGGTATTGCCGAGGCGGTCCCAGAAGATCTCGTTGACCGGCCGCTTGTAGATGATCGAGTCACCGAGATCGCCGGTCAGGACCCTGCTGATCCACTCGAAGTACCTGACGAACAGCGACCGGTCGTAGCCGTGTTGCATGATCCAGGCGTCGAGCTGTTCATCCTGGGCATAGGGCCCGAGCACGCTGCGCGCAATCAGCCGCGGATCGCCCTCGTTGATCAGGAACAGCAGCAGCGCAACGACCAGCATGATGAGAACCATGGTTCCCAGTCGCCGCAACACGAGGTTGAGCATCAGAGCCTCCCGATTCCCGGAGCCGCGGGCGGACACGCCCGGAACCCCGTCCCGCCAGCAGTCCGGTTGCCCGTGTCATTCCCTGCCGCGACAGGGTGCGCCGGTCGGGACATGTCCGGCGCCGCGGGGATGTCCCCGCGGCGCCGGAACTGCGCTACCCGTCCAGCCAGACCGAATGGAACTGGTGATACAGGGTCGGATGGGTGGAGAACCCCTTCACCCTCTTGTTGGAAGCCTTGAACACCGAGCGCCAGAACGGCTGCGGGATGATCGCGTCGTCCTGCAGGATCTTCTCGCAGACCGCCATCTTCTTCTTGCGCTCGTTGACGTCGAGGGTCGCCTCGGCATCGTTGAGCGCTGCATCGAAGTCCGGGTTGTCGTAGGCGGTCTCGTTCCACGGCACCCCGGCGCGGTAGGCCAGTCCGAGCACCATGGTGCCGAGCGGACGGTGGGTCCATGCGGTGTATCCGAACGGAGCCTTGTCCCACACCTCCCAGTACTGGTTGGTCGGCATCTTGTTGATATTGAGCGTGATGCCCGCGGGAGCCAGCTGGTTCTTGAAGATCGCACAGGCGTCGGTCATCCACGGTCCCTCGGTGTCGCCATTGGCGATCTCGATGGTCAGGCCGTCGCCGTGACCGGCCTCGGCGAGCAGTTTCTTCGCCAGTTCGACATCGCGCTTGAGCGGGGGCAGGGCCGCGTACTCGGGATGGATCGGACAGACATGGTGGTTTTCCGCCACCTGTCCGAGGCCCTTGAACGCCTTGTCGAGGATCTCCTGGTGGTCCATGCACGCCGCGATGGCCTGCCGCACCTTGAGGTTGTCGAACGGTGCATGACTGACGCGGAACCGCATCACACCGGTCTGCGCCGTGGTTGCCTCGTGGATGTCGACAAACGGCAGCCGCTTGACGGTCTCGATCAGGTTGTTGGGAACCCGGTAGACCATGTCGACCTGCTGGGAGGCGAGCGCCGCGATGTGGGCGTTGGTGTCCTCGCCATGGTCAAAATAGGCGATCTCGTCGAGATGGAAGTCGCCGGCCCACCAGTCGCGGCTTCGCTTGAGCAGTGCCCGCTCGCCGACGTCGTACTCGGCCAGGCTCATCGGCCCGGTACCGATGGGGTTGGCCGAGAGGTCGGCATCGTAGTCCTTGCCGAAGCCGCGGTGGGTCATTGCGGTCGGGTAGTTGTAGAAGTTCTCGGGCATGGCCAGCGCGGCCTGCTTCAGGTTGAAACGCACGGTGTGCGCATCCACGACCTCGACCGCGTTCGCGATGCCGCGCTTCTTGCCGTCGGACCCGACCTCGACCATGGCGCCGAACAGCCCGAGGTTGGAGGAGCCGGTCGCCGGGTCAAGCCAGCGGTTGACGGTATGGGCCACATCCTCGGCGGTGAACGCGTCGCCGTTCGACCAGGTTACGCCCTCGCTCAGATGGAACACCCAGGTCTTGAGGTCGTCGCTCGCCTCCCAGCCCTTCGCCAGGTAGGGGACCGTCACGTTGTCGGCCCGGGTCCGGGTCAGGTGCTCGACCATGAAGCGCGCCACGTTGGATTTCTCGACCCAGTCGAAAGCCGCCGGGTCGGTCATTTCCTGCACCCGCATCGATACCTTCAGCGTTCCGCCCGGCTTCGGCGTTGCCGCGGCTGCCGGACGCACCGGAGCGGTCCCGGTCAGGACGTCCGCCATGGCATAGGCGGTGGTCGCTGTCATGCCGAGCAGTGCCGCCTGGCGCAGGAAGTCACGCCGGCCAATCCTGCCGGTCCCGAGCTGATCGCACAGTTCGGGCAGGTAGCTGTGGGTGCCCGCCCCGAGCCGCCGCTCCTGCGGCAGCGTGTAGCGCCGCGCATCGCGGTTCAGTATCTTCCTGAAATTCATGGTTTCCCCCCTGTCGCTCGCACTGTCAGCCGGACTTCCCGGCTGCTTCCGGTTCCCCGCAGAACGCGGCGCCCGGATCCCTGTCCGGCCAGTGCACGGATATCAGGCTAGGGGAGCAATCGGTCTTTGTACAGCACAGCCGGGCGGATCAGGGGAGCATCCGGTCGAGTTCGTCAAACCTGTCGACGATGATGTCGCACGCCCGGTTCGGCTCGGGATCGGGGGAGCCCGCCGGCCCCCATTCGTCCGGCCGGCGCACAAAAGCTGTCCTGAACCCGACCGCGCGCGCCGCGTCGAGGTCGAAGTTGTGGCAGGCGACCATGCAGATGTCCCGCGGTTCCAGCTGCAGCCACCGCGCGACGGTCAGGTAGGCGTCAGGCAGGACCTTGTACTTCCCGATCGCCTCACACGAGAACACGGCGTCCCAGGCGATCCCGTTCGCACGTGCCGTGTCCATGATCAGCCGGAACGACAGGATGGTGAAGGACACGCAGGAATACCGTGCCCGAAGCCGTGGCAGGGCGTCGGGAAAATCCGGCCAGCACCGGAACCCGTGCGGCACCGTCCACGCGATCTCGTGGCGCTCCGCCTCGTCGAGCATGTCGAGGCCGGATTCGGCGCAGACCTCGTCCAGTGCGGCGCGGTGGGCCCCGTCGAAGTTCACTTGCGGCGGTTCATCCCGGCCCTGGTTGAGAATGCGGCCGAGAGCGCGGCGCCGCAGTTCGTTGGCCAGTTCTGGCCAGTCTCGTTCGATCCCGCGCCGGCGACCGGCCGCGGCCAGCGCGTCCCTGAACCCGGAGTGCCAGTCGAGAATGGTGCCTCCGGTATCGAAGGTGAGCGCCTTGACCTGCTCGAGGCTCATGGAGTCGATCCTCCCAGTCGGTGTGAGAACGTCACGGTAGCCGCAGCACCCGGGCGGACTCAACCGTGCACACGCCGGACCGCTCCGTTGCGCTCGCGCGCCCGGACACGGCCCGTGTCCCGACTCCGACCGCACTGGACCGGACCTCCGGTTCCTGCCAGAAACCCCTCCGGCACATCCGGTACCGGAGCCCTACGTGGCAGCATCATCCTTCCCGCGGCACCTTGTCATCGCCCTCGGCTCGCTCGCAGCACTCGGCGCCGCCGCCATCGACATGTACCTGCCGAGCCTGCCGGTGATCGAACGCGACCTCGCGGCCGCCCCCGGCGAGACAACCCTGACGCTGAGCGCCTTCTTCGTCGGGCTTGCGGTCGGACACCTGCTCTACGGGCCGACCTCCGACGCGTGGGGGCGGCGACGGGTCATGGCGGTCGGCGTGACGGTCTATTGCGTCGCCTCGGTAATCTGCATGTTTGCCACCACCATCGAGCAGCTCGTTGCCGCGCGCTGCCTGCAGGCGCTCGGGGCCGCGTCGGGATCGGTAATCGCGCGTGCCATGGTGCGCGACATGTTCGAGGGCGACCTCGCCGCCCGGGCCCAGTCCTTCATCAACCTCGCCTTCTCGGTAACCCCGCTGCTCGCGCCGACCATCGGCGGGTACGTACTGGTCTGGTTCGGCTGGCGCGGCATCTTCCTGGTCCTCAGTCTGTTCGGCCTCGCCTGCCTGATCGCGCTGGCGCTGCGCGTCCCCGAGACCCTGGTCAGCGAACGCCGCACCCCGCTGTCGGTGCGCGGGCTGGTGCGCGGCTACGGGCGCATCCTGGGTGAACGCCAGATCATCTGCTGCATGCTGACCTCGAGCTTCGCGTTCGCCTGCATGTTCGTCTTCTTCGCCATCTCGCCGTTCATCTACACCGGGCATTTCGGGGTTCCGATCCAGCACTACGGCCTGCTGTTTGCCGTCAATGTCATCGGAATCATGATCGGCAATGCCGCCAACACGCGTCTCGTGATCCGTTTCGGCACCATGCCGATGCTGCGCGCCGGCAGCCTGGTCTCGGCGGCCGGCGGAGTGGTGCTGCTGACAACCACCTCTTTCGAGCTTGGCGGCCTTGCGGGCGTGGTGCTGCCGATGATGCTGGTCGTCGGCTCGCTCGGGATCATCGGCGCCAACGCGATCGCCGGAGCCCTGGCACCGGTTCCCACCCTTGCCGCAACCACCGCCTCGCTGCTCGGATTTGTCCAGATGATGATCGGTGCGGCAACGGGCGTGCTCGCCGGGCTGATGAACGACGGCACCCCGGTTCCGCTTGGCCAGCTGATCTGCGCGCTCAGCCTTGTCGGACTCTTCTTCTCTTTCACCCTGCGGCGGCTTGCAAACTGACACGCGCACAGCCTGTCTGGTAGCGTGCCCGCACGGATGGTACGACGCATGGCGCGTGACAGATGACCGATCGCCTCCCGAACACAGTCGCCAGACAGCTGTTCATGCATCTGCATCAACTGGGTGTTGCCGCCGCCCCGGGCCGTAGCGGCGTGCCGGACCTCGTCCACCGCCTCGGTTTCGTGCAGATCGACAGCATCCGTACCTTCGAACGTGCCCACCACCACATCATCGCGACCCGCCTCCCACGCTATCGACCGTCCTGGACCGGGCATCACCTCGAGCGGGAACGCAGCCTGTTCGAGAACTGGACCCACGACGCCTCCCTGATCCCGGTCGAATTCTTCGGCTGGTGGAAGCCCCGGTTCCGGCGCACCGGTCCGGCGCTGATGCGCACGGCCTGGTGGCGCCAGCGCGTCGGCGAGAACCCCGAGCGGACCTGCGCCATGGTACTCGAGCGTGTCGCGGCAGCAGGTCCGGTGATGGCCCGCGAGCTGAAGGCGGAGAACCCCGAGCCGCCCCGGGGCATCGGGAAGGCACACTGGTGGGGCTGGCATCCGGCGCGCGCGGCACTGGTGTTCCTGTGGCGCACCGGGCAGCTGGCAGTCACGGCACGCAGCGGCTTCCAGAAGGTCTACGACCTGACCGAGCGGGTGATCCCGCAGCCGTACCGCGACCACGAACCCGACGAGGCGGTGTCCGTCGACTGGCACTGCCGCGGCGCGCTCGACCGGCTCGGCTTTGCCGACCACGCCGAAATCGCCCGGTTCTGGGAAGCGTTCGGGCGCGACGAGGTCGCACACTGGTGTGCCGGCGCCGGGCGCGACGCCATCCGCCCGATCGAGATCGAGAACGATGACGGGACCGTACGCCCCTGTTTGGCGCGCGCCGACCTCGACGACCTGCTCGCCACCCTGCCGGACCCGCCGCCGCGCGTGCGCTTCCTCTCTCCGTTCGACCCGCTGGTCCGCGACCGCGGCCGCGCGCTGCGACTGTTCGGCTTCGACTTCCGCATCGAGATCTACGTGCCGCGTGCGCGCCGCCGGTTCGGCTACTATGTCTACCCGATGCTGGAACGGAACCGGCTGATCGGGCGTATCGAGATGAGGCGCAACCAGGAGACCGGCACCCTCGAGGTGCCAGGCCTGTGGCTGGAACCGGGGGTGCGTCTCGACCGGCAGCGCCGGCAGCGCATCGAGCGCGAACTCGACCGCTGGCGCCGGTACGCCGGGCTCGAGCGGGCCGACCGGCTGCCCGTGCCGTGACGGCACCACTGGTTGCCCTGTCGAACATCTCCCGGTCGTTCGGGGACGTCCGGGCCTGCGACGGGATCAGCCTGTCGCTCGAACCCGGCGAGATCCACGCCCTGCTCGGCGAGAACGGTGCCGGCAAGTCGACACTGGTCAGGATCATCTATGGCCTTCTCGAGCCCGACGCCGGCACGATGGAGTGGAACGGCGAACCGGTGCGGATCCGCACCCCGGCGGCGGCACGGGCGCTCGGCATCGGCATGGTGTTCCAGCACTTCACCCTGTTCGAGAGCATGACCGTGCTCGAGAACATCGCACTGGCGCTCGACCGCCGCGTCGACCGGTCGGAGCTGCGCGCACGTATCGGGGCGGTGATCGCCACCTATGGCATGGCGCTCGAAGCCGACCGCCACGTCCACTCGCTGTCGGCCGGCGAGCGACAGCGGGTCGAGGTCGTCCGCTGCCTGCTCCAGGACCCGCGGCTGCTGATCCTGGACGAGCCGACGTCGGTGCTCACACCGCAGGAGGCCGAACAGCTGTTCGCGACACTGCGCCAGCTGCGCGACGAGGGCCGGTCCATCCTCTACATCAGCCACAGGCTCGAGGAGGTGCGCGCCCTGTGCGAACGGGCGACCATACTTCGCGGCGGACGCCGGGTCGCACAGTGCGATCCCCGCACCGAGACCGCCGCCAGTCTCGCCGAGCGGATGATTGGGCGCCTGCCGCCCGCGCCGGTCCGCGCGGCGGGTGGCCGCGGTCCCGAACGGATTCGCATCAACGGCCTTTCGCTGGCCGCCCGGCACCGGTTCGGTGTCGCGCTCGACGACATCTCGCTCGCGGTGCGTGGCGGCGAGATCCTCGGGATTGCGGGGATCGCCGGCAACGGCCAGGGCGAACTGCTGGCGGCACTCTCCGGCGAGATCAGCACCCCGACCGGAATGATCGCCTTCGATGGCGAGCCGGTCGGCCGCCTCGGGCCCGCCGGACGCCGCGAACGCGGTGCCGCCGCGGTGCCGGAACAGCGCCTCGGCCACGCCGCGGTGCCGGCGATGACACTCGCGGACAACCTGTTCCTGACCGCTCCGCGCCGACAGGACCTCGCACGCGGCGGAATGCTGCGCCCTGACGCGATTGCCGGTGCCGCGGAGCGCGTGATCGACAGCTTCGACGTTCGCACCACCGGGGCCGGGGCGGTCGCCTCCAGCCTGTCCGGCGGCAACCTGCAGAAGTTCATCGTCGGCCGCGAGGTCGACCGCGAACCCGAGATCCTGGTGATCGCCCAGCCCACCTGGGGCGTCGACGCCGGTGCCGCGGTTACCATCCGCGCCGCCCTGCGCCGGCGTGCTTCCGCCGGGGCGGCGGTCCTGGTGATCTCGCAGGACCTCGACGAGATCTTCGAGATCTGTGACCGCATCGCGGTGATTGCGGCCGGCCGGCTGTCCGATGCCCGCGAGACCTCGTCGTTCTCGGTCGAGGAGGTGGGCCTGCTGATGGGTCACGCTGCCGGGGGACCGGGCCGTGCTGGCGATTGAGCCGCGGCGACAGCCGTCCCGGGCGTGGTCGCTGCTGTCCCCGGCGATCGCGATCGCGCTGACGCTGTGTGTTGGCGCGTTGCTGTTCGGCCTCGCCGGCCGGGATCCCGGCCACGCGCTCTATGTCCTGTTCATCCAACCGCTCACAAGCACCTACGGACTGACCGAACTGCTGGTCAAGGCGACACCGCTGATCCTGATCGCCACCGGGCTCGCAATCGGCTTCCGGGCCAACGTGTGGAACATCGGCGCCGAGGGCCAGTACACCGTCGGTGCGCTCGCCGGTGGCGGACTTGCCCTGGCCTTCCACGACAGTACCTCGCCGCTCCTGCTCCCGGCGGTGCTGCTCGCCGGCTGTGCCGGCGGCATGGCCTGGGGGGCGATACCCGCATTGCTCAGGACCAGGTTCAACGTCAACGAGATCCTGAGCAGCCTGATGCTCACCTATGTCGCCATCCTGCTGCTGAGCTGGCTCGTCCACGGGCCGTGGCGCGACCCCGACGGCTACAACTTTCCCGAAAGTCGCCTGCTGTCCGACGCCGCCACCCTGCCGATACTGGTCGACGACACCCGGCTGCACGCCGGTCTGCTGTTCGCCCTGCTGGCCGTCGCCGGAGCCTGGGTGCTGATGGGTCGCAGCGTGGTCGGCTTCCAGCTCAGGGTATCCGGCCAGTCCCGGATCGCGGCGCACTACGCGGGCTACAGCACCACCGGGCTGGTCTGGTTCGCCCTGCTGCTCAGTGGCGGGCTGGCCGGGCTGGCCGGCATCTCCGAGGTGTCGGGAACCATCAACCAGCTGTTGCCCACGATCTCGCCGGGCTACGGTTTCACCGCCATTATCGTTGCGTTCCTCGGCCGGCTGCACCCGCTCGGCATCATCCCCGCCGGACTGTTGATCGCGCTGTCCTACATCGGTGGAGAACTGGCACAGATCGAGGTCGGGGTCCCGGCGGCGGTCACCGGCATCTTCCAGGGCGTGCTGCTGTTCTTCCTGCTGGGCTGCGACCTGCTGACCGGGTACCGGATCCGGCTCGCACCGGTACGGGGAACCTGACATGGACCCGGCCTCCATGGTCCTGACCATCGTGGCCGCGGCCACGCCGCTGCTGCTGGCCGCAACCGGAGAACTGGTCACCGAGAAGTCGGGCGTGCTCAACCTCGGCGTCGAGGGCATGATGCTGGTCGGGGCGGTCACGGCCTTTGCCGCGGCGGTGAGCAGCGGCAGTCCCGTCGCCGGTTTTGCCGCCGGGGCCGGGGCCGGAGCGGCGATGGCGGCAATCTTCGCGGCGCTGACCCTGGGGCTGCAGGCCAACCAGGTCGCAACCGGTCTCGCGCTCACCATCTTCGGGGTGAGCCTGAGCGCCATGTTCGGGGCGCCGTTCGTCGGCCAGGCCCTGTCCCCGATCCCGCGGCTCGAGGTGCCGGTGCTGGGCGAGGTGCCGCTTGTCGGACCGGTCCTGTTCGGCCACGACGCCATGGTCTACCTGTCGCTGCTGATCCTTGCGGGTGTCGCCCTTTTCCTCTACCGGACCCGGGCAGGGCTGGTAATCCAGGCGGTGGGGGAGGCGCCCGACGCGGCGCACGCGCTCGGGTACAGGGTGTTGCGGATCCGCACCTGCGCCTGCCTGTTCGGCGGTGCGATGGCAGGGCTTGCGGGCAGTTATCTCTGTCTCGCCTACACGCCGATGTGGGCCGAGAACATGACGGCGGGGCGGGGCTGGATCGCGCTGGCGCTGGTGGTGTTCGCCACCTGGCGACCCGGCCGCCTGCTGCTCGGCGCCTACCTGTTCGGTGCGGTGACCATTCTCCAGCTCTACGCCCAGGGCAGGGGCGTCGAGGTGGCATCGCAATTCATGTCGATGCTACCGTACCTCGCGACCATCCTGGTGCTGGTGCTGATCTCGCGCGACCGGACCAGGATGTTGCTGAATGCGCCCCGGAGCATCGGGACGGCGTTTCTCCCGCCGCGCTGACCCGGTTCCGGGCTGGCAGGACCATTCGGAGGGACAGTCATGGACACCGGGACCACCGTCATCCGAAACGCAGCCTGGATTGCCGCCTGGGACGGGGAAAGGCACCGGTACCTGCGTGATGCGGACATCGCCTTTGCCGCCGGGCGCATCGTGCATGTCGGGAGCCGCTACGACGGCGATGCGGCGCGGACCGTCGACGGGTCGCGGCGCTGCGTGATACCGGGTCTCGTCAACCTGCATTCGCATCCGCACACCGAGCCGGCCTACAAGGGGGTGCGGGAGGATCACGGCGTGCCCGAGATGTACGACACCGGGCTGTACGAGCGCTCCTGCGCGTTCTCGCTCGATGCCGAGGGCCGCCGGGCGGGCATGGAGATGTCCTACGCCGAGCTCCTGCTGTCGGGCGTGACAACCGTGGTCGACCTGTCCGGGCCGGTGGACGGATGGATCGAGTGCGCGGCGCGCAGCGGCCTGAGGGTCTACATCGGGCCATTCTTTGCCGATGCGCGCTGGAAACTCGAGCATCGGCACGATCTCGGTTTCGACTGGGACGAGACGCGCGGCCGGCGGGAATTCGAAGAGGCGATACGGATCATGGAGTCGGCCGAGCGCCATTCATGCGGCCGGCTCCGCGGCATGGTGTTCCCGGGCCAGATCGAGACCTGCACCGAGGCCACGCTGCGCGATGCGGCGGACCATGCGCGCGAGACCGGGCGTCCGCTGACCACCCACCTGTCGCAGTCGAGGCTCGAGTTCCAGGAAATCGTTCGCCGGCATGGCCGGACCCCGATCGAGTACGCCGAACACATCGGGTTCCTCGGTCCCTCTACCATCGTCGGGCACGCGCTCTTCGTTGACGAGCACCCCGACATCCGCTGGCGCAGTGCCGGGGATCTCGACCGGCTGGCCGGTTCCGGTACCTCGGTTGCACACTGTCCCTCGCCGTTCGCCCGCTACGGCCAGGCCATGAGCCACTTTGGTCGCTACCGCGCGCGCGGCGTGAACGTGGGACTCGGCACCGATGTCGCGCCGCACAATCTCGCCGAGGAGATGCGGCTTGCCATCCTTCTCGCCAGCGTGAGCGCGGCCGACACCGGCGAGATGTTTCGTGCCGCCACCGTGGGCGGCGCCGACGCGCTCGGACGTGACGACCTCGGCAGGCTCGAACAGGGTGCAGCCGCCGACATCGTGCTGCTCGATCTCGACCATCCGGCGATGCGCCCGGCGCGCGACCCGGTGCGCAGCTTCGTGTTCGAGGCGGCGGACCGGGCGGTGCGCGACGTGTTCGTGGACGGCCGCCAGGTGGTCGAGGACGGGAAGCCGCTGCACCTCGACACCCAGAAGGCCGCGGTCGCGCTCGAGGCCGCCCAGGCCCGCATGATCGAGGAGGCCCCCGGGCGCGACTTCCTCGGGCGCAGCGGCGACGCCATTGCCCCGCACTCGCTTCCCTCCGCGCCCGGGAGCGCGGCATGACCGCGCCTTCTCCCGACCGGTCCGTCGACGGCGAACGCCTGTTCGCGACGCTTGACCGTTCCTCCGCGATCGGGTCCGGCCCGAAGGGCGGCCTCGCGCGCCTGGCGCTCTCCGACAGCGACCGGGACATGCGCGACCAGTTCGTGGCCTGGTGCAGCGGCGACGGCTATGCCGTCAGCATCGATGCCACGGGCAGCATCTTCGCCAGGCGTCCGGGATCTGACGACGGCCTGCCGGCGGTGATGATCGGCAGCCACCTCGACACCCAGGCGGCGGGCGGACGTTTCGACGGCGTCCTGGGCGTGCTGGCCGGGCTCGAGATCCTGCGCACCCTCGATGATCACGGTATCGGGACCAGGCGGCCGATCGAGGTCGTCAACTGGACCAACGAGGAGGGCGCCCGGTTCGCGCCGCCCATGGCCGCCTCGCGGGTGTTCGCCGGTTTCGACAGCGTCGACTGGCTGCATCGGCTCGAGGACGACGACGGCATCAGGGTCGGCGACGAACTCGAACGGATCGGCTACCTCGGCACCGCCCCGGTCGGCGGACGCGTTCCCAACGCCTATTTCGAGTTGCACATCGAGCAGGACTCGCTGCTCGAGGAGCACGGCGTCACGGTGGGCGTGGTGACCGGCGGCTATGCCAGCCATGCGCTGAACTGCGTGTTTCGCGGCGAGTGCGCCCATACCGGACCGACCGAGATGAAGCTGCGGCGGAACGCGATGATCGGCGCGGCGTACTTCCTGGCCGCGGTCAACGATATCGGCTGGGACTACGCTCCGGTCGGACGGACGTCGGCGTCGCGCATGGTGATCTGGCCGAACCGGTTCGGCATCCTGCCCGAACACGCCGAGGTCACCGTCGACATGCGCCATACCGACCGCGCGGTCACCGACGAGATGATCGCGCGCACCCGCGAGGCTCTGGCCCGGGCGGCGGAACGGGGTCGGGTCGAGGCCGAGGTCACCGGCGAATGGACCTTCGGGGACGAGGTGTTCGACCCCGACCTTGCCGGACTGGTACGCGGGGCGGCCGCCGCCCGCGGCGTGCCGGCCATGGACATGCTCAGCATCGCCGGTCACGACGCCTACTACGTGTCGCGTATCGCCCCCACCGCGCTGGTCTTCAGCCCCTGTGTCGGCGGCATCACCCACAACGAGGCCGAGGACATCCCCCGCGAGGCGACCATCGACGCGGTCAACGTGCTGCTCGACGCCGTCATCGCCCGGGCCAACCGGTAGCGCCGGCTACGCGAACCCCGCCTGGTCGACCAGCAGCCGCAGGGCGAGGGCGGCGAGCAGGATGGCAGCGCCGCGGTCGATGTACAGGCGCGCCCGTATGTAGCGCTCGGCGACAGTCCGGGTGTTCAGCAGGCACGCGAGACCCGAGTAGAAACAGAGTTCAACCACCAGGTGATTGGCAACCACCAGCGCGCTGTCGGTGACCCCGAGCCCGGACGGGAAAATCGCGACCAGCACCGCAGCCGCAAACAGCACCGACTTCGGGTTGAGCAGATTGACCGTGATGCCCTGGCGAAAGGCGCGCCGCGCCGGGACCGGCAGCGTCGGCAGCGCACTTTCCCGCCACATCCCCCGGGCGAGCAGCAGCAGGTAGCACGCTCCCGCGAGCTTCATGGCTATCGCGAGCGCCGGGACCGTCGCAAACACCGCCCCGAGCCCGAGCAGCGCCAGTCCGGTCCATGTCGCCGCCATGCAGGCAAGGCCGGCACCCGCCGTCACGCCGGAACGCCGGCCGGCGCCGAGCGCGGTCTGGACCGCGAGCAGCAGTGCCGGCCCCGGGCTCGCAACCGCCGCCGCAAGCACCAGGTTGAAGGCGAGGAGCTGCTCGAGGCTCATAGCCGCGAGCGGGGGGTCGGTGTGGCGCCACTGCTCATGTCGATGGTACCCTGTCGGTTGCAATGAGCGGCAGGCTACCGGCAGCGCCGCGGGCCGGCCAGCACCGCGCCCGGGGGCGCGGTTTCCGGATGTCACGGAGGGGATGATGAGAGCACTCAGTCTCGGGGGACCGGCAGCGGTCATCGCGCTGGTCTGCATGGTGCTGGCAGGGGGCGCCCTCGCCCAGGCCAGGATCGGCTTCGTCTATGTCGGACCGATCGGCGACCATGGCTGGACCTATCGTCACAACGAGTGCCGGCTCGCGATCGAACGCGAGTTCGGCGACGCGGTCAGCACCAGCTACGTCGAGAACGTGAGCGAGGGTCCGGATGCCGAACGGGTCGTCCGCCAGCTCGCCACGACCGGCCACGACCTGATCTTCACCACCTCCTTCGGGTTCATGAACCCGACGGCCCGGGTGGCACAGCGGTTCCCGAAGGTGAAGTTCGAACATGCGACCGGCTACAAGCGGGCCGACAACCTCGCCACCTACAGCGCGCGGTTCTACGAGGGCCGCTACATCTCCGGCGTCATCGCCGGGACAATGACGAAGTCCAACCGGATCGGCTACGTCGCCTCCTTCCCGATCCCCGAGGTCGTGCGCGGCATCAACGCCTTCTTCCTCGGCGCCCGTTCGGTCAACCCGGACATCAGCATCAGCATGGTCTGGGTCAACACCTGGTATGATCCGGGCAAGGAGAGCGATGCGGCGACAACCCTGATCGACCAGGGAGCCGACATCATCACCTCGCACACCGATTCCCCGGCTCCGCTGCAGGTCGCTCAGACCCGCGGGGTCCTGGGTTTCGGCCAGGCGTCGGACATGCATGCCTTCGCCCCGGACGCGCAGCTTTCCGCCATCATCGACAACTGGAACCCCTACTGCGTCGCCCGTGCCCGGGCGTTGCTGGACGGCACCTGGACGTCGACCGACACCTGGGGCGGGCTCGATTCAGGCATGGTTGAAATGGCGGCCTACACCAACATGCCCGAAGAGGTCGCGGTACTTGCCCGCAAGACCGAGGAGGCGATCCGGTCCGGTGCGCTGCATCCGTTCACCGGTCCGATCAGGGACCAGTCGGGCAACGTGGTGGTTCCCGACGGCCAGGTCGCCGACGACGGCATGCTGCTCGGCATGGACTTCTACGTCGAGGGGATCGTCGGCTCGCTTCCGAACTGAGAGCCGGCGTGGCGGCGCGCGGACTACCCGAGTTCGACGTGGGCCTCGACCGTGCGCCGCATCAGGCCGTTGATCGGCAGCATGTCCTGGGGACAGGCGGAAAACGCCATCACCAGGTCCATCTCGGCGCGGAACAGCACGCTGTCGCCGGGCCGGCACAGGGGCGCCTCGTAGGAGAGCGCGCCCTCCCCGGTCCACGGGATGTTCATGAACAGGTTGAGCGGCGACGGGGTGCGCGGAACCGCAAGACCGAGACCGGCGAGACCGGCGGCCAGGTTGTCGGTGCAGTTGTCGTGGTATCCCTCGTGCCCGAGCAGGCCGTACCGGTGCACGTCGCAGGCCGCGATCAGGGTGTCGTGGCGACCCGGCGACGTGTCCTCGAGCACGGTGAGCATCGGGCGCCGGTTGTTGCTCATGTAGCTGTCCCCGACCTCGAGACAGAGCTTGAGCACGCTGGCCCGGGTCGCTTCCATGGACATGAACTCCGAAAGGTCGGCGGCGTTGAAGGCCCAGGTGTCGACCACCTGGTGACCATGGGTGTTGATGACCCGGACGGACTGCCCGGAGGCGAGGCGCACGGCCCTGCCCGATCGCGCCGGAATCTCGATCCGTTCCTCGTTTTCGCTCATCCGTTCTCTCCTGCTCTCGGCGGGCGCCGGGGCACCGCCTGTCCCTGCAACGATACACGGGAGATCGAAGCATGACACAGCTGCCGGAGCGGGCAAGGGCGGTCATTGTCGGCGGTGGCGTGGTCGGGTGTTCTGTTGCCTACCACCTTGCCCACCTCGGCTGGCGGGACGTGGTGCTGCTGGAGCGCAAACAGCTGACATCGGGCACCACCTGGCATGCCGCGGGACTGATCGGCCAGCTGCGCGCCACCTACAACCTGACCAGGCTCGCACGCTACTCGGCCCAGCTCTATGACGGACTCGAGGCCGAGACCGGGGTTGCGACCGGTTACCGGCGCAACGGCTCGCTCGCCCTGGCGCTTACGGACGAACGGCTCGAGGAACTCCGGCGCGGTGCCGACATGGCGGGCATCTGCGGGCTCGAGGCGCATGTCCTCACACCTGCGGAATGCCGGGACCTCTACCCGCTGCTCGAGACCGGCGACAGCACCGGCGGCGTGCTGCTCCCGGACGACGGCCAGGCCGATCCCGCGAACATTGCCCTGGCCCTTGCCCGCGGGGCGCGCCAACTCGGCGTCGGGATCCACGAGAACGTTCCGGTAACCGGGATCGAGCGCCGCGACGGCCGGGTCACCGGGGTGAACACGCCGTTCGGTTCGATCGCGGCGGAATATGTCGTCAACTGCGCGGGAATGTGGGGCCGCGAGGTCGGCGAGATGGCCGGGGTGGCGACCCCGCTGCACGCGGCGGAACACTTCTACATCGTGACCGAGCCGATCCCCGGCCTGCCGCGCACGCTGCCCGTGCTGCGGGTGCCCGACGAGTGCAGCTACTACAAGGAGGACGCCGGCAAGTACCTGGTCGGCTGTTTCGAGCCCGAGGCCAAGCCCTGGGGCATGGACGGGATCCCCGGGGACTTCTGCTTCGACCAGCTGCCCGAGGACATCGGTCATTTCGAGCCAATTCTCGAAGCGGCAACGGCACGGGTGCCGGTCCTGGCCGAGGCCGGGATCCAGACCTTCTTCAACGGTCCGGAGAGTTTCACCCCGGATGACCGTTACCTGCTTGGCGAGGCCCCGAACCTCGGCAACTTCTTCGTCGCCTGCGGTTTCAACTCGATCGGCATCCAGTCTGCCGGTGGAGCCGGCAAGGCTCTCGCCGAATGGATGGAGGCCGGCGAGCCGCCATTCGACCTGTGGGATGTCGACATCCGGCGCATGATGCCGTTCCAGGCCGGTCGCGGCTACCTGTTCCAGCGGACCCGGGAAACCCTCGGCCTGCTCTATGCCGACCATTTCCCGTTCCGCCAGTACGCGAGCGCCCGCGGCGTGCGCAGGAGCGTCCTGCATGACCGTCTGGCTGCAGCCGGTGCGTGTTTCGGGGAAACGGCGGGCTGGGAACGGGCGAACTGGTTCCTGCCCGAGGCCGCGCGGGCCGTGGGCGAGGAACCGGTCTACAGCTACAGCTGGGGGAGACAGAACTGGTTCACGCATGCGGCCGCGGAACACCGCGCGATCCGGACCGGCACCGGGCTGTTCGACCTGTCGTCCTTTGCCAAGTTCCGCGTCGAGGGTCCCGATGCCGAGCTGTTCCTGCAGAAGATCATGGCCAACGACGTGGCGGTGGAGCCGGGACGCGCGGTCTACGGCCAGTGGCTCAACCATCGCGGCGGGGTGGAGGCCGACCTCACCGTCACCCGGCTTGCCGAGACCGCCTACCTGGTGGTCACCTCGGCCACGTCGGCCGTGCGCGACCGGGCCTGGCTCGCACGGCACCTCGACGACGACCTGCGCTGCGTGGTGACCGACGTGACCGCCGCCGAGGCGGTGATCGCCGTCATGGGCCCCGGGGCCCGGGACCTGCTTCAGGCGCTGACCCCCGCCGACCTGTCGGCCGACGCCTTCCCGTTCGCCGCCGCCCGCGAGATCGAGATCGGACTCGCGGTTGCCCGGGCGCAGCGGACCAGCTACGTGGGCGAACTCGGCTGGGAACTCTACGTGTCGACCGACATGGCGGCTGCGGTGTTCGACACCGTCATCGGGCATGGCCGCGAACACGGACTGCGCCTGTGCGGCATGCACACCCTGGACAGCTGCCGGCTGGAAAAGGCGTTCCGGCACTTCGGACACGACGTGACCGACGAGGACCACGTGCTCGAGGCGGGTCTCGGGTTCGCGGTCAGGACCGACAAGCCGGCCGGCCGGCTCGGTGACTTCATCGGCCGACGCGCCGTGCTGGACAGGCGCGCCGCGGGGCTGGAGCGCCGCCTGGTTCAGTTCCTGCTCGCGGACCCGGAACCGCTGCTCCACCACAACGAACCGGTGCTGCGCGACGGCGTTCCGGTCGGGCGCATCACCTCGGCCGGTTACGGCCACCACCTCGGCGGTGCCGTCGGGCTCGGCTACGTGCCGGTGGAACCGGGCGAGACCGCCGACCAGACCACCGGCTCGCGCTACGAGATCGTGGTCGCCGGCCAGACGGTCCCGGCGAAGGCAAGCCTGAGACCGCTCTACGACCCGTCCGGGGGGCGCATGCGCGGCTGAGAACACAGGGAGTCCGCCATGGATCGTGAATCCGACGACCAGACGGCGCGTCCACCGGGCGCGCTGGTGACCGGTGCCGCGCGCGGCATCGGACGGGCCATCGCCGCCCGGCTCGCGCGCGGCGGCACCCGCGTGGTCATGCTCGACCGCGACGGCGCGGCCGTTCGTTCCGCTGCCGCAGAGACCGAAGCAGCCGGCGGGCTCGAGGCCGATGTCGCCGACGCCGGGTCGGTGGAGCGCGCGGTCGCCGACGCCGAGCGGATCCTCGGAGGCATCGACATCCTGGTCTGCAATGCCGCGATCATGGACCGGGCGCCGTTCCTCGAGATGGATTCCGGGCTGTGGTGGCGGGTGCTGGAGGTCAACCTGGGCGGCGCCTTCCTGTGCGGGCAGGCGGTCGCACGCGGGATGGTCGCACGCGGACGCGGCGGCCGGATCGTCAATGTCGCCTCGAATTCCGGCCTCTTCGGCGGCCGCGGCCGGGCCGCCTACGGCGCGAGCAAGGCCGGGCTCATCAACCTGACCCAGACCATGGCGATCGAGCTTGCCGAGCACGGCATCCTGGTCAACGCTGTCGCCCCGGGTCCGACCCGCACCCGCGAGGAACAGCCGGCCGAGCCTGGCCCGACCGTGATGCAGCGAATGCCGCTCAGGCGATTCGGACGCCCGGAGGAGATCGCCGAGGTGGCCGCGTTCCTCGCGTCACCGGCCCTGACTTTCACGACCGGGCACGTCTACGCCGCCGACGGCGGGTTTACCATCGCCGGCATGATGGAAGGATGACCGGTTGCACCGGCGCCGCCAGCTGCTACCATGCCGGTCCCTGTCAACAACCGAAAGGAGGTGATCTGATGTCGAGTGAGAAAAGGGCGCCGCGGCGCCGGGACAGTGTCCATGCACCCGCTTCGGAGCAGCCCTCCGGAGATCGTGCCGGGCGCTGACACCGACCCGAATACGGGCCCCCGCCGCGGGCCCGCTCACGAGAAGGCCCGTTAAGGGCCTTCTTTCGTCTGGCTTCCCGGTTCTGGCAGGTTCCCGGCATGAGCGACACTCCCCGACCGATCCGCATCTGGTACCAGGGATTCACCGACCCGGAGATCCACGGTGCCTATGTCGGGCGCCTGCAGGCGCATCTCGACCGGGTCGCCGGTCCGTCGGTGAGTGTCGAGTTTCACGGCATCTCCCCGCCAGCGCGCCACCTGCACGCGGTCGAGGAACTCCGCTGTTCCCTGTCCGCGATGGCAAATGCGATCGAGGCCGAGGCCCGGGGCTTCGACGGCTTCGCGCTCGGTCACTTCCAGGAAGCCGGCATTCACGAGATCAAGTCGCTCATCGACATCCCGGCGATCTCGCTCGGCGAGGCCAGCATGCACTTCGCCTGCCTGCTTGCACGCCGGTTCGGGCTGATCACCATCGACCCGGTCTTCATTCCCTGGCACCAGGACCAGGTCATCCGCGCCGGGCTCTCCGACCGGGTGGTCGGGGTTCGCGCCATGCGCACCTCGCCGGCCGACTACATGCGGGCCTTTACCGACGAGGCGGCCTACCGCGACGTGCTGCGACAGTTCCGCGAACAGGCGGAGCCTCTGCTCGCACAGGGCGCCGACCTGCTGATTCCCGCCGGCGGCCTGCCGATGCTGCTGCTCTCGCGCGAGGCAGGGCTCGAGATCGACGGCGCGCCGGTGCTGAACGGGATCAACGCCCTGGTGGCGATGACCGAGGCGGCGGTCCGGTTGCGCCGGATCGACGGCACCGGGGTCAGCCGGAGGTCGAACTACGCCCGGCCGTCCGGCCCGGCGGCGGAGGAGTTCCGGGCCATGCTCGCCGCCGCAGGATCCTTGCGGGCCCGCTCACAGGCGCGATAGGGTCGACCGTTTTCCCCTCTTCCTGGTGCCGTCCCATGATCCAGCCCAACAGCTTTCGCGCCTGCCTTGACGCCGGCAAGCCCACGCTCGGTACCCACTTCCTGACGGCCGACCCGGACATTCCGGAACTGATCGGCGATATCGGCCTGTTCGACTACGCCGAGTTCGGCGGCGAGTACTCCACCTTCGACATGGCGCTGCTCTACCACATGGCCCGGGCGGCCCAGTGCGGCAACCTGCCGCTGATGATCAAGCTCGACCAGGAGGGCCAGGGATTCTGGGCCCAGGCCGCGCTCGGGGCCGGTTTCGCCTCGGTGCTGTTTACCGACATCCGCACCCCCGGCGACATCATCGACTGTCACCGGGTGATCCGGGCCGACACGCCGGAAGTCGGTGGCGCGCTGGGCGTGAAGCTGCGGCGCCCGGCACTGAAGTCCTACGCGCCCGACAGCTACCTCGCCAACCTGGGCTCGGTGGTCTTCACGGTGATGCTGGAGAAGGCGACGGCGGTGGACGCGCTCGACGAGGTGCTGGCCACCGCGCGTGATGCGGGCGTCGACATGGTGCAGTGGGGTCCGGCGGACTACGGGTTCTCGCTCGGCAAGCCCGGCCTGATGTTCGACGAGGCCATCCGCCCGGTCGAGGAGAAGGTGATCGCGAAGTGTCTCGAGTACCAGGTGGCGCCACGCATCGAGATTGCCGAGCCGGAACAGGCGCGGCGCTACATCGACCTCGGGGTCCGGCATTTCTGCGTCGGCTGGGACCGCTTCATCCTGCAGACCGCGATGACGCGGATCGGCGAGGGCATGCGTTCCCTGCTCGAGGACCTGTAGCGCCCTGTCCAAGCCCGGGTGCGGCGCCTAGAATGGCGCCGCCGATCCGGCATTGCACCTGCGGCCACTGGAGGAGTTCATGGCGCCGATCGATCTGTATACCTGGAAGACGTCCAACGGGCGCAAGGCCACCGTCATGCTCGAGGAGTGTGGCCTGCCCTACACCATGCATCCGATCGACATCTCGACCGACGTGCAGTTCTCGCCCGGGTTCGTCGCCATCAACCCCAACTCCAAGATCCCGGCCATCGTCGACCCGGACGGCCCGGACGGGAAGCCCTATACCGTGTTCGAATCCGGCGCCATCCTGATGTATCTGGCCGAGAAATCCGGCCAGTTCCTGCCACGGGACACGGCCCGGCGCTACGAGGTCATCCAGTGGGTCATGTTCCAGATGGGCGGCGTCGGACCGATCTTCGGACAGGTGCACCACTTCCGGCGCGCGGCCAAGGAAACCGTTCCCTATGCCATCAATCGCTACAGCACCGAGTGCCGGCGGCTCTACGGCGTGCTGAACGCCCGGCTCGAGGGCCGGGAGTACCTGGCGAATGACGAGATTTCCATCGCCGACTTCTGCACCCTGCCCTGGGTGTTCCGCCATGACTGGCAGCAGGTGGACCTGGCGGAGTTTCCCAACGTGAAGCGCTGGTACGACACCCTGATGGCGCGGCCGGCACTGGCGCGCGGCATGAACCTGCCGGAGTAAGGTGGAGAAGACGGATGATCACAAGGAAGTCCGACGGCGAGTTCGTCGTCGTCTCGCACGGCATGCTGGGCTACGGGTTTCCCGAATCCTCGCTTGCAGCCGCAATCGAGGCCGGGGTCGACCTGATCGCGTGTGACGCCGGCTCGAGCGATCCCGGGGGCTACTACCTCGGTTCCGGCAAGCCCTTCGTTTCCGAGGCGATGACACGGCGCGACCTGCGGCTCCTGCTTCGGGCGGGGGCCGAGGCCGACGTTCCGGTGATCATCGGGTCCGCCGGCGGTGCCGGCAGCGACCTGCACGTCGATTTCCTGGTCCGGATTGCCCGCGAGGTGCTGGTCGAACTCGGGATCGAACGCAGCCTCGCGGTCCTGCGCTCGGAGATGGACCGGGACGTGGTCCGCGAGGCGATTGCCGCCCAGCGGGTCCATACCTTCGAGACCTTCGCCCCCCTTTCGCCGGGTGACGTCGACGAGGCAGAGCGGATCGTTGCCCAGGTCGGCTGCGAGTCCTACTGGCCGGCACTGCGCCACAAACCCGATATCCTTATCGCGGGACGTGCCTGGGACGTGGCCAACATCGCCGCCCTGCCGCTTCTGGAAGGCTATCCGCGCGGGCTGGCGCTGCACATGGGCAAGATCCTCGAATGCGGAAGCCTGGCAGCGCGTCCGACCGCCGGGGCCGACCTGATCCTCGGCCGGTTGCGGGACGATCATTTCGTGGTGGAACCGACGGATCCCGCCAAGGCCTGCACCATCGACTCGGTTTCAGCGCACACCTTCTACGAGAAGACCGACCCGGTGATGCTGGCGGGGCCCGGCGGCACCGTCGACCTGAGCGGTTCGCGGTTCGACCAGATCGATCCGCGCCGGGTGAAGGTGACGGGAAGCAGGTTCCACCCGGCGGAACGCTATCTGGTCAAGCTCGAGGGCGCGAAGCTCGAGGGCTACCGGCACAGCTGTATCGGCGGGGCCCGTGACCCGGCTTTCGTACGCCAGATCGACGAGATCCAGGCGTCGGTGATCGCGCACCTGCACGAGTTCCAGCGCGGCATCATCGACCCGTCCACCTACCGGATCAGCTTCCACCGCTACGGGCTCGACGGCGTGATGGGCAGCTGGGAACCGGTCAGGACACCGGCACATGAACTCGGTCTGCTGATCGACGTGGTGGCCGACACACCGGAGCGGGCCGAGATCGTCTGCGCCATGGCGCGGAGCACCCTGCTGCATGTCGGCTACGACGGCCGTAAGGCGACGGCGGGCAATATCGCCTTTCCGTTCTCTCCGGCCGACACCGCCTGCGGACCGGTCTATTCCTTCAACATCTACCACCTCATGGAGGTCGATGACCCTGAAGGCCTCGCCCGACTGGAGATGGCGGCATGACGCCTCTCTCCGGGATCGCCGAGGTCATCCGGTCCAAGAACGCCGGCCCGTTCGTGGTCACCTTTGACGTGTTGTTCGGGAGCGAGGAGGACTTCGAGGCGGTCCGGACCGCGGGCCTGGTGACCCGCCAGGCGGTGGCGCAGCTGTACGGGGTCTCGGACAACGAGCTGGTCGGGTTCGACTATTTTCCGTTCGCCCGCGCCATCAAGTTCTCGATCCGCCGCCCGGTGAGTAGCGGAGCTCCGGGGGATTCGGACGTCTACGGCGCCCAGCAGCACGCGCCCCTGCTCGACCTGCCCGCCCTGCCCTGACCAGCGTGCTTCCAAACCGGTGCCGCGCTCCTCTATAGTCCGCGACAACGACAGTCCGCGACAACGCAGCTGATCCTGGGCAGACCGCATGGCCGGAAAGACACCGGAATCCCCGAAGCAAAGCGAGTTCGCCTTCGATCTCCAGCGGGCCTATGCTTCCATGGTCAGCCTGCGGACACAGATCCCGTCCGACGCCTACACCGCCGAGATCCTGGGCACCGAACGAGCCGGCAGCGGCGTGATGATCAGGTCGCACGGCGTGGTTCTCACCATCGGCTACCTGGTCACGGAAGCCGAAACGGTCTGGATGACCGACCATACCGGCGCCGCGGTGCCGGGCCACGTGCTGGGACAGGACCAGGAGACCGGCTTCGGCCTCGTGCAGGCCCTGGGCCGGCTGAATGCCGAGGCCCTGCCGATCGGGCGGTCAAGCTCGATCAGCGAAGGCGATCACCTGGTACTTGCCGGTTTCGGGGGATCGTCGGGGTCGATCGCGACCCACGTGGTCGCGATCCGGGAATTCGCCGGGTACTGGGAGTACCTGCTGGACGAGGCGATATTCACCGCGCCGGCACATCCCAACTGGGGTGGTACGGCGCTGGTCGGCGGCGACGGGGAGCTGCTGGGTGTGGGATCGCTGTTCATCCAGCACGGGGAATCGGAAAACAGCGCCAGGGACGGCAACATGGTCGTGCCGATCGACCTGCTCGAGCCGATCTTCGACGAGCTGGCGACCTACGGCAAGACCAGCAAGCCGTCACGACCGTGGCTGGGCCTGTTCGGCACCGAGATCGGCTCCGGCGTGGTGGTGGCGGCACTTTCCCGCAACGGTCCGGCAGATCGTGCTGACGTGCGGGTCGGTGACATCGTGATGGGGGTGGGCGGCCGGCCGGTCGCCTCGCTCGCCGACCTGTTCCGCAAGGTCTGGGCGCTGGGTCCGGCGGGAATCTCGGTCCCTCTCGACCTCGGGCGCGACGGAGAACTGGTGGAAGTGTCGATCTCCTCGATTGCCCGTTCCGACGTGCTCAAGGGCCCGAAGATCCACTGACCGGTCACCGCCGCGCCGCGCCGAGGGCAACGATCCCGCCCGCGACGGCCACCGCGCCGACCACGCCGTAGGCCACCGACCAGGCCCCGGGTGAAGAGGTGCCGCCCGCTGCCTCGAGCACCGTCCCGAACAGAACGGGGCCGGCGAAGCTGCCTGTCACGTTGGCGAAGGCGAGCACCGCCATGGCGCGGCCGCGCACGTCGCGCCGGGTTTCCTCGATCACGCCGCCGCCGAGCGCACCCGAATCCAACAGCACGAACAGGTTCTGGGCCAGGACCGGACCGAGAAAGAACAGCCAGAACGGCCAGTCGGCGGCCACGCCGACCAGGCAGGAGGCCGCCCCGGAGAGAAACAGGGCCACCGCGGAGATCCGCGCCATGCCGACCCGGGAACCGAACCAGGTGCCGATCATGCTCATCGGCGCCCCGATCAGGGTGAGCACCGTCGCCAGCAGCGGCCAGTTCCACTCCGGCGCCCCGCTCTCCCGGGTGGCGGCGAAGGCGAACAGCGTTACCATCCAGCCCCGGACCGCCAGCAGCTCGAACGAGTGACAGAAGTTGGCAACGATCAGGCGCGTGGCCTGCCGATTGGCGAAAACCGGCCGCAGGTCGAGGGACGCGAGACTGCCGCCTCCGACCGGGCGCGGCTCCACCAGGATCCAGACCACCAGCGCCGAGACCAGGGCGGTTGCGCCGGGAACGGCGAATGCAACGCGCCATCCCGCCAGCGCCGCCAACGCGTCAACGCAAATGAAGGAGAAGCTCGCGACGATCGGGAAGCTCGATATGTAGAACCCGACAGCACCCGGCGCCCCGTCCCGCCCGCCCCGGTCGGAAATCACCTTCGCACCGGGCATGTAGATCCACGCGAAACCGATCCCCTGGATGGCGCGGAACACCAGGCCCGACCAGAAGCCGTCCGCGAACAGGGCAAAGCCGAGGAACCCGATCGCGTTGGCGAGCGAACCGGCGATCACCAGGATGCGCGCATCGAACCGGTCGGTCCCGATGCCGACCAGGATCGCGAGGATCGAGAGCAGGTACGGTATCCCGGAGAGCCATCCGGCCTGGCCGGCCGACAGCGACCACTCGGCGATGAAGAACGGCAGCAGTGCCGCAAGGCCGTGCAGTCCCACCAGGTTGAGGCCCAGGTGGACGGCCATGATCGCGACCAGGCGGGTCATTGCAGCCGGATGCCGGCGGGCATGCGGCATGACCATGAGCGGGCACCGAGCCCGGGAACCGGGGCACCGGCGTCGATCACGCCCGGTTGTGCAACCCGGTCTCGCCGATTGCCGCCGGGCTCGCTGCAGTTCGGAACCGGTTGCCAGGGACGACTGACGGCGCGGGCGCGGTATTGCCACCGGAAACGGGCTGTTCGGGCCATGTTGACCCGCTCACTCCCCGGTACAGGCGGTCTGTGATCGCACACGGGACGACGGTCAGGGTTCGAGCGTGCTCCATCGCGAGTACCGGGCGCGTCCGGGTGCCGGCGTTGCCGCCGACCGGGCGAACGGTCAGGGATGCGCGTCCTTCCGCCACGACCGCAGGGGGCGGAGCGGACCGGTGGCGTTGCACGTCGCCACCAGGCATCGCCGAACAAAACGTCCATGGACGGCTCCCGAGATTTCCTCGCCCGACACGACCACCGAACCGGTGCGGTGCGAGCCACAGCGTGGATGCAGGTCGTGACATGGCGGCAGGAGCCGTTCAGCACCGGCATCCGCCGCTGCGAACTCCCCGAACACCGTGTTTATGGTCGACGGCAATCAACGGATCCCGGCACGGGCCGTGCCAATTCGCGGGGTAGTCGACGAGCTGATGGCCAGGACGCGGGTTCCGATCCTGAACGAGAACGCCTCGCCAGGGAAGCGGCAGTGTACACCGAAGATGCCGGACGGGTCGGGACCCTGGCGTGCTTGACGCCGTGCGCCGCACCGCCGGCAGGCACGGTGGCGACCCGTGCCGAAACACCGCTGTCGGCCACGGCCGGGCAGCGCGTGACCTGGCACCGGACTCACCGGGCGACCCGTCCCGCAGCCGTGTCTTGCACGGTCCCCCCGGGCTTCTTCGATCGCAGCGACGGGACTGCCCGGTGCTCGGGGCACCGGGCAGCCCGCGTCCCTACTCGGCCGCGTGTTCGACCACCGCCGGCGTGCGGGGACAGGCCCGGACCGCGATCTCGTGATCAACCACCACGACCCGGATCCCGTCGCCGTCGCCGACCTGGTCGGCCAGGATCAGGGTGGAGATCGGATCGTAGAGCGTGCGCTGGATCACCCGCTTCAGCGGCCGGGCTCCGTAGGCCGTATCGTACCCGGCATCCGCCAGCCACGCGCGTGCGTCATTGCCGATCTCGAGCGAGAGGGAGCGTTCTTCAAGCATGTCCTCCAGCGCCGCGATCTGGATGTCGACCACGGCCGCCATGTGCCCGGGATCGAGGTGCGAGAACACCAGCATGTCATCGAGGCGATTGAGAAACTCCGGCCGGAACGCCCGGCGAACCTCCTGCATCACTGCGGTGCGGACCTGCCCGGTCAGCCCGGCGGCAGCCTCCCGGACCAGGTGCTCGGCACCCAGGTTCGAGGTCATGATGATCAGGGTGTTGCGAAAGTCCACCACCCGCCCCTGCCCGTCGGTCAGGCGGCCGTCGTCAAGCACCTGCAGCAGGATGTTGAACACGTCCGGGTGGGCCTTTTCCATCTCGTCGAACAGCACGACCTGGTAGGGACGCCGGCGTACCGTCTCGGTGAGCGCCCCACCGTCGTCGTAGCCGACGTAGCCGGGAGGAGCGCCGATCAGCCGGGCCACGGCGTGGCGTTCCATGTACTCCGACATGTCGATCCTCGCCATGGCCTGGTCGTCGTCGAACATGAAGGCGGCGAGTGCCTTCACCAGCTCGGTCTTGCCCACCCCGGTCGGCCCGAGGAACATGAAGGAACCGATCGGACGACCGGGATCCCTGAGACCGGCCCGCGCGCGCCGTACCGCGTTCGACACGGCCGCAACCGCCTCGTCCTGGCCAACCACCCGGCGACCGAGTTCCTCTTCCATGCGCAACAGCTTGGACCGCTCGCTCTCGAGCATGCGGTCGACCGGAATGCCGGTCCAGCGCGAGACCACGGTCGCCACGTCGTCGGCCGTGACCTCCTCGCGCACCATCCGCGAACCCGACTCTCCGCCCGCGGCCTCCAGCCGCTTCTCGAGTTCGGGGATCAGTCCGTACATCAGCTCGCCCGCCCGGCCGTACTCCCCGGCCCTCTGCGCGAGTTCCAGGTCGCGCCGCGCCTCGTCGAGTTCCTCCTGGAGCTTGCGGGCACCGGCAAGCTGCGCCTTTTCCGCCCGCCACCGTTCCGAGAGATCAGTCGAACGCCGGTCCAGTTCCCCGAGTTCCCCCTGCAGCCGTTCAAGCCGTTCCCGACTGGCCTGGTCGGATTCCGCCGTCAGTGCCTGTTCCTCGATCCTGAGCTGGACGATCCTGCGTTCCAGCTCGTCGATCTCCTCCGGGCGGGACTCGATCTCCATGCAGCGCCGGGCCGCGGCCTCGTCCACCAGGTCGATCGCCTTGTCGGGAAGGAACCGGTCGGCGATGTATCGTGACGAAAGGGAGGCTGCCACCACCAGCGCACCGTCGGTGATCCGGACCCCGTGGTGCAGCTCGTACTTTTCCTTCAGTCCCCGCAGGATCGAGACCGTCTCCTCGACCCCGGGCTCCTGCACCATCACCGGCTGGAACCGGCGGGCAAGTGCCGCGTCCTTCTCGATCCGGGTGCGGTACTCGTCGAGCGTGGTAGCGCCGATGCAGTGCAGGCTGCCGCGTGCCAGAGCCGGCTTGAGCATGTTGGACGCGTCCATCTCTCCCTGCGACGCTCCGGCGCCGACCAGGGTATGCACCTCGTCGATGAACAGGATCACCTGGCCGTCACCGCCCTCGATCTCGTGCAGGACCGCCTTCAGCCGTTCCTCGAACTCGCCCCGGTACTTCGCCCCTGCAATGAGCGCCCCGAGGTCGAGCGAGAGCAGACGCCTCGTCTTCAGGCTCTCGGGCACGTCGCCGTTGACGATGCGCAGCGCGAGACCCTCCGCGATCGCCGTCTTGCCGACACCGGGCTCGCCGATCAGCACCGGGTTGTTCTTGGTCCGCCGGGACAGCACCTGGATGGTGCGGCGGATTTCCTCGTCGCGACCGATCACCGGGTCGAGCTTGCCGGACCGGGCGCTTTCAGTCAGGTCACGGGTGTAGCGTTCCAGCGCGTCGTAACCGCTCTCCGCCGACGCCGAGTCCGCGGTCCGTCCCTTGCGCACTCCCTCGATGGCCGCCTCGAGCCGGGCCGGTTCCACGCCGGCCTCGCGCAGCACTCGGGCGGCAGCCCCGTCCGGTCCGGCGGCAATCGCGAGCAGGAGCGTCTCGACCGTCACGAAGGTATCCCCTGCCTTCCCGGCCAGGGTGAGCGCGTGCTGGAGAACGCGTGCGACGTCGTTGCTCGCGTAGACCCGATCGGCCCCGGCTCCCTCGACGCGGGGCATGCGGGCGAGCTCGGACCCGATCCGTTGCCGGGCAACCTCCACGTCGCCGCCCGCTCCCCGGACCAGGCGGGCACACAGCCCCTCCGCGTCGTCGAGCAGGACCGACAGCAGGTGTTCGGGGGCCAGCCGCTGGTGTCCCAGGGACTGCGCCAGTCCATGCGCGGAGTTCAGGAATCCGCGCGAGCGTTCGGAAAACCGATCAAGTTCCATGAGCGTTACTCCTCGTCATGCCGCGTCATTCGCCGGCACTGCGCAGACGTCCCGCCATCGGCAACGTCCGCCCCGTTCCTGCTTCAATATGGTGTGTTCAAATTACAACACAAGGGGTGCGCACAATCGTCCGTCGTACCGCGGCGGCGGCGGCATTCCCGCTCGACGTTGACAGTCACCCGGCCAGAGACGACTGTGCCGCGGTCATGACAATCCGCATCGACTCACTGTATCGCTACCCGGTGAAGGGGTTGTCGGCGGAGCCGCTTGCCAGCGTCACCCTGGCTGCCGGGCAGCCGTTTCCCCACGACCGCCGTTTCGCGCTTGCCCATGGCAGTTCCCGGGGCGCGGACGAGGGCGGCTGGGTCCGCAAGGCGCTGCTGCTGCAGCTGATGTCGAACGAGAAGCTGGCGACGCTGGCAACGCGGTTCGAGCCGGGGACCGGCCTGCTCACCATCCGCCGCAACGGCCGCCAGGTTGCACGGGGCACCATCACCGAGCCCGCCGGGAGAGCAGTGATCGAGCAGTTCTTCGCCGCCTACATGGGCGACAGGCTCCGCGGGGGGCCCCGACTGATCGAGGCCGGCTCCCGGGCGCTGACCGACACACGGGAACCCTGGATCTCGATCGTCAACCTGGCGTCGGTCCGGGACCTCGGACGGGTCGTCGGACGCACCGTGGACCCGATGCGGTTCCGCGCCAACATCCTGGTCGACGGCGTCCCCGCCTGGGCGGAACGTGCGTGGACCGATCGCCGCCTGGCATGCGGCACCGCCGTGTTGCACGTCGAGGCTCCGACCGACCGGTGCGCCGCGACCAATGTCGACCCGGCCACCGGGGCCCGCGACATGCGGCTGCCCCATGCCATGCACCACGCCTATGGCCACCAGACCTGCGGGGTCTACGCCAGGGTCATCGAAGGCGGGGTTTTCGAACGGGGAGCGGAACTCTCGGTCATCGACTGACCGCCCGGTCAGTCCTCGCTGCCCTCACTCCGGCCGGAAGCGGGTTCCTCGCGGTCCTGCCGCGTCCGCGACGCAGGCCTGGGCCTGCGAAGCGACGTCGTCGTCCCGCCCGGCTGTTGCGCTGCCGGCTGTTGCGGTCCCGGCTGTTGCGGTCCCGGTTCGACCACCGTCACGGTGACGGCCCCGGAACCGTTGGGCTCCGCGCCCGCCTCGGACCGGTCGCGTGCGCCGTTGGTCCGCCGTCGCAGGCTCAGGGTCGGCTTTGCCGGCTCATCCGGCTGGGCGGAGGCGTCGGTCTCGGCGGGTGCTGCAGGCGCGGCTTCCCGTGCCGGTGGTTCCGGCTGGGTCGGCGGCGCGATGTCCGGCTGGGGCTGTTCGCCGTCAAAGACATGCCGACCGTCGTTGCCGTTTGCCCGGGCCCGGTTTCCGTCGCCGCTCGCCTCTTCCGAAAACGCGTTGACGATCCGGAAATAGTGCTCGGCATGCTGGAAGAAGCTCTCGGCAAGCACCCGGTCGCCGCTGGCAGAGGCATCACGCGCAAGCGTGAGGTACTTCTCGTGAACCTGGTGGGCACTGCCGCGAATCCTGACGTCAGGACCGTTGCTGTCGTACGTCTGGTTGCGATTGGGCACGCCTACCCTGCGGTTTCCCCCTCGTCCCCGTCCACGCTTGTTATGCGGACCCTGTCTCATGACTGACCGTTTTGTCGTTGTCGGGCTTGTCGGGACTGCCCACGCCTGCATCCTGTCGCCTGTCCGGCAGGATCGTGTCTGCTGCGTGCTACCGCTGCAGGGATGTCCGGCTAGACCCGGACGTCCGGCTGAACCCTCAATTGCCCCGCACTATAGGCACAAGTTACTCGCGTTCCAAGCCAAAAACACCGTCCCTTCACACCCGTCACGGTTTGAGCTCGCCCGGCGGCCCGGCTGTTCTTGTCAGGACGGAGCGCAGCACCAGGCACCGTTCGCGACCGGCGAGGTCGCGCCAGACCCCGACCGGCGCCAGACCGGCGGCAACGGCGAGTGCCTGGACCCGGTCACGCTGGTCGTGGCCGATCTCGAGAAACACCGTCGCCCCCGGCGCCATGCTCCCGGCGAGCCCGGGCAGCAGTTCGCGGTAGCACTCGAGTCCGTCGTCCCCGCCATCGAGCGCGCGCCTCGGTTCGAAACGGGCCACCTCGGGCTCGAGCGTGTCGATGGTGCCCGAGGGAACATAGGGCGGGTTGCACAGGATGATGTCGAACCTCGTGGAGACGCCCCGGCACCAGCTGCCCTCGCGAAAGGCGGCGCGGTGCGCCAGCCCGTGCCGCTCCGCATTGCGCGCCGCCAGCACCAGGCAGTCGCCGCAGAGATCGACACCGGTCCCCACCGCCCGCGGATAGAGCTGCAGCAACGCGAGCAGCAGCGCTCCGGACCCGGTTCCGAGATCAAGGACCCGCAACCGCCGGTCCCGGTCCGGGTACGCGGCCGCCGCCGCCCGGACCAGGGTCTCGGTATCGGGACGCGGGTCGAGGGTGGCCGGTCCGATTTCCAGGTCGAGGTCCCGGAACCCGCGGCGGCCGATGATCCGGGAAACCGGCTCGCGCAGCTGCCGGCGCGCCACCAGCCGATCGAACCGCGCCGCCTCGATGTCGGTGACCGCACCATCCTCCTCGCCGTACAGCCGGCCGCCGGTCCGCCCCATCGCATGGGCCAGCAGGATGCGGGCGTCGGCGCGCGCCTCCTCGACCCCGTCCGCCGCCAGACGGCGGGTGGCGTCATCGAGCAGAGCGCCGACACTGCCCGGTGCAGGGGCCCGGCCGGTCATGACAGGCGTGCCAGCCGCTCCGCCTCGTCATGGGCCAGCAGGGCGTCGATGATCTCGTCCAGCGCCTCGCCCGTCATCACCCGGTCAAGTTTGTACAAGGTCAGGTTGATCCGGTGATCGGTCACCCGTCCCTGCGGAAAATTGTAGGTGCGGACCCGTTCCGACCGGTCTCCCGACCCCACCTGGTCACGTCGTTCGGCAGCGCGTTCGGCGTCGAGCCGGGAACGCTCCGCCTCGAACAGCCGCGAACGCAGAATTCGCATCGCCTTGGCACGGTTCTTGTGCTGCGACTTCTCGTCCTGCTGCGATACCACGAGTCCGCTCGGCAGGTGGGTGATCCGCACGGCGCTGTCGGTGGTGTTGACAGACTGACCGCCCGGACCGCTGGCCCTGAACACGTCGATGCGCAGGTCCCGGTCCTCGATCGCCACATCGACCTCTTCGGCTTCCGGCAATACCGCAACCGTCGCGGCAGAGGTATGGATCCGGCCACCCGACTCCGTTACCGGGATGCGCTGCACCCGGTGGGTCCCGGACTCGAACTTCAGCCGGGCGAATACCGAACGGCCCACGACCGATGCGACCGCTTCCCGGTATCCGCGCATCCCGGTTTCGGAGACCTGCATGATCTCGAAGCGCCAGCCGTGCACGCCGGCGAACCTCTGGTACATGTGGAACAGGTCCCGGGCAAACAGGGCCGCCTCCTCGCCACCGGTTCCCGGCCGGACCTCGATGATGGCGTTCTTGCTGTCAGCTTCGTCCCGTGGAAGCAGCAGGCGCTCGATCTCGCGCAGCACACCTGCCTCGCGGACTGCGAGCTCGGCAATCTCCGCTTCGGCGATCGCCTGCATCTCGGGGTCCTCGTCACTGTCCTCGATGATGGCGCGGGCGTCAGCCATTTCGCGTGCGAGGCCGCGCAACTCCCCGATCTTGTCCGCAACCGGTGTGAGCTCCGCGAGCTCGCGCGACATACGCGCGATCTCGTCCATCGGAAACCCGGTTCCCGATGACAGCAATGCCTGCAGTTCCCGGTGTCGCGCCAGCACCTGGTCGAGGTTGGCCTCAAGACTCACCGTTTTCTCCCTCGCCCCCCGCCACCGGGACCAGCAGGGCCCGGACCAGCGACTCGGTTCGGCTGTTCAGACCCTCGCCGCGGGCGATCTCGCGCAGGGCCCTGCTCGGGCGATGCAGCAGTCGATTGGTCAGTAGCCGCGTTGCCTCCGCGGCATCCAGGCCCGGTCTGTCGCGCAGCAGCTGCTGGCGTTCCGTCTCGAACGCGTCGCGGACGTCGCGAATGAGCGGGACCGCGTCGCGGGCCCGGAACTCGCCGAGGAAGCGGACAAGCTCATCGTCCAGGATGGCCTCGGCGTCCGAAACCAGCGCATGCCGGCCAGCCTGTCCTTCTAGCGCCAGTCGCTCGAGGTCGTCCAGATCATAGACATAGAGCCCCTCGATCTCGTGCGCCGAGGCCTCGACGTCACAGGGCACCGCGAGATCGAGTACGAAGACCGGTCGGAAGCGACGCCTGCGCAGGGCGCGGCGTACTGTCTCGCGGGTGATCACGTGGCGCCCGTCACCGTTCGCGGTCATCACGATTTCGGCCTGCGACAGCAGGTCCGTCCATCCTCCGAAGTCGGCAACATGGGCACCGGTCTCGCGCGCGAAGGCTTCGACACGTGCCGGCGTCCTGTCGCATGCGACGATGCCGAGAACCCCGGCATCGCGAAACCGTTCGGCAAGCAGCCGTGTGAGTTCGCCGGCACCGATGACCGCCACGCGACACCCGGCGAGATCACCGTGGATTCGCTGCGCGATCCGGAGCGCCGACGCCGCGAGCGATACCGCTCCCCGGGCGATCCCGGTCTCGGTACGGATCCGCCGTGCCGCGGCATAAGCGGCGTCGAGGAAGCGTTCGAGGTCCTCGTCCATCAGGTCGAGGCCGCTTGCCGCCCGATGCGCCGATCGTACCTGGCCCAGGATCTGGCTCTCGCCGATGACGTCGCTCTCCAGCGCGGCAGTGATCCGGAACAGGTGGCGCACGGCATCGAGCCCGGCGTGAGCGTGGGCCAACCTGCCGACCTCGCCGGCGGGCAGGCCGCTTGTGGCCGCGAGCGCCTCGGTGACGGCACCGCGCACGTCCCGGTCCCGGCCCGCGAGGGCATAGACCTCGACCCGGTCACAGGTAGCCAGCACCATCAGCGGCACATCGAGACCGGCTTCACGCAGCGCGGCGGCGAGGTCGGGGATCGTGGCTTCGGGAACGAACAGGCGGTCGCGAATCGTCCCCGGGCAGGTCCGCAGGTCGACGCCGGCAACCCGGAATCCGTCCGGACCGGGCACGCGATCGGACGGTGTCATACCGCCGCGTCGGCGGTCTCCCTGGCGGCTTCGATCTCGAGAGCCTTATGTTCGACCAACTCGACCAGGTGATCGACGACCGACCGGTCCCGCAGCCGATGGTTGGGAACGCCCGCGAGGTAGACCTGGTGGGTTCCGCGCCCGCCGCCGGTCAGGCCGATATCGGTCAGCCGCGCCTCGCCGGGTCCGTTCACCACGCACCCGATCACCGAGACCGTCATTGGCGTGGTCACGTGCGACAGCCGGTCCTCGAGCTCGCGCACGGTCTCGATCACGTCAAACTGCTGGCGGGCGCAGGACGGGCAGGAGATGACGGTGACGCCGCGGTGACGCAATCCCAGCGACTTCAGCAGCTCATAGCCCACCTTGACCTCGTCGACCGGGTCCGACGACAGCGAGACCCTCAGAGTGTCGCCGATGCCCTCCCACAGCAGCACCCCGAGACCGATCGAGGACTTGACGGTACCGGCGCGCAATCCTCCCGCCTCGGTGATGCCGAGGTGCAGCGGGTAGTCGGTCACGGTCGCCAGCTCGCGGTAGGCCGCCACCGCGAGAAACACGTCCGAGGCCTTCACGCTGATCTTGAACTCGAAGAAATCGTTGTCCTCGAGGATCCGTATGTGGCCGAGTGCGCTCTCGACCATGGCAGCCGGACAGGGCTCGCCGTACTTCTCGAGCAACGGCCGCTCGAGGCTCCCCGCGTTCACCCCGATGCGAATCGAACAGCCATGATCGAGGGCCGCGCGGACCACCTCGCGCTCGCGCTCCGGCTTGCCGATGTTGCCCGGATTGATGCGCAGGCACGCGACACCCGCCTCTGCCGCCTCGATGGCGCGGCGGTAGTGGAAATGAATGTCGGCAACGATCGGAACCGGGGACCCGGCAACGATTTCGCGCAGGGCCCGGGTCGAATCCTGGTCCGGGCAGGAAACCCGCACGATATCGGCGCCCGCTTCGGCGCAGGCCTCGATCTGGCGCAGGGTTGCGGCCGAATCGCTGGTCGGGGTGTTGGTCATGGTCTGGACACTGATCGGCGCATCGCCGCCGACCGCAACGGGTCCGACCCTGATCTGGCGTGACCGTCGCCGGGCAATGTCCCGGTATGGACGCAGGCTCATGACAGTTGTCCCGCAAGTCGGCCGTGAGAGGGGATCATGGCAGTCCCCGGTGCTGTTCAGTCGAGGCGACCGGCAAGCGTCTCCGGATCGAGATCGATGTCGCGGACGACATCACCCGATGCGCCGAGGCTGGGCAAACGGCGTCCATCGACAATAACCATGATGCCGCCGGCATTGGTGGTCGAAAGAGTCAGCCCGGACCTGTCGGGGACACTGTAGGTTTCGCCGGACCGCAGCACCCGTGACATGACGAGCGTGGTGTCGAATTCCTTGACGTGGACCCAGCTGTCGGCGCTGGCCACGATCTCCACCCGCGCCGGTGCCGGGGTGCCACCGATGGCCGGCCCGGATGCCGGTTCCCGCACACCGTGGACGACGGAGCGGAGTACGGGCAACAGCGGAGTCGGTTCGCCCGCCGCCGTTTCCTGGTCGGGCAGCGGCGCGGCCGCGGCCAGCGACACGTCCCCCTCACCCGTGATTGCGGGGCCTGCAAGCGAGTACCGCGAATCAGGATCCGCGTCCTCCTCGCCGACCGGAACGGCGGCGATCGCGGTACCGGCATCGACCGAGTGAACGTCACCTGCGTCCGGCTCGGCCTCGTCCACCTGTGCGACCGGTTCAATCACCGCAGGATCGGAAATGCTGGTGTAGTACCAGCCCGCATAGATCATCACCACCAGCGCCGACGCGACCAGGATGATCGCGGCGCCCGGCAGGCGGCCTTCCGGCGACGGTTCGGGGAACTGCATGCGCGGGCGATGGGCGAGCGCATGGGCCTGGGCCTTGAACATCTGCAACGCCTGCTCGGCGTCGAGACCGAGGTAGCGCGCGTAGCTGCGGACATATCCGAAGGCATAGACCTCGCCCGGCAATGCCTTGAAGTCCGCCCGCTCGACCGCCTCGAGATATCTCTTCTGGATATGGAGATCCCGCGCCACATCCTGCAGTGTCAGCCCGGCGCGCCGGCGCGTCTCGCTCAGTATGGTGGCGAGTTCTCCGTGAAGGTCGTTGCAGACGATGGGTTCTTCCCCGGCATCAGACCCGAAAGGCTCCCGCTGTTTCCTGTTGAGAAACAGCATGTTTCCGAGATGCGCGAGGACTGATCTCATCAACCTGTTCACCTGCCCGGCCTTGGCCCCGCCCGGTTCACCCGAGGACTTCCACATTACAATAGACTGAACCGGTCCCTGCCTTCAATGCCCTGTCGGGATCCATGCGGGGTCGAACCGCCCGCCGCGGGCGGCGGGGCTCGTCCCTCTCAATTGGTTCCACCGGTGCGATGTGCAACCCTGCCCTGGGCAAACCGGGAGCGGAAATGGCCACCACACACTCCATTGCGGTCATCGGCGCTGGCATGGTCGGCACCTGCTGTGCGCTCTACCTGCAGAACGAGGGATTCGAGGTCACGCTGGTCGATCGCGCCGGCCCGGGCGAAGCGGCCTCGAGCGGCAATCTGGGCGGTTTCGGCGTGGCGTCGTGTCCACCCGCCGCAATGCCGGGCATCCTGCGCAAGGTACCGGGCATGATGCTTGATCCCGATGCACCCCTGGTGCTGCGGCGCGGACATGCCTTTCGCGCGTTGCCGTGGTTCCTGCGCTTCATCGCCAATGCCGCCCCGCAGCGGGTCGAGGCCAACGCCGCCGCCCGGCAAAGCCTGCTCGACCACGTTCACGACGCTGTCGATCCGCTGATCGCGGAGGCGGGCGCCGGGCACCTGATGAGCCGCACAGGGCTGATGTTCACTTTCGAGAGCGAAGTGTCCTTCGAGGCCGCTGCCCTGGCATTCGACCTGCGCCGGCGCAACGGCGTTCAGATGGACCTGCTCGACGGCGACGAGGCGCGCCAAGTCCAGCCGGCGCTCAGTTGCGCGGTGGTTCGCGCGTTCAGGGTTGCCGATTTCTCGCACACCCTCGATCCGTTGCGCCTTGTGCAGGCGCTGGCAGGGCTGTTCCGGCGACGTGGGGGGCGAATAGAGAGAACGGCAGTCCACGGCTTCGAGATTGGTCCGGGTGGCGTGCGCGCGCTGAAGACCGGGACAGGCGACATGCCGGTCGAGAACGTGGTCGTGGCAGCCGGCGTCTGGTCGCGCGAGCTTGCGGCCATGCTCGGCACCAGGGTGCCGCTCGAGGCGGAACGCGGCTACCACGCGATGTTCCACGAGACCGACGTGTCCATGAACGGCGCCATCATCTCCGTCGACCGGCACGTGGCGGTGACACCGATGGCCGACGGTGTTCGGGTCGGCGGGATCGCCGAGTTCGCGCCCGCGGATGCGCCGGCGAATCCCGCAATCGCGGCGCGGATCCGCCGCCATGGCACGGCGCTGTTCCCGGGACTCGGGTCGGCACGGGTGTCCGAGTGGGTCGGGCCCCGGCCCTCGCACCCGGATTCAAGACCCGTGATCGGCCGCTCGCCGCGGCACCCGAACGCCTGGTTCGCCTTCGGGCACGACCATCTCGGCCTGACGATGGGCGGGATTACCGGCAAGCTGATCTCGCAGCTCGCCGCCGGGCGGCCGACTGGCGTCGACCTCGCGCCCTTCCGCCCCGACCGCTTCTGAGCCCGCGGGCAGACGGAGACACCGATCCATGGACCACAACTGGGATTTTTTCACCGTCATCATCGGGTACGAGTAGTAGAGGCTCGGCGGGCTGCTGATCACGCTGGCCTACGCGATCGGAACGGTGGCCGGGGGCCTGCTCATCGGCGTGGTCTGCGGCATGGGCCTGCTTGCCAACCGCTGGTGGCTGACGGCTCCGATCCACGCCTACGTGGAACTGTTCCGGTGCACACCGGTACTGGTGCAGATCATCTGGTTCTATTTCGCACTTCCGACCATCATCAGGGTCGACCTTCCCGGCTGGCTCGCGGCCGGCATCGGGCTCACCCTCTATATGGGCTGTTTTGCAACCGGGATCTTCCGCGGCGGTATCATTTCAATCGATCGCGGCCAGTGGCAGGCGGCACGCGCAATCGGGGTGACCTAGCGGGAGATGATGTGGCACATCATCCTGCCGCAGGCGGTCCGCGGCGTCTCCTTTGATGTCAACGCCGGCGAGGTCGTCGTCATCATCGGTCCGTCCGGCTACGGCAAGTCGAAGACGCTCAGGTGCCTCAACCTGCTGGAGGAACCGAACGCGGGCACCCTCAGGCTCGGCGATGTCGAACTAGACTTCGCCAATCGGCGCAGCCTGCCCACCGGCCGCCGGCTCGCGCGGTTCCGCGCCCGGTTCGGAATGGTGTTCCAGCAATTCGACCTGTTCGCCCACAAGACGGCGCTGGAAAACGTCATGATCGGGCCGGCCGTGGTCCAGAGAATACCGGCAGTCAAGGCGCTGGCCCATGCGCGCGGCCACCTCGCCCGCGTCGGGCTTGCGGGAATGGAGGACCGGCTGCCCCGGGAATTGTCCGGGGGGGCCAGCAGCAGCGGGTCGCCATCGCCCGTGCGCGTGCCATGACGCCCGGGGTGCTGCTGTTCGACGAGGTCACTTCGGCGCTCGACCCGGAACTGGTCGGCGACGTCCTCACGGTCATGAAGGACCTGGCGCGGGACGGCGCAACCATGGTCGTCGTCACCCACGAAATGGCGTTCGCGCAGGATGTCGCCGACCGGGTGATGTTCATGGACCGGGGCGAGGTGATCGAGGCCGGCACCGCCGGGGAGGTGCTGGCGCACCCGCGCAATGCGCGTACCCGGAGTTTCCTCGCCCGCTTCCGCGGCGCCAACACCGGGGCGTAGCCGCTACCCGACCCCCTCGTCGAGGATGTCGACGGTTCCGGCTTCACCATCCACGGCGAGCAGGCTGTTGTCGCCCGCAGCCCGGCCGACGGCAGAGGCGACGCCGGCGATGACCGGGATGCCGGAGAGGATTGCGCCCTGGACCACAGAAGGATCGGGAAGCTCGTCTGTCAGCAGGGCAATCGGGTGGGTCTCGTGCTGGCGCAGCTGGTGGATGAAGCGCCAGGCCCCGGCCGAGCCCCGGGTCGAGGGAACGACGAGGATGCGTCCGGCGATGCTGCGGCCACACAGGTCGCTCAGTCTGCCGGTGACCCGGCCGGTGCGGATGTCGAGGTCACCCAGGAAGGAGATCGGAGTGCCCGACAGCAGCGCGGCGCCCCGTGCCGTTCCCTTCACCACCCCGCGTCCGCGGATCCTGACCGCCATCCCCGGCTACCAGCGCGGAACGAACCGTCCGGACACCGCCGTGGCAACCGCGTTCTCCGTGGAGGTGAACAGTGTCGGACAGTGGACCATGTCCCGGACGTAGCGCGCCTGCTTGGCCGAATCCACCACGATTGCCGAAAGTTCCGGCGGCGTGACCCCGAGCCCCGGGTCGGGCGAACAGGTGCGGGCAAAGTGACAGGAGATCGGACAGGTATCGGAAATCACCCTGGCCCCCGATGCCTCGATGGTGCGCAGGATCCCGGCATCCCGGGACATTTCGCGAACGGTGCGGCTGGTGGTAACCCACAGCTGCGCACCGTCGTGAACCCGCCTGCCCTCGAGCAGGGTTGCATAGTGCTTCATTTCCTCGAACGACGCATGCGGACACCCCAGGTGCACGATGTCGAAACCCGCGGCATCGGGGCTGCACATCTCCTCGTAGACCGCGCGCAGCCCCGCATCGTCCACGTGGATCTCGGGCAGGCCGGTCCCGCATTCGTCATCCTCGCCATACGGCGGCGTGACCCCCGGCAGCACGAACATGGCCACCCCGCCCGAGGTTGCCATTCCGACCCCAAGCGCATCGAGTTCGTCGAGATCGGGCCGGCGGCCCAGTCCCGAGACCAGCGGTATCCCGTTCGTCACCTGCCGGCCGACGGCATAACCGAGCGCGGTATGATCCGAGGTTCCCCGGGCACCGGCCTCGACCACGACCCGGTGCGTCGGCCGACGGTTGGCGTCGAGGTGCAGCCCGAAGTTCGGATAACGCCCGGTCAGCCCGGCGTAGACGGCGAAGAACCCGTCCCGGTTCGAGCGCGCGCCCAGCACCGAGTTGCAGAACACGGTCACGCCGGACTCGATGGACACCATGTGGGTGTTCCAGGTCGGCCAGTGCCCGGCCCAGTACGGCGTGCAGGTGAAGCACGGGCTGCTGCCCATGGCCCGGTGCGCGGCCTCCGCCCGGCGCTGCAGCGTCACCAGCTTCTCCGGCGCCCCGGTGGCGGGCCAGTGTGACATGTCGGCATTGGCGATGTTGCTCGATGCCGGCACGGCCATGCGTGCGCCATCATGGGCCAGCCGTTCCACGAGTTCGACATCGCCCAGGTACATCGCCATCCCGGCGTGGACATGCGCGTAACCGATGTCGACCATCGCCTCGGCGTCGAAGGCCTCGCCGAGCTGCACCAGTGCTTCCATCGCCTCGCGCCGGACCGGACCCTGCGCTCCATCGAGCATCGACCGGTCCTTGTCGGTCAGGCGCACCGTCTCAACTCCCGATCCGCAGCGGCGACGCGAGTTCCCCGAGCGCCGCCAGGATGCTGGGCGCAACGATGCGGCTGGTGCGGCTGTTCTCGCGCGAGGGCCGGTTCTGAGAGGTCATCTCGAGTTCCACCGCGTCAGAGACCACGTGGACCCTGTGGCGCGCACCGGCAAGCTGGCCGTCGGCGAGCACCTCGATCTCGGTCTCGTCGAGCCCGATGCCGGCCAGCGCCAGCGCGACGGCAACATTGAAGTGACGCGGGAATGACCGCGCGGCCTCGCGCGCACTGCCTGAAAAGACCGCAACCGGCTCGTGCCCGGCCGGGCCCAGGTCGATGCCCCGGTCGATCACCCAGGCCTCGTGCGCCAGTGATTCCGGCCGGATGTGCGAGACCAGCCTGACCGAGCGCAGGCCGCTCTCGCGCGCGGCGCGCAGGATGTCGAGCCCGGGCAGGGCACCACTGGCCACGTGAATGGTTCCGCCGCTTTCCGCGGCGAGGTCGACAAGGTCGAGGTTCACGCCTAGTGCCCCGACGCTCACGCAGACAACATGCGCTCCCGCCGCGACCGCCGGTTCGACGATGGTCCGGAAGGCGTCATAGGTCGCGCATTCGACGATCACCCGGGCATGGTCGCAAAGCCGGTCGGCCGGAACCACCGGCACATTCAGGCCCCGCTGCGCCGCGCGTCGACGGGCGGCGTCGAGGTCGCGGGCAGAGATGGCCGCGATCTCGAACTCCGGCCTGGTCCGAACCGCCTCCACCAGCTGCCCGGCGACATTGCCGAACCCGCCGAGGGCGATCCTCATCGCCGGGCGCGCGCCCGTACCGGTCATTCCAGCACCCGGGTGCGACAGGACGCGAGCCGGTCCGGGTCGACCGTCACGCCGAGCCCGGGACCGTCGGGAACATGCACCATGCCGCCGCGGACCGGGAAGGGATCGGCCAGGATGTCCTCGCGCAGGTAGTAGGTCGACATGTAGAACTCGCAGCCGAGTTCCAGCTCCGGCAGGGCCGCCATCAGATGCGCCCCTGCCGCATGCGCAACACCGGTCTCGAACATGCAGCCGCCGTAGACATCGATGCCGCCGGTCCGCGCGATCGCGGCAACCTCGAGCGCCCGGCGCAGGCCGCCCGACTTCATGATCTTCAGTGCGAAGATGTCGGCGAGCCGCATCGACACCCCTTCCATCGCCTCGCGCGCATCGAAGACCGACTCGTCGGCCATGACCGGCGTGTCGATCGCGCGGGTAATGCCGGCCAGGGCCTCCCGCTCGTGCCGGCGGACCGGCTGCTCGATGAAGGTCAGCCCGAAACCCTCGAGATCGCGCAGGGTCCGGATCGCGTCGGTGGCCCGCAGCCCCTGATTGTAGTCGATACGGATGCTGAGCGCGTCACCGAACTCCTTGCGCAGTCGCTCGAGCCGCATCCGGTCGAAGCCGTGGCCCGCGAACCCGGTCTTGACCTTGAGGATCCCGACGCCGTCACCGGTGATCCGGGCGATGTCCTCGAGATCGGCGTCGAAGTCGGGGTTGGCGACGGAGAAGCTGAGCGGCACCGCATTCCGGTGGCGGCCGCCGAGCAGTTCCGATACGGATAGTCCGCTGATCCGGCCGGTGACATCGAGCAACGCGGTCTCGAGCGCCGCCTTCGCCTCCGGACAGCCGACGATGACCCTGTCCGCCGTTTCCATGTGCCGTGCGACCTGGACCGGGTCGGCGCCGAGAACATGCGGGCGCAGGTGGACGTGCAGCGCCGCAGCGCAGGCCTCCGCGGTCCCCGTGAAGACCGGCCACGGCGATGCCTCCCCCCACCCGGTAATGCCGCCGTCGGTCACCAGTTCGAGGATGACGCTGTTGACACCCGAGACGTCGCCGCTGCCATGGGAATGGACGGCCTGGACCGGGATCGAGACGCAATGCACCCGCATCCGGCGGATTGTCTGGCGGGACGCGGCCGTGCAGCCGTTGCTCACGCGATCCACTCGCTCACCGGGGCCGCCGCCTCGTTGAGCGGCTGGCTGATGACATCGACCAGCGCCGGGCCGTCGTGCGCCACCGCCCGGCGCAGCGTCGTCTCCAGCGCATCAGGGTCTTCCACCCGCCAGGACTTCACGCCAAAGGCCGACGCGATGGCGGCATGATCGGACCTGTCGAAATCGACCGAGAAGTAGCGTTCCCCGAACCCGGCGCGCTGTCCGGCCTTGACCCATGTTTAACATTTTTGCGCTGATCAGACAGAAATTTGGGTAATTTCGCACTTTTTTCCTGCGGTTCCCGGAGTGACACTCGTGTAAAAACATATAGTTACCGACTTGTCCTGGCTCCGGAAGG
>MPMT01000020.1 GCA_002238645.1 Alphaproteobacteria bacterium bin52 | reverse complement strand
GAACCGGGAGATCCTGGCTACCGGCTGGGGGAGCCTGCGCCGAATGCTGGAATACAAGGCGCACCGGGTGATCGCCGTCGATCCCCGGCACACCAGCCAGACCTGTGCAGCGTGCGGGCACGTCGACACCTGATCGCGCAGGACACGGGACCGGATTCATTGCGTGGCCTGCGGCCACGCCGATCACGCCGACCTGAATGCAGCGGCGAACATCCTGGCCCCGGGGACCGGGGCTGCTGCGCGTGGAGGCGGCGGGGGTGCCCGGCCCGGGAGACGCGAAAACGATCGGATGCTGGCGGCGTGATGCGGGCACTATTCGAGTCCCATAATATGGGCGATACTATACAGCGCGGTTACGGCAAACGAGGACTCCGTGTGTCCGGCCAGGGTCTGCGCAACCGGGGCCGGGCCACGTGGACAAACGGGTGCGTACCATGACCTCGGAGTTGAACGTGACGGACGGATACCTGACGGGTCACCTTCTGCTCGCCATGCCGACCATGTCGGATCCCCGCTTCGAGCGGACCGTCATCTACATGTGCGCCCATGGCCCGGAGGGTGCGATCGGTCTGGTCATCAACCGCCTGATCGGGTCGTTGTCCTTTCCCGACCTCCTGACCCAGCTCGACATCGAGATCGACCCCGAGCACCACGCACGGATGCCGGATATTCACTTCGGCGGCCCGGTCGAGACGGAACGCGGTTTCGTGCTGCACACCAGTGACTACCGGCACGACGGCACCATGTGGATTGCCGGTGACATCGCGCTGACCGCCAACATCGACATCCTGCGGGACATCGCGGCCGGTCGCGGGCCGCGGCAGCATATCCTCACGCTCGGCTATGCCGGCTGGGGTCCGGGGCAGCTCGAAGGCGAGATCCAGGGCAATGCCTGGCTGTGCGCGCCCTGCGAGGACACCCGGCTGTTCGACAGCGACCTTGACGAAATGTGGAACCGCGCGCTTGCCGGCCTCGGGGTCGAGGCCGCCCTGCTGTCAACCCATGCCGGCCGGGCCTGACCGGGATCAGGTCTCCATCGGCATGTCCAGGGCGTAGCCGGCGGAACGGACGGTACGGATCAGGTCCTTTTCGCCATCCCCGTTCAGGGCCTTGCGCAGCCGTCTGATATGGACATCGACCGTGCGCGCCTCGACGTAGACGTCCCGGCCCCAGACACGATCGAGCAACTGGGTACGTGAGAACACCCGGCGCGGATACTCCAGGAAGTGCCGCAGAAGCCGGAACTCCGTCGGTCCCAGATGGATATTGCGGCCGTCGCGGGTCACCCGGTGATTGGCGAGGTCCATCGCCAGGTCGGCAAAGGTCAGCTGGCTGGCCTGGGAGCCGGGCCGGGTTCGCCGCAGTACCGCCCGGATCCTTGCCACCACCTCAACGAGGCTGAACGGTTTGGTGATGTAGTCATCCGCACCGGCATTGAGTCCCCGTACCCGGTCGGTCTCCTCGCCGCGGGCCGTGAGCATGATGACCGGTATCTCCGCAGTATCGTCCACCCGGCGCAACTGTCGGCAGACATCGGAACCGGACAGCAGAGGCAGCATCCAGTCAAGCAGGACGAGGTCCGGCATCTGTTCCCGACACAGCAGCAGTGCTTCCTCTCCATTGGTGGCCGCACTGACCCGGAAACCCTCGCGTTCGAGCGTGTAGCGCAGCAGGGTGACGATGTCGTCCTCGTCCTCGACGACCAGGATGTGCGGCTTCATCAGGGCGTCATCCCTGCCGAATCTCTCCACCTGCACGCGGGTCATGTCCCCTGCTCCCTGTCTGTCGCGTCGACAACCGTGACACTGGCGTCGTCACTGGTCGGCCGGCTCTCGGCAAACCGGCTGCCTTCCTCGATGAAGTGAACGATTTCGGCAATGTTGGTGGCGTGGTCACCGATCCGTTCGATGTTCTTGGCAACGAACAGAAGGTGCGTGCAGTAGGAGATGCTTCGCGGATCCTCCATCATGTAGGTCAGGAGCTCGCGAAACAGGCTCGTGTGCATCTCGTCGATTTCCTCATCGCGCCGCCAGGCGCGCAGGGCAGCCTCGGTATCGCCGTCGACATAGGAATCAAGCACGTCCTTGATCAGTGCCCGGGCAAGCCGCGCCATGCGCACGATCCCGTTCAGGCCCTGCAGCTCGGCAACGGCAGAAAGCGCACTCACGCGCTTGGCAATGTTCTTGGCGTGATCGCCCATGCGTTCCAGGTCACGGGCAATGTGCAGGGCACCGAGAATGGCGCGCAGGTCCGAGGCCACCGGGGACCGCAAGGCCAGAATCCGCTGTGCGAGATCCTGGATCTCGATTTCCATGTCATCGATCCGCTCGTCGATCTCTCGTGTTCGCGCGGCAAGATCGGTATCGCGCCGCACGACAGCGCGAACCGAATCCGCAACCTGGGCCTCGACCAGGCCGCCCATCGCCGCTGCTGCCGACTTGAGCGCGTCGAGATCGTTGTCGAATGCCTTGACCGTGCGTTCCATCGCCCTTGAGGCTCCCGATAAGGGTGAGTCCGCCCGGCTCCTAGCCGAAGCGGCCGGTGATATAGTCCTGGGTGCGTTGATCGTCCGGATTGGTGAAGATCTGGTCGGTGTTGCCGACTTCCACCAGTTCACCGAGATGAAAGAAGCCGGTGCGTTGCGAGACCCGTGCCGCCTGCTGCATCGAGTGGGTCACGATCACGATCGTGAAGTTGGCGCGCAGTTCGTCAATCAGTTCCTCGATCCGGGCGGTGGCGATCGGATCGAGCGACGAGCACGGCTCGTCCATCAGGATCACTTCCGGGTTTACCGCGATCGATCGCGCGATGCACAGACGCTGTTGCTGGCCACCAGAAAGTCCGGTGCCGGGTTCGTCAAGCCGATCCCGGACCTCCTTCCACAGCCCGGCCTTCTCGAGGCTGGTCTCCACCATCTCGTCGAGCTCCGACTTGCCCGACGTCATGCCGTGGATCCGCGGACCGTAGGCGACATTGTCGTAGATCGACTTGGGAAACGGGTTCGGCTTCTGAAACACCATGCCGACCCGGGCCCGCAGATGCACGGTGTCGAGCGACGGCGTGTTGATGTCCTCGCCGTCAAGCGTAATCCGGCCTTCCACCCGGCAGATGTCGATCACGTCGTTCATGCGGTTCAGGCACCGCAGGAAGGTCGACTTGCCGCAGCCGGACGGACCGATCAGCGCCGTGACCGTATGTTCCCTGATATCGAGGTCGACGTCATGCAACGCCCGGGCGTCACCGTAGAACACCGTGACCTTTTCGGCCTGCATCTTCACCCGGGCGAAGTCGCGTGCCGGGTTCTCGTCCTGCTGTCCGTTCATCACCATCCCGACATCCTACCAGCGGCGTTCGAACTTCCTGCGCAGCCAGACCGCCGTTGCGTTCATGCAGGCGAGAAAGGCAAGCAGGACCATGATGGCGGCCGAGGTCTTCTCGACGAACGCCCGTTCCGGACTGTCGGCCCAGATATAGATCTGCACCGGGAGTACAGTCGCCGGATCGGTGAACCCGGTCGGCGTGTCGACGATGAAGGCAACCATGCCGATCATCAGCAGCGGCGCCGACTCGCCGAGCGCCTGGGCCAGCCCGATGATGGTCCCGGTCAGGATGCCCGGCATGGCGAGCGGCAGGACGTGGTGGATCACGACCTGGTGCGGTGACGCCCCCAGACCTGTGGCGGCTTCCCGGATCGATGGCGGCACCGCCTTCAGTGCCGCGCGCGAGGCGATGATGATGGTCGGCAGCGTCATCAGCGCGAGCACGATGCCGCCGGCCAGGGGCGCCGAGCGCGGAACACCGAACAGCGAGATGACGACGGCAAGACCGAGCAACCCGAAGACGATCGAGGGAACCGCCGCCAGGTTGTTGATGTTGGCCTCGATGATGTCGGTCCACCGGTTCTTCGGCGCAAATTCCTCAAGGTATACCGCTGCCATAACGCCAACCGGAAACGATAGCGCAAGGGTGACGAGCAGGGTCAGGAACGAGCCCATCAGTGCGCCCTGGATTCCTGCCTCCTCAGGCTCGCGACTGTCCGCGGTGGTGAAGAAGTCGAGGTTGAACCGCAACTCGATGCGTCCCTCCCCGACAAACCGGTCGTACCAGCCAACCTCGAGATCTGAGACGCGGCGATCGGATTCCGGCAAGGTGCGGTCGAGGTGGCCCTTGGTGAGCATGTCGATGTCGTCGGACGCCTTGACCCAGAGACTGAACCCCGTGCCAAGCAGGCCGGGATCGGCTGCGATGGCGTCGCGCAGGTCATAGCCGGCATTCGGCGAGACGAATCGGTAGAGCTTGCGCTTGTCCCTCCTGCCGGTGACCTCGGGCGCCATGTCGCGGAGCGTTGCCTTGACCTGGCCGTCCCAGTTGGTCTCGCGCAGGTTGTCGATGTCCACCTGTTCGGCGCTGATCGCGAAGTCGAGGCGCACGTGTGTCTGCCAGAACGCACTGTAGCCCTTGAGAACGATGCTCCCGACCAGGATCACGAGGATGACACCGGCAAGTGCGATGCTCAGCAGGCCGTAGAACCGGAACCGCATCTCGGACCGATGGCGGCGGCGCAGACGCGCTGCGTAGTCCGGTTCGCCCGACATCATCGCCCCTTCCCGAAGCCTGGCTGCATGGTCAGTCATAGCGTTCCCGGTACTTTCTGACCACGGACAGGGCGAGCAGGTTGAGCCCGAGGGTGACGACAAACAGCATCAGCCCGAGCGCGAAGGCCGCAAGGGTCTTGGCCGAGTCGAACTCCTGGTCTCCCACCAGCAGCGTGACGATCTGCACGGTGACCGTGGTGACCGCTTCCAGCGGGTTCGCGGTGAGGTTGGCCGCGAGACCCGCAGCCATGACCACGATCATGGTCTCGCCAATGGCGCGCGAGATCGCGAGCATGAAGGCTCCGACAATGCCGGGCAGAGCCGCGGGCAGGATCACCTGGCGAATGGTTTCCGACTGGGTGGCGCCGAGACCGTAGGACGCGTCGCGCAGGGACTGCGGAACGGCGTTGATCACGTCATCGGACAGCGAGGAGACGAACGGGATGATCATGATTCCCATGACCACGCCGGCCGCGAGCGCACTCTCGGATGCCACGTCGAGACCGATGCTGCCGCCGGACTGCCTCACGAAGGGGGCGACGGTCAGGGCGGCGAAAAACCCGTAGACAACTGTCGGGATCCCTGCGAGCACTTCAAGAATCGGTTTGGCGGTAGACCTGAGCCTGGACCCCGCGTACTCGGCCATGTAGATGGCGCTCATCAGCCCGATCGGTCCGGCCACGAGCATGGCGATCAGGGTGATGAGCAGGGTTCCGGCAAACAGCGGGATGGCGCCGAACGCGCCCGATGCGCCGACCTGGTCGCTGCGGATCGCCGTCTGCGGACTCCAGTGCAACCCGAACAGGAACTCGTGCAGGGGCACCTTCTCGAAGAACCTCAGGGTCTCGAAGATCAGCGACAGCACGATGCCGATGGTCGTCAGGATGGCGATGGTCGAGCAGGCGATCAGCACCCACAGGATGACGCGCTCGACGTGGTTGCGGGCCCGCAGGCCGGGCGTCACGCGCCGGCGGGCCCAGACCAGTCCGGCCACAGCGCAGGCCAGGACCACCACGATCATGGAGGCGAATCCGGTCTGGCGCAGCGACTGGTAGTGATCGGCGGCGGCCTGGAGCGCCGGGTCGACGTCGCGGCTGAAGATGCTGCCCGAGGCCAGGTTGCGGATGTCGGTGAGCAGCAGCGCCATGCGATCCGGATCGTCGCTGACCAGTTCGGCCGGCAGCGACTGCACGGTCAGGGCCCGCACGATGGCGCCCTCGGTACCGAGCCACACGGCCATCACGAGGACTGCCGGCAGACCGCACCAGATCGCGACATAGCCGCCGTAATAGGCGGGAAGCGAATGCAGCGGCTGTCCGCTCGCACCGGCGAGATTTCGCGACCGGGATCGTCCGAGGGCGTAGCCGATCAGGGCCAGGAGCAGGACTGTTGCCGCAAGGATCAAACTGTGCACCGCCTGGCCCCTCGATGCCCGATCCTGCCGGCAGCATCACTGCCGGACAGCCGGCGCCCGGGGCAGACCACGGGCGCCGGCCATTGTATCACACGCAGCCGGATCAGAGCCCGGCCAGGCGTGTCATCCTGGCTCCGTCTTCCTGGTATTTCTTCAGCTCCGCCGCCGGTAGCGGGATCAGGCCCTTGTCGGTCAGGTACCCTTCCTCGCCGGCAGCCCGCTCGCTGGTGAACTCGGCGACGTATTCCGCGATGCCCGGGATCACGCCGACATGCGCCTTCTTGACGTAGAAGAACAGGGACCGGGAGATGCCGTAGGCTCCTCCGGCAATGTTCTCGAAGGTCGGGGCAACGCCATTGACCTCGGAGCCCCGGACCTTGTCGGCATTCTGGTCGAGGAAGCTGAAGCCGAAGATGCCGAGCGCGTTCGGATTGGCCTCGAGCTTCTGGACGATCAGGTTGTCGTTCTCGCCGGCCTCGATGAACCGGCCGTCCTCGCGCATGCTGTCGGACACGGCGCGGAACGCCTTCTTGCCCTTGTCCTTGCGCAGCTGTTTCAGCATCGGGAAGGCTTTGGCGCCGTCACGCATCGCAAGCTCGACGAAGGCGTCACGGGTACCCGAGGTCGGGGGCGGTCCGAGAACCTCGATCTCGATGTCGGGCAGGGACGCATCGATCTGCGACCAGCGCTCGTAGGGGTTGTCGACCAGCTTGTCGTCGACCGGAACCTGCTTGGCCAGTGCCATGAAGACCTGCTTCTCGCTGAGCTTCATGACCGGACCCGCCTTGGAATTGGCGAGCACGATACCGTCGTAGCCGACCTTGATCTCGACGATGTCCTCGATGCCGTTCTTTCCGCAGGTGTCGATCTCCGACTGCTTGATCCGGCGCGAGGCATTGGTGATGTCCGGATGCTCCGGTCCGACGCCAGCGCAGAACAGCTTCAGGCCGCCGCCCGAACCGGTGCTCTCGACCACCGGGGTCTTCATGCCGGTGCTCTTGCTGAAGTTCTCGGCGACGACGGTAGAGAACGGGAAGACGGTGGAGGACCCGACGATGCGGACCTGGTCGCGCGCATCGGCCGGTTGGGCCGACATCAGCGCCGCCAGGGCAATACCGCCGGCTGTCAGGACGGCGGCGCGTGGAACGAGGGTCATGATGCGGTTCTCCAGTGGAACGAGGGTCATGATGCGGTTCTCCAGCAGAATGGGAGGCCTGGCACACCGATGGCGGGCTCGGCCATCAACGGGCAGCCGGACCCTATCAATGGAGTGTGACAGTTGTGTGGCGGTCAGCCTTCCGGTACGGCTGGAAGGAACACCGTAAAGGTGCTGCCCGTGCCCACCTCGCTGGCGATTGCAAGCGTCCCCCGGTGCCGGGCGATGATGTGCTTGACGATCGCAAGCCCGAGCCCGGTGCCGCCGAGCTTGCGCGACCGCGCGCTGTCCACCCGGTAGAACCGTTCGGTCAGTCTCGGGATGTGTTCGCGCGCAATGCCCTCTCCCTGGTCACTGATCGCGATTGCAACCATTCCCGTATCCCCGTCGCGGGCCGGTGGCTCGACGTCCTCCGCCATCATCGCCTCGATCCTGACCACGCTGTCGGAACGGCCGTACTTGATGGCGTTGTCGACCAGGTTCTGGGTAACCTGCAGCAGTTCGTCGAGATCGCCGATCACGTCGGGCAGCCGGTCCCGGATGCCGGACTCGATCGTCATGCCCTTCTGGCTCGCCACGTAGCGGGCATCGGCAACCGTCCGCTCGATCACCCGGTCAATGGAGACGGTGTCGGTCGGCAGGTGGTGTTCCCGAGCCTCGATCCGCGTCAGGGACAAGAGATCCTCGACGAGCTGGGTCATCCGTGTCGACTGGCTGTACATGATGCCGAGGAACCGGGCACGCGCTTCGCCGTCATCACGGGCCGGTCCCATCAGGGTTTCGACGAACCCGTGCAGGATCGCGAGCGGCGTGCGCAGTTCATGGCTGACATTGGCCACGAACTCGACCCGCATCTGCTCCGCACGCCGGGCCTCGGTCAGGCTGGTAAACGCGAGCAGGCGGGTTGCGCCCGGCTCGTCCCCGATCGGCGAAACCCGCACCCGGTAGACCGACTCCGCCGGGCCGATCCCGGCGATCTCGATGTCCTTGCCTTCTCCGCCCTGTCGCGCCACACCGAGCGCCGACAGCAGGTTCGGCTCCCGCAGGACAGTCTTCAGGTCCCGCCCGGCCAGCGCCTCGCCGAATGCCCGGGCCGCCGCCTCATTCGCAAGCAAAATGCGGTCGTCCGGGCCGAGGACCAAGATCGGATCCGGAAGTTCGGCCACAATGCGGCGCAACCCGTCGGTCTCCGCACGGGTCCGGTCCTGGCCGATCTCGTCTTCGCGCAGGTGCCGGATCAGCGCTCCCGCGAGTTCGGCGAGCTCGCCGCTGCCGTCGGCAAGCCGGGCAAGCTCACTGTTCCCGGCGCCGGCGCGCAGGGACCGGGCGACTGTGGCAAGCCCGTTCGCGTGAAGGGAAATCAGCACGCCGGCCACCGCGGTCGCGAGCACCCAGCCGGCCACCATGGCGGCAAACGGGATCCCCGGGGTGAATGCCGCGACCACGCCGATCCCGGCAGCAAACGCGGCGCCAAGCGCCGCTGTTCTCAGAAGACTCCCGGCCGTCCACCTGCTCAACACCGGTCGTGCACCGTCTTTCCCGCGGGACTCAGCACTCAGCGCGGATGGCGTCGTGCGCGGCGATGGCGCCCGCCTGCACGATCTCGTTGACAGTCGCGTTCATCTGCACGATCTGCACCGGTTTCTCGAGCCCGATCAGCACCGGGCCGATCACGGTTCCCGCCCCCGCCACGCGCAGCAGCTTGTAGCTGATGTTGGCCGAATGCAGCGCCGGCATGATCAGCACGTTGGCCGGGCCGGACAACCTGCAGAACGGGTAGTTCTCGCGCAGCGACATGTCGAGGGCGACGTCGACGTTCATCTCGCCGTCGTACTCGAAGTCGACGCCACGCTGGTCGATTGCCTGAACGCCCGCCCGGACGCGCTGCATGTGCTGGCGGTCCGGGTAGCCGAAGTTCGAGAACGACAGCAGTGCCACCCTGGGCACGTGTCCGAACGAACGTGCGAATTCCGCGGTCTGAACCGCGATGTCGGCGAGACACTCCGGATCGGGAAGTTCGTTGATGTTGGTATCGGCGATGAACAGGGTCTGGCGCCGGGTGATCACGATGCTGCAGGTCATCAGCCGCTGTCCGGGCCGGGTATCGAGCACCCGGGTGACATATTCGTGGTTCACCCCGAAACTTCGGGTGACGCCGGTGACCATGGCGTCGGCGTGACCGTGCCGGACCATGCAGGCCGCGAACACGTTGCGATCCTGGTTGACCATGCGCTGGACATCGCGGATCAGCTGGCCGGACCGCTGCAGTCTCCGGTAGAGCGCGTCGGTATACATCCGGTTGTGTTCCGACCTGCGCGCATTGTGGATCTCGATGCTGCCCTCGTAACCGAGACGGGCGAGCGTCCGTCCGACGGTCTCCTCCCGGCCGATCAGAACCGGTTCCCCGTAGCCGCTGGCCCGGAACGCGAAGGCAGCCCGGATCACCCGTTCCTCCTCGCCTTCGGCGAACACGACCCGGCGCGGCGACCGGCGCACCCGGCTGTAGATCCCGGTCAGTGCATTGGCGGTCGGATCGAGGCGGCCCGACAGCGTCGCCTCGTAGGCCTCGAAGTCCTCGATCGGCTTGCGGGCAACCCCGGTGTCCATGGCCGCGCGCGCAACCGCGCTCGAGACGTGGACGATCAGCCTCGGGTCGAACGGGGCGGGGATGATGTAGTTGCGCCCGAACTGCAACGGCCGTCCGTAGGCGGCATTGACCTCGTCGGGCACGTCGAGACGGGCGAGTTTCGCGATCGCGTGGGCCGCCGCGATCTTCATTGCGTCGTTGATTTCGACCGCATGCACGTCGAGGGCGCCGCGGAAAATGTAGGGGAAACCGAGGACATTGTTGACCTGGTTGGGGTAATCGGACCTGCCGGTGGCCATGATGGCATCGGAGCGAATCGCGGCCACTTCCTCCGGGGTGATCTCGGGATCGGGGTTGGCCATGGCGAAGATGATCGGGTTGTCGGCCATGGACCGGACCATGTCGGCCGAAAACGCGTCCTTGACGGAGAGGCCGAACAGCACGTCGGCGCCCTTGACCGCGTCTTCGAGCGTCCGCGCGTCCGTTTCGGCGGCGTGGGCCGACTTCCACTGGTTCATGCCGGCCTCGCGGCCGCGCCAGACCACGCCGCGCGAGTCGCAGATCACGATGTTGTCGTACGGCATGCCCATCGCCTTGAGCAGCTCGACGCCGGCAATGGATGCCGCGCCGGCGCCATTGACCACAAGGCGCGCTTCGCGCAGGTCGCGGCCGGTAAGATGCAGTGCATTGAGCAGTCCCGCAGCAGAAATGATCGCTGTTCCATGCTGATCATCGTGAAAAACCGGTATGTCCAGCAGTTCCTTCAGCCGCTGCTCAATGATGAAACAGGAGGGTGCTGCAATATCCTCAAGATTGATACCGCCAAAGCTCTTGCCAAGAAACCGGACACAGTTGACGAATTCATCGATATCCGGCGTGTTGACTTCGAGATCGATCCCGTCGACATCGGCAAACTTCTTGAACAGGACCGCCTTGCCTTCCATCACCGGCTTGGCCGCAAGCGCACCGATGTCTCCGAGGCCCAGTACCGCGGTGCCGTTCGAGATCACGGCGACCACGTTGCCCTTGGCGGTGTAGTCATAGGCGAGGGCGGGATCGCGTTCGATCTCGAGACACGGCGTGGCCACGCCGGGCGAATAGGCGAGTGTCAGGTCGCGCTGGGTCGTGAGCGGCTTGGTCGGCGTGATCTCGAGCTTGCCGGGCCGGCCCTGGGCGTGAAAGTCGAGGGCATCACGCTCGAGCATTTCCCTGTCGTGGTCCATCGACTCCCGTCCCTCTCCAAGATCGCAGGACTCTCGCGAACACCGGTCCATGCCGACCGGAAGCGTAGCACCAATGCGGGCAACGGGCAGCATGCGCACCGATCTGTCTGATGCCATCGCGCCGGTGGCCGTGATACAGTTCCGACCCGCCGGACCTGAACGGAGTGAACCGGATTACCGCATCGTCCCGACAGGATCGCAGTGCCAGCGGCACCCTGACGCCAATGCTGGCGCAGTACTTCGAAATCAAGAAAGAGTACCCGGATTCGCTCCTGTTCTACCGCATGGGCGATTTCTACGAGTTGTTCTTTGCCGACGCGGTCGAGGCGGCCGGGGCGCTCGACATCACGCTCACGCGGCGGGGCCGCCACCACGGCGAGGACATCCCGATGTGCGGGGTCCCGGTCCATTCCGCCGATGCCTACCTGTCGCGGCTGATCCGGAAGGGGTTTCGGGTTGCCATCTGCGACCAGGTGGAGGCACCGGAGGAGGCACGCAGGCGCGGGTCGAAACAGCTTGTCCGCCGCGCGGTCTCCCGGGTGATCACCCCGGGCACGCTCACCGAAGACACCCTGCTCGAGCCGGGCCGCAACAACTACCTCGCCGGACTTGCCGAGCTGCGCGGGACCTGCGGCGTCGCCTGGGTCGATATCTCGACCGGGACCTTCCTCGTTCAGGCGGCCGACCGTGACGGCCTGGCCCTGCTTCTGGCGCGGATCGCACCGAGTGAACTGCTGGTGCCGGACCGCCTGGATGGCGTCGCGCTCGATGACTGGCGGGACATCCTGGTTCCCCAGCCATCGGCGCGGTTCGACAGCATCAACGGGGAAAGGCGACTGAAGGCGCTGTTCGGCGTCGACGCCCTGGACGGGTTCGGCAGTTTTTCCCGAGTGGAACTGGCCGCGGCCGGAGCACTCGTCGACTACCTTGACCTCACCCAGCAGGGCAGGCTGCCACGGCTTCGACCGCCCGCCCGCTGCAACGGTGCCGACACCGTGGTCATCGACGCGGCGACACGCACCAACCTCGAGCTGCTGCGAACCCTGGCCGGTGACCGGCGCGGCAGCCTGCTCGGGGTCATCGACCGCACCGCGACCAGCGCCGGCGCACGGCTGCTTGCCGACCGCCTCGCCGCGCCGCTCACCGACCCGGCGGCGATCGACGCCCGCCTCGACGAGGTCTCGCATTTTGCCACCCGCCCGGAACTGCGCGCTGAGGTGCGCAACCGGCTTGCGACCATGACCGATCTCGAGCGTGCTGTCTCGCGGCTCTCGCTCGAGCGCGGCGGGCCCCGCGACCTCGCGGCGGTCCGCGACGGACTCGACTGTGCCGGCGGCCTCGCAGCCCTGCTTGCGGACGCGTCGGGCGGGATCGGCGCGATCGCAGCGGCACTCGACGGCCACGGTGACCTCGTCGCCCTGCTCGAGGCGGCACTGGTGGAGCGCCCGGGCCTTGCGGCCCGCGACGGCGGGTTCATCGCGGCGGGACATGACGGGGACCTTGATCGCCTGCGCTCGCTGCGCGACGACAGCCGGCGCATGATCGCCGCCCTGCAGCAGCGCTACGCCGAGGAAACCGGCATCGCATCGCTCAAGGTCCGGCACAACAACGTGCTGGGCTACTTTGTCGAGGTGACCGCGGTCCAGGCCGGGAAGGTGCAGGCGCACCAGGCCTTCATTCATCGCCAGACCATGGCCAGCACCATGCGGTTTACCACCGCCGAGCTCGGTGAACTCGAGCGTGACCTGGGCCAGGCGGCGGACCGCGCGCTCGCACTGGAACTCGAGCTGTTCCGGTTCCTGGTCGAACAGGTCTGCGCCCGCGCCGGGGAGGTTGACCGCGCGGCGGCGGCGCTGGCACGGCTCGACGTTGCGTCCTCGCTGGCAGACCTCGGCGTCGATCGTTCCTGGGTGCGCCCACGGATCGATCACAGCCTTGACTTCACCGTGAGCGAAGGCCGCCACCCGGTGGTCGAGGCCCTGGCCGCCGAGGGCGAGCCGTTTGTCGCCAACGGCTGCGATCTCGCCCGGGACCAGCGCCTGTGGCTGGTCACGGGCCCCAACATGGCCGGCAAGTCGACCTTCCTGCGCCAGAACGCGCTGATTGCCGTGCTTGCGCAGACCGGCAGCTACGTGCCGGCGCAGGACGCCCACATCGGCGTCATCGACCGGCTGTTCAGCCGGGTCGGGGCGGCGGACGACCTGGCGCGCGGACGCTCGACCTTCATGGTGGAGATGGTCGAGACCGCCGCCATCCTCAACCAGGCGACGGAACGCTCGCTGGTCATCCTTGACGAGATCGGTCGCGGCACCGCGACCTGGGACGGGCTCTCGATCGCCTGGGCGGTGCTCGAGCACCTGCACGAGGTCAACGCGAGCCGCACCCTGTTCGCCACCCACTACCACGAGCTCACCGTGCTTGCCGACACCCTGCCGGCGCTTGCCTGCTGCACCATGCGCATCAGGGAATGGAACGACGATATCGTCTTCCTGCACGAGGTTGTCCGCGGCACGGCGGACCGCTCCTACGGCATCCATGTCGCCCGGCGCGCCGGCCTGCCGGGCGCGGTGATCGAACGGGCCCGCGACGTGCTCGACCGACTGGAAAACAGCGAGCGGTCCGGGACCGCGCGCCGTCTGATCGAAGAACTGCCGCTGTTCCGCTCGGTCCCGCTGCCACCGCCGCCGGAGCACCGGGAGCCTGACCTGCTGACCCGGCGTCTGGGCGAGATCGAACCCGACCGGTTGACCCCGTTCGCGGCACTGGAAATGCTCTACGAGCTGAAGGAACTGGCAAGCGGCAGGGACGGCGACCGGTAGGGGACACGACAGGATGGACTTTGCACTGAGCGACGAGCAACGCGCGATCCGCGACATGGCGGAGCGGTTTGCCGGAGACCGGCTCGCGCCCGGGTACCTCGCGCGCGATGACCAGGCGGAACTTGACCGCGGGCTGGTCCGCGAAATGGGCCAACTCGGACTGATCGGAGCCGAACTGCCGGTCGGAACCGGCGGTGCGGGCGCCGACGCGGTGACCGCCGGCCTCATCATGGAGGCGATCAGCCACGCCGACATGAATGTCGCCTACGTCCCGATGCTGACCGGGCTGGTCGGTGCGATCCTGGCGGACCACGCACCCGATGATCTGGCGCGGGACACGATCGGCCGCGCCTGCGCCGGCGAAATCCTGCTGGGACTCGCGCTGACCGAGCCGGCCGGTGGTTCGGATGCAGCGAGTCTGCGGCTGTCCGCGCGCCGCACCAACGACGGCTACGTGCTGAACGGCGAGAAGACATCGATCTCGCTTGCCGCCCAGGCCGACGAGATCCTGGTGTTCGCGCGGACCGGCAGTACCGCGGAACGCGCCCACGGGATCACGGCGCTGCTGGTTCCTGGTGATACGCCGGGTCTGGAGCGGACCGGGTTCGACGACGTGGGTTCGAGGGTGGTCGGCCGCGGCTCGCTGTTCTTCGACGACGTGCGCGTGGAGGACGCGCGCCGGGTCGGCCCGGAAGGAGCCGGGTTCCGGCAGGTCATGGGCGGGTTCGACTACTCGCGCGCCCTGATCGGACTGCAGTGCCTGGCCACGGCGCAGGCATCGCTGTCGGAGACCTGGGAGCATGTGGGCGACCGCGAGGCCTTCGGCAAGCCGCTCGCAGCCTTCCAGGGCGTAACCTTCCCGCTCGCCGAGGCGGAGACCATGCTCGAGGCGGCACGTCTGCTCTGCTACAAGACGCTGTGGCTGCGTGACCGGGGCCAGCCGCATACCGCCGAGGCGGCAATGGTGAAGTGGTGGGCACCGAAGGTTGCGTTCGACGTGGTGCACCAGTGTCTGCTGCTGCACGGTCACTCCGGCTACAGCCGCGACCTCGCGCACCAGCAGCGCATGCGGGACATTCTCGGACTGCAGATCGGCGACGGGACCGCGCAGGTCCAGAAGCTGATCATCGCGCGCGAACGTGCGGGCCGGGTCGCGCTCGACCGCACTACTCCGCCGGCGTGACGGCCGCGTACCAGATCACCGTTCCGAGCACGGTGCCGCGGACCGTGACGTCACGGCCGAGCCAGGCCTCGAACCGGTCGGCCGAAGCCGCGGCCAGGTCCTCGACCCGGCCCGGCGTGTCCGTACCCACGGCAACCAGCAGCAGCTCGTCGCCCTGGTCGGAAACCAGGTGAACCGGACCGCCGGACGGCACCTGCCCGTCGAACAGCGGCAGGCGCATGATCCGGCCGGTGCGGCTGTCCGGTCGCTCCACTACAGAACCTCCTTCAGCGCGGCAGCGAGTTCGTCCGCCGTGACCGCGTGGCCGAAGTGTCGCAGGAATCCGCCGCCGGGCGCCATCAGGTAGGTGACGGTGGAGTGATCCACCAGGTAGTCGGCCGCGTCCTCGGTCTCGGACTTCTGGTAGTACACCCGGTAGGCCCGGGCGACATCGGCGATCTGTCGCGCCGTCCCGGTCAGGAAGCTGAAGGCAGAGTGAAAGTGCTCGTGGTGGGCCGCCATCACCTCGACGGTATCGCGTTCCGGGTCGACGGTGATGAACAGCGGCTTCACCCGTCCGGCCTTCTCTCCCAGCTGCTCAAGGGCCTCCGTGATGGTCAGCAAGCCGAGAGGGCAGGCGTCGGGGCAGTAGGTATAGCCGAAGTAGACCAGGGTGTGACGGTCCGTGTAGTCGGCCTCGGTGACCGCCCGGCCGACGTGATCGACGAGGCTGAAGGGACCCCCGACCAGGTCGCTTCCCCGCGACCCGCCGCCCCGCCAGTTCTCCGCCACCCAGAAGCCGCCGCCCAGTGCGCCGGCGAACATCAGCGCGAGCGCGCCGAGGACGAGCAGGAAGTTCTGTTTCGACATCGCCCTCCTCAGACACCGAACAGCCGGCGAGTCGTGCCGGTCAACATGGCCTCGGTTGCCGAGGCTTCGAGTCCGGCCTGCTCGATCACCGCACGCGGGTCCGGATCGCCGATCGGAAACGGGTAGTCGGACCCGAGCATGATGCGCTCGACACCCGCCATCTCGACCAGGAAACGCAGGATCCGCGGCTGGAACACCACGCTGTCGAAGTACAGCAGGGCGAACTGCTCGACCGGATCGACCACGAGGCCCGGGAAGGCGCGGTGGTTGCGCTCGAGCCGGCCGAGCATGTAGGGCAGCGCCCCGCCGCCGGTGGAGGCCACGAGCACCAGACCGGCAAACCGCGAAAGATGACCCTTGAACAGCAGCCTGCTGACGGCTGTCGAAACATCCGAGACCCGCCCGACCGCGTTCATCATCTGCATGTCATGCAGTCGGGCATCGGCCGACCCGAACATCGGGTGAACGATCACCGGGACCCCGAGTTCCGCCGCCGTCTCCCAGAACGGATCGAGGTCGGGATCGTCAAGCGAACCGGAACTGCCCCGGTTCTGGGTCCCGATCATCGCGCCCGGCATGCCGTCCCTGACCGCCTCGCGCAGCACTCGGGCGGCAAGGGCTCCCGACTGCAGTGGAACCGTCGCCAGCGGGAGCACCCCATCGCGGTCGCGGCATTCGGCGAGCATGCCCTCGTTCAGGAACCGCGACCAGTCCGCACCTTCCTCGGCGGGCAGTTCGTAGCCGAAAGCGTCGAGCCAGCCGCCGGCGAGCTGCAGGTCGATGCCGGCGCCGGCGAGGAACCGCTGCCGTGGTCCGAAGTGGCGCAACGCCGGCATGATCGGCCGGGTCGGTGATCCGCCGGCAAACGCGAGCCGAAGCTCGTTGGCATCGCGCAACAGCGAGACCGACGGAAACTGCCCCGGCCGGGCCGCCAGGGCGTCGAGTGTGCCCTGGGGCAGCAGGTGGGCGTGAATATCGATGATCATGGCTGCTCCGTGGCCGTGGCCAGCAGGTCGGACAGCGTGCCGGCGCGCATGGGCAACTCGAGACAGGCGATGCCGAAGGGTGCCAGCGCGTCGTTGACCGCACTCGCGACCGCGGCCGGAGCACCCAGATAGCCGCCTTCGCCCACCCCCTTCTGTCCGTGCGAGGTCAGCGGCGACGGCGTGCAGTGTTCCACCACCCTGATGTCGGGAACCTCGTGCGCGGTCGGCATGACGTAGTCGGCAAGGGTGCCCGACAGGAACTGCCCCTGGCCGTCGTAGGCGAACTCCTCGTAGAGCGCGGCGCCGATGCCGTGGGCCGCCCCCCCGATCACCATGCCGCGTACGATTTCGGGGTTGATGACCGTTCCGCAGTCATGGGCGATGACGTAGTCGGCCAGCGACACCGTGCCGGTCAGCCGGTCGATCTCGGCATAGACCAGGTGGGCGGCAAAGGAGTAGCAGGGGTACATCTGCCCGCGGCCATCGGCATCGGGCAACGTGCCGCCGGTCGGGACCTGGTAGACGTGGGTGGCCTGCAGCCCGGGCTCGGTGACGCCTGGGGGCAGGCGGTGATACTCGCGGTGCGCGACCAGGGCGATCTCGCCAAGCGACAGGCGGCGGCCGTCCGGCGCAACGGCGGCTCCGTCACTCCATCTCACCTCGCCCGGAGCGTGGCCGAGCAAGTGCGCCCCGATCGCAAGCGCCCGGTCGCGGATCCGTCCCGCCGCCCCGGTCGCGGCGCCACCCAGCATGATCGCCATGCGGCTCGCGACAGGAGTGTTGCCCGGCATGGCCGACAGGGTATCGGCGTGCAGCACCCGGATCCGGTCGGGGTCGATACCCAGTTCCTCGCCGATCACCGTGGCCGTCAGCGTCTCGTGGCCCTGGCCGGAGGTCGAGGTGGCGATGCTCGCGGTGACGAGACCGGTGCGGTCGACCTTGATGACGCAGGATTCAGGCCATGTGGTGGTTGTGTTCTTCGGGTTGAGCAGCGCTTCGAAGCTCGAGTTGCCGCCGCTCGGCTCGAGGCAGGTCGCAATCCCGATCCCGACGACCCTGCCCTCGGCCCGGGCAGCGGTGCGGCGCGCAAGCAGGCGGTCCAGCCCGGCCAGTCCGCAGGCCTTCGCCAGCACCGCATGGTAATCGCCGCTGTCGTAGGCGGAACCGCTGGGGATCCGGTACGGAAACTGGTACGCGCGGATCATGTTGGTTCGGCGAACCGCGAAGCGGGACTTGCCCAGGTGTCGGGCGACCCGGTCGAGGGCGGTCTCGAGAGCAAGGTTGGTCGGCGCCATCCCGAAACCGCGCACCGCCGTCTGTCCGGTCTTGTTGGTGGAGACGCAGATCGCCTCATAGGCGACGCTGCCGATCCGGTAGGCGCCGACGATGGCGCTCACCGGCTTGCCGAGCTGCAGCGGGGCCCGGCCGGACTGCGCCCCGACGTCCTCGAGGGCCCGCAGCTTCAGTGACCGGATCATCCCGTCGTCGTCAAAGGCGACCGCGACCCGGAACCGGCGTTCCGGGCCGTGCATGTCACCACCCGCCATGTTCTCGAGCCGGTCCTCGATGAGGCGCACCGGCCGTCCGGTCCGCCGTGCCAGCAGGCCGGCGACGACGGTGTGCTTCAGACCCCGCTTGACACCGTAGGACCCACCGACGTCGACATCGTAGTGCACCCTCACCTGGTTGAGGTCGAGCCGGAGGCATGATGCGACCTGCTCGGCAAAGGACGGCATCTGGATCGATGCCCAGATGTCCAGCAGGTCGCGCCCGGCATCCCAGCGGGCCACGACACCGAAGGTCTCGATCGGAACCGTGGCGCTGCGACCCCAGGCGAGTTCGAAGCCGAGGTGATGCGGGGCAGCGCCGAAGTCGGCCTCGACCGGGCCCCAGGAGAACAGGCGCCGGTAGAGCAGGTTGCTGCCGTGCGCCGGGTGCACCGGGGGAGAGGAGGGATCGAGCGCGGCTTCGGCGTCGACCACGAAGGGCAGTGCCCGGTACCGGATGTCGACGAGTTCCGCCGCGTCCTCGGCCAGCGCCCTGGTCCGTGCCACCACCACCGCCACCCATTCGCCAACATAGCGCACCGTATCCCCAGCCAGCGGGTAGCAGCGGATCCCGGGCGTATCGAGCGCATTGGGGATCGGATCGACCAGGTCGGGCAACCCGGTGCCGACCAGGACCTCCTCGACACCTTCGCTGGCCAGGGCCGCCCGGGTATCGATCGAGACAATGCGGGCGGCCGGATGCGGGCTGGTCACCACGGCGGCGTGCAGCGCGTCCGGAAGTCGGATGTCGGCGACGAACCGTCCGGTCCCGGTCACGAAGCGCCGGTCCTCGCGCACCCGGCGCCGGGTGGAGATGAACCGTGCGGGATCAGCCATGGCGCTCGTCCTGGCGCAGGCGCGTCGCGGCCAGCGCGATTGCCTCCACGATCTGCACGTAGCCGGTACACCGGCACAGCGTGCCGGAAATGGCCTCGCGAATGTCGTCCTCGCTCGGGTCCGGCGTGTCCGACAGCAGGCCCCTGGCAGCGATCAGCATCCCCGGCGTACAGTAGCCGCACTGCATCGCGTGGGTCTCCTCGAACGCGTCCAGGAGAATGGCGTCATCCAGTCCCTCGACGGTGGTGACTGACCGGTTCCCGGCCTGGACCGCGAACAGCAGGCACGAGCGCACCGGCACACCGTCGAGCAGCACCGAACAGGCGCCGCACACACCCTGTTCGCAGCCGACGTGGGTGCCGGTCAGGCCCAGGCGATCGCGCAGGAAGTCCACCAGGGTCACACGGGGTTCGACGGTGTCCGACACCGCGCGTCCGTTGACCGAAATCGTGACCGGAACCGGCATTACTCCTCCGGGGACCGCGCCCGTTCGGCAGCGGTCTCGAGCGCGCGTGCCAGCAGACCGGGTGCGACCCGGCGGCGATAGGAAGCGGACGCCCGCTGGTCGTCCCAGGGTTCGAGAAGCGGTGCGACGAGCCGCGTCGCCTCGCGAACCGCGTCGGTGTCGGCCCGGGTTCCGAGCAGCGCCCGCTCGGCCGCTTCGGCGGTCACCGGAACCGGGGAGGCGCCACCGACCGCGAGGCGGAGGTGCCGGCACACGCCGTCCTCGTCAAGACCGATCTCGGCCGCGGCCGCAAGGACCGCAAAGTCTCCGGCACGCGCACTGACCTCCCTGACTGCGGCACCGATCGCGAGCCCCGCCGGGCGGGCCGGCAGCAACACCCGGACCAGCATCTCGTCGTCCTCGGCCGCCGTCATCATCGCACCGACGGCGAAGTCACGGAGCGCGAGACGGCGTGGGCCGCGCACCGAGGCAAGTTCGACCTCGGCGCGCATCGCGAGCGCCGCGAGCAGGATCTCGGCTGCGGGATCGCAGTGGGCGACGCTGCCGCCGATGGTTCCCCGGTTCCTGGTCTGGACATGCCCTACATGCGGGAGTGCGGCGGCCAGCAGCGGCGCTTCCGCGGCCAGCAGCGGCGAACGTTCCGCCTCCGCCTGCACTGTCGCGGCCCCGACCACGATGCCGCCGTCCCCTCGACCGATCCCCGCGAGCGCATCAAGCCCGGCGATGTCCACCAGCCGGCCGGGCCGGGCGAGGCGCATCGCCATCATCGGGACCAGCGACTGTCCGCCGGCAATGATGCGGGTTTCGGGGCCTGGTTCGGCCAGCAGTTCCAGTGCGTCAGCAAGGCTCGCGGGCCGAACATACTCGAAGGGCGCAGCCTTCATGGCATCCACGAACTCCCGGTCTGCACGCGGCCGGCCACGGGCGGTGCGTCTCCTGACCTATCGCAGAACAAAGGCTGCCGCAAGACGGGGCCCGATGCCTTGAATTCTCTCAGTCCTGATCCCATCTACCTTGTGTTGCGCCAGTGTCGTTGAATGTAAAGGGCCTACAACACAAGGGCTTAGAAAGCGTCTCCTGACATTAAGAGCGCTCACCGAAGGGGGTCGGCCATACGTGTAGCCGTTGATCCCCCAAGACTATGGAGAAAGTACAATGGCAACTGGAACCGTCAAGTGGTTCAACTCAACCAAGGGGTACGGCTTCATTCAGCCCGACCAGGGTGGACCTGATGCGTTCGTCCACATCACAGCTGTCGAGAGATCCGGAATTGCCCAGCTGAACGAGGGCGCAAAGGTGTCCTACGATCTGGAAATGGGCCGTAACGGCAAGCAGGCCGCAACCAATCTCAGTTTGCTCTGAGCGCTTAGTCGGTGTCAGGACAACGCCGGTTCATTGGCGCCGGTGTTGCCTGAAAAGGCTGTAAGCCAACCCTGACCATTTCCGGGACCGGCGCCCGACCTTGCAGCGGGCGCCGGTTCCGGTTTTTTTGTGCCTATCTCAGCGATCCGCCGATGATGTCGCGCGCGATGACATGTTTCTGGACCTCGCTCGGCCCCTCGCCGATCCGGCGAATCCGCATTTCCCGAAACCAGCGTTCCAGGGGCAGGTCCTTCGCCACCCCGAGACCGCCGTGGATCTGCATGGCACGATCAACCACCTTGAAGCCGTTCTCGGCGCAGACCAGCTTGGCGATCGCCGACTCGGTGCGGAACGGTTCTCCCCGGTCGGCCCGGGCCGCCGCGTCGAGCACCAGCAGGCGGGCCGAGCGAATGTCGATCTCGTTCTCGACCAGCATCCACTGGATGCCCTGGCGGTGTGCAAGTGGGGCCCCGAAGGTCTCGCGGATCCGGGCGTAATCGATTGCCATGCGGTGTGCTTCCATGGCAACACCCAGGCATTCGGCAGCGTAGGGGATCCGCTGGCGTGCCAGCCGGTCATTGGCGATCTCGAATCCGCCGCCCTCGCGCCCGAGAATGTTCTCGTGTGGAACCCGCAGGTCCTCCATGTGGATCTCGGTGGCGTATTTCGAAGAGCGCAGGGTATGCACCACCCGGGTGACGTTGAACCCCGGCCAGTGCGTCTCGACGATGAAGGCGGTGACACCCGACCGGCCGGGACCACCGGTCCGCGCGAACACCAGCCCGTAGTCGGCGCGGTCGGCGCCGCTGATCCACAGTTTGGTTCCGTTCAGCACCCATGCGTCGCCGTCGCGCACCGCCCGGGTCCGGATCGCCCGGGCCGGGTCGCTGCCGCCGGACGGTTCGGACAGGGCGAAAAAGGCGCGTTTCTCGCCCCGGAGCATCGGGTAGAGGTAGCGTTCCTTCTGGACGTCGGTGGCCTCGAACAACTGGGCCTGGCGCGCGCCGCCGAAGGCCTGGTAGCAGGGCGCGTAGAGACCGGCTCGGTGGCGGCTGCACTCCATGGCGATCAGCGCCCGGGTGACCATGTCGATGTCCGGACCGCCGTATTCGGCCGGCGTGTCGAGGCCGTAGAGCCCCATCTCCCTGGTCCGGTCCACCAGCCGGGCCAGCACCCCGGGCGCCACCTCTTCGGCATCCGCATCGAGGCTCTCCTCGAGCGGCAGGATTTCCTCGCGCACGAAGCGGCGGACCATGTCGACGACCATGGTCTGTTCGGGAGTGAGGGCGAAGTCCATCGCGGGTCATCCTTCCGCAGGCGTCAAGCCGGGCCGCCGCCGGGCCGCAGCGTCCCGAAGCGCGACCGGTCGAGGTCGGCGTTGCCAATCGGGAACCGGCCGTGATCATGCAGGTAGGCCTCGACCAGCTCCATGTAGCGGCTTCGATAGGAGTGGGTGACCTCGACCCGGAACCGGGTGGCGCCGGTCGGCGGATCGGCGCAGTGGCGCAGCAACTCGCCACGCAGCCCGAAGCGGGTCCGTGCGTCGGCAACACCGATGAATACGATGGTCCCGCCTCCGGTGCCGAGCTGGTAGACCCCGAGGTGGCCCCCGACCGCGGCACAGGTCTGTACGTCGAGTTCCTGCCAGTCGCCTTGCAGACGCACCGCCATGACTCAGCTGCCGACAAACCGCGCCGGACGCCGCTCGAGGCGAGCCGCCATGCCCTCGCGCGCGTCGGCGCTGGTCCGCGCGGTGCGTACCAGGTCCTCGGTGTCCTTGCGGTCGATTCCGTCGCGATAGTCGAGCTGGCGGATGATCAGTGCCTTCATCGCACGCAGCGACAGCGGCGCGTTGGCGCACAGCCGGTCGACCAGACCAGCAACCGTCGCGTCGAGTTCATTCGCCGGAGCAATACGCGCAATCAGGCCATGGTCGTACATCCAGCGCGCCGGGACCGGGTCGCCGAGCAGCAGGATCTCCCGGGTGGCGACCGGACCCGCGACCTCCATCAGCTTCTTGCACAGGAACCATGTCGGCGCGAGGCCGATCTGGGCGAGCGACATGCCAAAGCGTGCGTCCTCGGCCGCGACCACGAACTCGCTGTGCAGCGCCAGTTCACACCCGCCGGCGATTGCCGCGCCCTGGACCACCGAGATGATCGGAAGCGGGTAGGTCTCCATGGCGTGGAAGACCCGTTCGACCGGGCTCTCCGAGGTCGGAGTCCCGCGTTGCCGGCGCTCCGCGAGGTCGATACCGGCGCAGAACGACGGCCCGCGGGCCCGGATCACCACCACCCGTTCGTCGGGCGCAGGCTCGGAGACAAACACCGCATGCAATGCGTCGAGCATGGCCTGGTTCATGGCATTGCGCTTTTCGGGCCGGTCCAGCGTGACCGTCCTGACACCCCCGGCGAACTCCACCAGGACATGTGACATCTTCTACTCCCGTGGCTGGGTGGCGAGGTGGTCGAGACCCCGGGTGTGGGTTGACGGGGTCAGTGCCGAGACCTGCCCGGCGCGCTTCTCGAGCCAGTAGGCGTATGGACTGGGCATCAGGCCGAACGGCTGGGCCAGCCCGAGCTTCATTGCCGCATCCAGCGGCCAGTTCGGATTGTGCATGACCTCGCGTGCCAGCGCGACCAGGTCGGCCCGGCCCTGCAGCAGGATCTGTTCGGCCTGGTCGGCGTGCACGATCAGTCCGACCGCCATGGTCGCGACACCCGCTTCCCGGCGCAGCTTCTCGGCGTAGGGAACCTGGTAGCCGTAGCCGACCGGCCCGGCACTGACCACCGGCGCGCCGCGCATGCCGCCGGACGAACAGTCGAAGACATCGACACCGCGGGGTCCGAGAATGCGGGCGAGCCGGACGTTGGCATCCGGGTTCCACCCGGCGTCGTCCTCGACCGACAGGCGCAGGAACAGCGGCTTGTGCGCTGGCCACGCGGCGCGCACCGCATCGACCACCTCGATGGCGAACCGCATCCGGTTGGCCTCGGATCCGCCGTAGCGGTCGCCGCGCCGGTTCGAGTGCGGAGAAAGGAACTGGTGGATCAGGTAGCCGTGGGCGCCATGGATTTCGAGTACGTCGAACCCGGCGGCATCGGCGCGCGCGGCCGCGTCGCCCCAGCGTCCGACCAGGTCGACGATCTCGCCACTCGACAATGCCCTGGGCGCCGGTTCGCCGCGGTCGCTGCCGTCACTGGCCGAGACCAGTTCCCAGTCATCCCAGTCGTCGATCCCGGGTGACCGGTCGAGCGGTCCGCCTCCCTCCCACGGCCGGTAGCGGCGTGCCTTGCGCCCGCTGTGGCCGAGTTGGATGCCGGGTACCGCGCCGTGGCTGCGGATGAAGTCGGCAAGGCGTGCGAAGTGCCCGATGAAATCGTCGTGCCACAGGCCGAGGTCACCGATTGTCCCGCAGCCGCGACGCTCGACCTTGGTCGACTCGACGAAGACCAGTCCGGCACCGCCGGCGGCGTAGCGCCCCACACTCATGACATGCCAATCGGTCGGGTATCCCTTCACGCCGGAGTACTGGTGCATCGGCGCGATCACCACGCGGTTCTTCAGCTCGACATCACGGTGCCGGCACGGTGTAAACAGCAGGGGAACCATGGGCATCATCCGGGAGAACGGGGCCCCTGCGGACTAGCAGATCGCACTTTCCTTTGAAAGTGGTACGGCATGGACAGCACGCCGGCCGCGCGCCCATAGTGCCTGCTCCGGGAGGAACTTCGCCAATGAAGACGAGCACCGACCGTATCCTCACCACCCATGTCGGCAGCCTGCCGCGCGGGGATGCGCTCGCCGACCTGCTGGTTGCAAGGGCGAACCGTGAGCACCATGACGCAGATGCGCTTGACGGGGCCGTGGCGCGCGCGCTCAGGACCGTGATCGCGCGGCAGCTCGAGACCGGCATCGACGTCGGCAACGACGGCGAGATGCCGCGCACCGACTTCGTCTCCTATGCCGCCGAACGGATGAACGGCTTCGGCCACGGCGACGGCGGTCCGCAGCGCCGCCTGCCCGTTGATGCGACCGAGTTCCCGATCTGGTTCTCCCGGATCAGGGAAAGCGGGCGCAGGCGGATCAGTCCCTACGGCCTGCCGCAGGCGATCGGACCGGTTTCCTACGCGAACCTCGACGGCGTCGAGGCGGAGTGCACGTCGTTTCGCCGGGCACTCGCGGAGACCGGCGACGGCTTTGCCGAGACCTTCATGACCGCGGTCTCCCCGGGCTTCGCGTCCACCGCCATGGTGAACCTCCACTACGACCGGCACGAGGACTACGTCTTCGCGCTCGCGCGGGCGCTCGGCGCGGAGTACCGCCACATCGTCGACGCCGGGTTCATCCTGCAGATCGACTCGCCCGATCTCGGGATCGAGCGCTCGGGCTACTTCCAGGACCGCACGCTCGCGGAGTTCATCGAGGCGATGGAGATGCACGTCACGGCCCTGAACGAGGCGATCGCGGACCTGCCGCGAGAGCGGATCAGGCTGCATGCCTGCTGGGGCAACCGGGACGGGCCGCACCTGCACGACGTGCCGTGTCCCGACGTGCTCCCGGTGATGTACCAGGCGCGGGTGGGCGCGCTGGTGCTGCCGTTTGCCAATCCGCGTCATGCCCACGAGGTCGAGGCGTTCCGGACCCTGCCGCTGCCGGACCACATGGCGCTGGTCGTCGGCGTGATCGAGACCACCAACAACTATGTCGAGCATCCGCAGGTGGTGGCCGAACGGCTGGTTCGCGCTGCGCGGTCGGTGGGCGATCGCACCCGCATCCTTGCCGGCACCGACTGCGGGTTCGGGACCTTTGCCGGCGATACCTTCACCGCCGAGGACGTGGCCTGGGCGAAGCTCGGGGCCCTTGTTGAGGGTGCTCGCCTTGCAACCGACGAACTCTGGGGACCGCAGCGATGACCGAGCTTGATGACGTCCAGGTCGCAACCTACCGGCATGACGGCTATCTCTCTCCGCTGCCCGGGATCGACGCCGACCGGGCAGGCGAATTGCACGAGCGGTACCGGCAGTTCCGGCGCGCCCGGCCCGATGTCGCCGACACGGTGTTTCGCAGCAAGCCGCACCTCGTCTTCCCGTGGCTGCACGACCTCGTGTGCGACCCGGCGATCACCCGGCCGGTCACCGCCCTGCTCGGGCCGGACGTGCTCGCCTGGGGATCGAGCTTCTTCGCCAAACAGGCGGCTTCCAGCGGCTACGTCAGCTGGCATCAGGACGCCAACTACTGGGGTCTCGAACCCTACGAGGTGCTGACCGCGTGGATCGCGTTCACCCCGAGCACCGCGGCCAACGGCTGCATGCGGGTGATCCCGGCGAGCCACTCCGGGACGGCCCTGCCGCACCGCGATACCTTCGCCGCCGACAACCTGCTCAGCCGCGGCCAGGAAGTCGCGGTCGAGGTCGACGAGAGCGAGGCGGTCGACATCGTGCTGGCGCCCGGCGAGATGTCGCTGCACCACGTGGGAATCGTTCACGGCTCGGAACCGAATGCCAGCCCGGTTCCGAGGATCGGGTTTGCGATCCGCTACATCAGCACCAGGGTTCGCCAGCGCGGTGCGCGCACCACGGCCACTCTCGCGGCCGGGGCCGACCGGCACCGCCACTTCGATCCCGAACCGCGCCCGGCGGCTGACTACGATGCCGCCGGCCGGGCATTCCGCGACGCCGCGCTCGCCCGGCAGCGCTCGGTCCTGCTCGCCGGAACCGACCGGACGGCACCGGCCTACGGCTGACCCGGCGACCAGACCAGCCGCGACGCGACCAGCGAGGCGCTGGTTCCGAAACCGGTCTCGAGCCGCTCGAGTTCGGCGACACGGACCGAACCGTCGTCATCGAGCAGCCGGTGGATGCCGCCGGCAATCAGCAGCGAGTCGAGTCCGGCGCGGGTGGCGCCGAGCACATCGGTCTCGAGGTTGTCGCCGACCACCAGGACCCGTTCCGCTCCGGCCAGCACCGGCAGGGCGAGACACTGCTCGAAGACCCCGGGCAGCGGCTTGCCGATCCAGCACACCCCGCCCCCGTAGCTTTCGTAGCGCACGGCGAGCGCCCCGGCGCACAGGTGGATCGCGGGGCCGTGCATCACCCGGATGTCCGGGTTCGCACAGACCATCGGCAGTCCCCGTTCCGCACCCGCTCTCAGTGCCGCGTCGTATACGTCCAGCGTGTCCTCGGGCAGGTTGGGCCCGGCGTTGAGCACCCAGGCCGCCTCCCCGATTTCGCCAGTGGTCGGGAACCGGTCCTCCGGCAGGGTATCCGGGAACCGGTCGGGCCCGGTCTGCCAGACCGGGCCGTTCAGGCCGCCAAGTTCGGCATCGCGGGGATCCGACAGCCGGCGCCTGGTCTCGCCGCCCGAGGTCACGATGCCGTCACGCAGCGCGGCGGGCAGGCCGAGACCGTCGAGCCGGTCCTCGAGCACCGCCGGGGTCCGCGGCGAGTTCGACAGGAACACGATCACCTTGCCGGCGTCGCGCAGGCCGGCGAGGGCATCGATCACGCCGGGATAGATGGTCCCGCCGTCATGGATGGTCCCCCAGATATCGAAGACGAACCCGTCGTAGCGGTCGACCACATCCGCCATCCCCGAGACCATCCTGTTCACACCCCGCCCTCCGCGTATATCTCCGCGTCCATACCCACCGCCTCGCTCACGTGCTCCAGCCCGGCTCCGGCCACGCGTTCCACCAGCCCGTCGTGGATCGACCTGAACAGGCCGACACCGGCGAATACCTGGCCGGTGTAGAGCTGCACCAGGTCGGCGCCGGCGCGGATCTTGGCCCAGGCGGTCTCTGCGTCCCGCACCCCGCCGGCTCCGACCAGCGGCAGCGAGCCGCCGGCGGCGAGCCGGGCCCAGGCGAGGACCCGGGTCGAGAGCGCGAACAGAGGCGCGCCGCTCAACCCGCCGCGCTCCCGCGCATGCCTGCTCACGAGACCGTCCGGGCGGATGACCGTGGTGTTGCCGATGATCATGCCGTCGATACCATGGCGCATCGCGGATCCGACCAGCACGTCAACCTCGTCGCGCGCAAGGTCCGGCGCGATCTTGAGCAACAGCGGCGGTCGAAGCTGTGCCCCGTTGCGGGCGGCGACAACACGGTCGAGCAAGACGTCAATGAAGTCGCTGCCCTGCAGGTCGCGCAGTCCGCGGGTATTGGGCGAGGAGACATTGACCACCAGGTAGTCCCCCCGCGGGGCCGCCGTCGCCACCGCCTGTGCGTAGTCACTGACCCGGTCGGTGGAATCGGAGTTCACCCCGAGGTTGATGCCGACGATCCCGTCTTCCCGGGCGCGCCCGGCAAGCCGTTCAAGGCCGGCGTCGAGCCCGCGGCTGTTGAAGCCGAACCGGTTGATGGCCGCGTGATCCTCGTCGAGCCGGAACACCCGCGGTCGCGGGTTGCCGGTCTGCGGGCGCAGCGTCATGGTGCCGACCTCGAGCGAGGCGCAGCCCAGCGCGAGCAGGCCGCGGACTGCCACCGCATCCTTGTCGATGCCGGCCGCCAGCCCGACCGGGTGCGGAAACTCGAGCCCGAGAACCCGGGTTGCGAGCATCGGGCTGGCTTCGAACCTGAGGTCGGGGACGAGGCCGCATCGCAGGGCCCACAGGAACAGTTTCTGCAGGTGCTCCGGATCGACCGGAGCCCGGCCCAACGCCGCCGCCACCGCATCTGTCACCCGCACGCGGGCCTCAGGCACGGGCCGGGTCATGGAGGTGGCAGCGGGCCCGGTGACCCGGACCGCGGACGAAGTCGTCCGGCGCACGCCGGTCGCACAGACCCTGGATCGCCTGCGGGCAGCGGGAGGCGAAGCTGCAGCCGGGCGGCAGGTCGACCGGGCTCGGGATGTCGCCGGTGAGCGGATCGCCGGCAAGGGGCTGGCGGGCCTGGGGCAGCGGCACGGCACCGAGCAGTGCGCGGGTATAGGGGTGCTGGGGGCTGCGGAACACCTCCTCCGTCGGACCCTCCTCGACGATGCGTCCCAGGTACATGACCGCGACCCGGTTGCACAGGTGCCGGACCACGGCCAGGTTATGCGAAATGAACAGGTAGCTCAGGCCCCTGTCCTGCTGCAGCGAGCGCAGGAACTCCAGGATCTGGGCCTGGACCGAAACATCGAGCGCGGAGGTGGGTTCGTCGAGGATCAGCAGGTCGGGATCGAGCGCGATCGCCCGGGCGATGCAGACCCGCTGTTTCTGGCCGCCGGAGAGTTCGTGCGGATAGCGGAACTGGAAGTGCTGCGGCAGGCCGACGATCCCGAGCAGTTCGGCGACCCGCGCGCGCATCGCTTGGCCGCGCAGGCGGGTGTGCAGGATCAACGGCTCGGCCACGCTGCGCATGATGGTCATGCGCGGGTTGAGCGAGGAGTGCGGGTCCTGGAACACCATCTGCGCGGTTCGCCTCAGTCGGGTTTCCCGCTCGCGGTCGGGCCGTGTCATCTCCTCGCCGCCAACCCTGATGCTGCCGGCGTTCGGGCTCACGAGCTGCAGGATCGCCTTGCCCACGGTGGACTTGCCCGAACCCGATTCCCCGACCAGCCCCAGCGCCTCGCCCCGCTCGAGATGCAGCGAAACCTCGTTGACCGCCTGCACCACCGTCCGGCCCCGGCCGCGCCGCGAGACATCGAAATGCACCTTGAGGTCGCGAACCTCGAGCATCATGGGCCGGCTCCCCGGTGCCAGCAGGCGACCCGGTGGCCGGTTCCGAGCTGCTCGAGCGCGGGACGTGTCCCGCAGGCGTCCGTCGCGCGCTCGCACCGGGTCCTGAACCGGCAACCGGACGGTGGATCGAGCAGGTTCGGCAGGGTTCCCGAGATCCCCGACAGGCTCGAGACCGGCCGGCCGGGATGCGGCACTGCCGCCAGCAGCCCCTGGGTGTACGGGTGCTGCGGGTTGTCAAAGATCTCGGTCACGCTCGCGTCCTCGACGATCTGGCCCGCATACATCACGACGATCCGGTCGCACACGGTCGCCACCACTCCCAGGTCATGCGAGATCAGGATCACCGACAGCTGGAAACTTGCGATCAGTTCACGGATCAGCGACAGGATCTGGGCCTGGATGGTCACGTCGAGCGCGGTGGTCGGTTCGTCGGCAACCAGGATCCGGGGGCGTCCGGACAGGGCCTGGGCGATCAGGACCCGCTGGCGCATGCCGCCCGACAGCTGGTGCGGATAGGCGCTGAACTGGCGCTCCGGGTTCGGCAGGTGGACGCGTTCGAGCATCTCGAGCGCCAGCGCACGGGCACCCGCCCGGCTCATGCGCTCGGATGCCGGCATCAGCCGCTGCTGGGCCCGGATGACGTCGACCAGCTGCTGGCCGACGGTGAAGACCGGGTTCAGGTACGTCATCGGATCCTGGAAGATCATGGCGATGTCGATGCCGCGGATGTCCCGCACCCGCGCTCCCCCGTCTTCCAGCAGGTCGTCGCCGTCAAACAGGATCCGGCCGGCCCTGGTCCGCCCCGGAGGCGACGGGACAAGTCCGAGGATCGACTTGGCGGTCACCGACTTGCCACAGCCGGTCTCGCCGACGATGCCCAGCGACTCGCCGCGCCCGAGCGTGAAACTCACCCCGTCGAGCGCCTTGTAGACCCCGTCGAAGGTATCGAACTCGACCGTGAGGTCCTCGACAGCGAGGAGTGGAGTGCCGGTCATTGCAACTCCCGGCAAACGGATGACAGCATCACGCTGTCTTCCTCTGACCGCACCTCGCCCGTGACCGTCGTGATCCGGCGCCGGGGAGGCTGCGCGCCGCACCGGCGCCTGATTTGACCCGTGCGAAGACCGCAGGCGGGTGCGTGGCTTCCGGTTCCAACCCTTCCCCGTGACCTGCCGGTCATTCGCGGTGCTGCGGATCGAGGATATCGCGCAATCCGTCCCCCAGCAGGTTGAACCCCATCACCGTGATGAAGATCGCGAGACCAGGGAAGAAGGAGTACCACCACCAGTCGGGCAGGTAGTTGCGCGCAATCGAGATCATCGCGCCCCATTCCGGCTCGGGCGGCTGGGCCCCGAGCCCGAGAAAACCGAGGCTGGCGGCACCCAGGATGGCCATGCCCATGTCCATCGAGGCCTTGACCACGATCGGAGAGGTGCAGTTCGGCAGCAGGTGCACGAAGACGATGCGCATCGGACCCGCGCCCATGGACCTGGCGGCATCGACGTAGATCTCGTTCTTGAGCGACAGGGTCTTTGCCTGCACCAGGCGCACGTAACCCGGCCACCAGACCAGGGACAGCGCGAGCATGGCGTTGGCGATCCCGGGCCCGAGCGCGCCGACGATGGCGATGGCGAGAATAAGACCGGGGACACCGAGGAAGATGTCGGTCACCCGCATGATCACTTCCTGGACGGCGCCGCCGACATAGCCGGCGATCATGCCGAGCGGCACGCCGATCAGGATCGCGACCCCGGTGACGATGAGCGCGATCTGCAGGGTCAGCCGGGTGCCGAGAACCACCCGCGAGAAGACGTCGTTGCCGACCTCGTCGGTCCCGAACCAGTGCTCCGCACTTGGCGGCTGCAGCTTGCGGTCCATGTGCACCGCGCCGGCGGCATCCTCCGGGTAGGGTATGATCCAGGGACCGACAGCGGCGATCGCGAGAAACAACAGCACCAGGCCGAGGCCGAGCACGGCGGAGGCGTTGCGAAACAGGGTCCTGACATAGAGCCGCAGGGTCCGCAGCGCGGCGTGGTTGCGTTCGGCCCAGGTCGGGTCGGTGGTGGGAAGGTCCCGCTGGAGCGCACTCTCGGTCATGGCGGCGTCAATACCCGGTCCGGGTGGGAGAGGCGGCGGCGCCCCGCCCTGCTTCCGGCTGTCCCGGCAGTGCCGCCGGAACCGGGGATACCCTAGCATCGCTCCGCACTGCCGTCATCCGCAGCGCCGTCATTGCGCGCCGAACTCCCGGGGTCATATCTGTTCCCGGACCCGGGGGTCGAGCAGGGCGTAGACAATGTCGATGAACAGGTTGGTCAGCATGAAGAAGAAGCCGAGCACGATGGTTGATCCCATGATCGGTTCGAAGTCGGAGTTGATCGCCGATTCAACCGCATAGAGCCCGATCCCCGGCCAGTCGAACACGGTCTCGACCAGCACGGTGCCGCCGAGCATCCAGCCGAACCTCAGCCCGATCATGGCCATGGTCGGCAGCATGGCGTTGCGAAGGGCATAGATGGCGACGATACGGAAGAGCGACAGACCCTGGGCCATGGCGTTGACCACGTAGTCCTGATTCAGCGTCTCCAGCATCTCCGCCCGGTTGACCCTGATGATGGAGGCAAGGGCCGGGATGCTGAGCGCTGCCGCCGGCAGCACGATGTGGTGCAGGCACTCGACGAAGATCGCGAACTCGCCGTGCAGCAGCGTGTCGACGAGCAGCAGATGGGTGATCGGCGCGACCGGCTCCGTCATCATGTCCATGCGCCCGCCGAGCGGAAACCAGCCGAAGTGGAGCGCGAGCGCAAGCTGCAACATGAGCCCGAGCCAGAACATCGGCAGCGCGACCCCGCCGACGGTAACGAGCCGGATCGAGTGGTCGAGCCAGGTGTTCTGCCTGACCGCGGCGAGCACGCCGAGCGGAATTCCGATGCCGACCGCAATCAGGATCGAGAACACCACCAGTTCGAAGGTCGCGGGGAAGAACAGGACGAGGTCGTCCCAGACGGCGTGCCTGGTGTTGATCGACGTCCCCCAGTTGCCCTGCAGGATATTGCCGAGGTAGAGCGCGAACTGCACCGGCAGCGGCCGGTCGAGGCCGTGCTCGAAGCGGATCCGCTCGACCATCTCGCGGGTGGCGTCAGGCCCGGCGGCAAGAGCCGCCGGGTCACCGGGCGCGATATGCGAGATACTGAAGGTGATGGCGAGCAGCCCCACCAGCATCACCGCCATCCAGGCCATCCGCCGCAGTGCAAAGTTCAGCATTGCGGATGGCCCTGGCGGAGAGGCCGGAGCGCCGCCCCGGTCCCGGCCGGGGCGGCATGGTGTCGTGACACCGGGGCTGCTCCGCGTCCGCTACTCGATGTAGAGCGGATACAGATCCAGTTCCGATGTCATCCGGACCGGGCTGTACTCGAAGCCCTTGACCCAGTCCCGGAAGACGATCATGCGCTCGCGCATCATACCGAAGATCTCAGGCTGATCCTCGACCAGCCGCATCTGGATCTCCTCGTAGATCGGACGGCGTTCCTCCCAGTTCGACAGGTAGCGCGCCTTCTCGATCAGGTCGTGGACTTCCTTGTTGTCGTAGTAGTGAGTGCCGTAGTACCGGCCCCAGGAACTCTTGTGGTACTGGCTCGCCACTGCGTCCGGATCGGTGGACACCGGGGTGGCGAAGATGGCCATCAGCTGCGGTGAGCTCTCCTGCGTCGAGCCGCGGGCAACCATGTTGGCCCAAGTGAGCGGGATCATGCTCACCGAGATGTTCAGCGGCTTGAGCGCATCGATCAGCACCAGCCCCATCTGCCGTTCAACCTCGAACCCCTGGACGTAGACGTATTCGATCTCGATGCCGCCGTCAGGCCACTGCGATTTCGCGAGGAACTCCTTGGCCTTGGCAAGGTCCTTGTGCGGCATGCCGGGGACCGTGATCTTGCCCTTGATGTCATCGGTAAACGGACTGGTCTGCAGCCTGGCGCGACCGTTGAAGATCTTCACGAACGCGTCGTAGTCGTAGGCCCAGGCGATCGCCTTGCGCAGGTTGATGTCGCTCGTGTACTCGGCCTTGGTGTTGAACTTGAGCCCGAACGCGGTAAGCGCCGGTGCCGTCGAGGTCACCATGCCCGGCGTCTTGGAGACCGCCTCGAACTCGTCGGGCGTCAGACCGGTCACGATGTCGGCCTCGCCCTTCTGCAGGGCTGCGCGCTGGGCCGAGGACTCACGGATCAGCCTGTAGATCACGCCTCCGAGCGGACCCTTGAAGCCGCGCCAGTAGTCCTGGACCCGTTCAAGCTCCAGCAGGTTGCCGTGTTCGATGCGCTTCAGGCGGAACGGACCGCTGCCGGCCTCGTTCTCGATCAGCCACTTCTGGCCCATGTCGCCGTCGACCTCGTTGGCCATGACCTGGGCCGGGTTCATGATGTACCACCAGGGCACGAACGACAGGAACGGGGCGTAGGCCCGGTCCAGCGTCATCGAGACGGTGTGGTCGTCGATGGCCTTGATGTTCTCCGCCTTGAGCACCGCGTTCAGCATCCAGGCCGGGCCCTGGCCGAGCTCGAGCGTGCGGGCATAGGACCAGCGTACCGCCTCGGCGGTGACCGGGTCACCGTTGTGGAACTTCGCGTTCTTGACCAGGTGGAAGGTATAGGTCAGCCCGTCGTCGCTCACATCCCAGCGTTCGGCCAGCCAGGGAACGTATTCCGGTGGCGTACCGGTGTACTTGAGCAGCCCGTCATAGAGTGCCTGCTGCATGGTCCTGATCGACGCATCGTACTTGATGCTCGGATCGAGGATCGGAACCTTCTGCCGGCTGGCGACCACGAGGATCTTCTGGTCACCGCGGCGTTCGAAGGCCTCCGCGTCGGTGATCATGGTGCCCGCAACCACGGCAAGGGCGCCGAGGCCAAGCACGAGTGATCGTGTAAGCGTCATTGTCGCATCTCCCGTTAACCGCGGCACATGTCCCTGCCCGGGCCAGGTCCCGTCAGGCCGGGCCCTGTCGGCAGCGCGCCGCTTGCGGATCGGTCCGCGGCACCATCATAGGCACCGATCCGCCCGGACGGGAAGATGCCCCGCTCACGCAACGGGGCGAACCGGCTGCTGCCGGTTCGCCCCGGAAAGACCCCGGGCAGGGATATCCTGCCCGGTGCAGACCATCGCGGATCAGGAGAGCTCGAACCGGTCGAGATCCATCACCCGGGCCCAGGCGGCGACGAAGTCGGCCACGAAGGCGGAGCCCGCGTCATCACAGCCGTAGACTTCGGCGATCGCCCGCAGCTGCGAGTTGTAACCGATCACAAGGTCGACCTCGGTCGCCGTCCAGCGCTTTGCACCGGTCTTGCGATCATGCCCGACGAAGACCCCCTCGTCGTCGACGGAACGCACCCACTCGGTCGACATGTCGAGCAGGTTGACGAAGAAGTCGTTGCTGAGCGCTCCGACCCGGTCGGTCAGCACCCCGTGGGTCGATCCGCCGGCGTTGGCACCAAGCGCGCGCATGCCGGCCACCAGCACCGTCATCTCGGGCGCGGTGAGCGTCAGCATGTGGGCCTTGTCGACCAGCATGTCGGCCGCCGAGCGGGCCTGCCCCGACGCCGCGTAGTTGCGGAAGCCGTCGGCCTTCGCCTCGAGCACCGCGAAGGAGGCGGCGTCGGTCTGTTCCTCGAGCGCGTCGCTGCGCCCAGGCGTGAACGGCACCGTAACCGCGTGGCCGCTCGCTGCCGCCGCCTGTTCGATCGCGGCACATCCGCCGAGCACGATCAGGTCGGCGAGCGAGACCCGCTTGCCGCCGGACTGCCGGGCGTTGAAGGACGACCGTACTGTCTCGAGCGCCGAGAGCACCGAGGCGAGTTCGGCCGGGTCGTTCACCGCCCAGTCCTTCTGGGGAGCGAAACGGATCCGCGCGCCGTTGGCGCCTCCGCGCAGGTCGGTGCCCCTGAAGGTGGACGCCGAGGCCCACGCGGCCCGGACCAGGGCCTGGGCAGAGACCGGACCGGCAAGAATCTCCTGCTTCAGTGCCGCGACATCGCCGTCATCCACCAGCGGGTGGTCGACCGCCGGCACCGGATCCTGCCAGATCTCTGGCTCCGCCGGCACCAGCGAACCGAGCCCGCAGACATACGGGCCGAGATCGCGGTGGGTGAGCTTGTACCACGCCCTTGCGAAGGCCTCGGAAAACTCGTCCGGGTTCTGGTGGAACCGCCGGGAGATCGGCTCGTAGACCGGGTCCATCCGCAGTGACAGGTCGGTTGTCGCCATGATGGTGGACACGCGCCCCGTCCCGTCGGCCGTCGGCGCGAGGTCGGCATCCTCGACGTTCTTCGGCGACCACTGCCAGGCACCGGCCGGACTCTTGGTCAGTTCCCACTCGTACTTGAACAGCATGTCGAAGAACCCGTGGTCCCACTTGGTCGGGTTTGCCGTCCAGGCGCCCTCGAGGCCGCTCGTGATCGCGTCCGCTCCGCGTCCGCTGGCGTGGGTGCTCGCCCAGCCCAGGCCCTGCTGCTCGATGTCGGCCCCTTCCGGCTCGCGGCCGACATTGCCCGGATCACCCGCGCCATGGCACTTGCCGAAGGTGTGGCCACCCGCGATCAGCGCCACCGTCTCCTCGTCGTCCATTGCCATGCGGGCGAAGGTCTCGCGGATATCGTGGGCGGCAGCAACCGGGTCGGGTTTGCCGTTCGGGCCTTCCGGATTGACGTAGATGAGTCCCATCTGGACCGCGCCAAGCGGCTCCTGAAGGTCACGTTCGCCGCTATAGCGGGCATCGCCCAGCCATTCGGTCTCCGGACCCCAGTAGATGTCCTCTTCCGGCTCCCAGGTATCGGCGCGTCCACCGGCGAAGCCGTAGGTCTTGAAGCCCATCGATTCCAGCGCGCAGTTGCCGGCCAGCACCATCAGGTCCGACCAGGACAGCTTGCGGCCGTATTTCTGCTTGATCGGCCACAGCAGGCGGCGTGCCTTGTCGAGGTTGCCGTTGTCGGGCCAGCTGTTCAGCGGTGCGAACCGGTGGGAGCCGGTGCGCGCACCGCCACGACCGTCGTGGATACGGTAGGTTCCCGCGCTGTGCCAGGTCATTCGGATGAACAGGGGGCCGTAGTGTCCGTAGTCGGCCGGCCACCAGTCCTGGCTGTCGGTCATCAGGGCATAGAGATCCTGGCGGACCGCCTCGAGGTCGAGGCTCCGGAACTCGGCCGCGTAGTCGAAACCGTCGCCCATGGGATCCACGAGCGACGAGTTCTGCTGCAGGATCTTCAGGTTGAGCTGGTTCGGCCACCAGATCTGGTTGGCGATGAAGCCGGTCGGCAAGGTCCGGCTGGCACCGTGCATCACGGGACAACCGCCGGCAGCGTCTGCGGGAGATCCGTCCATCTTTCCCTCCGGGTCATACGTTCCTGCGCTTCCGGGACGGGTCGTGTGCTGGCCATGCCGGGAACCGGTCGCGGCACCCGGGCAGGCCCGGATGACACGTCGAATCCGCGTGCCGCATCCTGTCCGGAAGATCGGCCGCATGATGGTTCAGGCGTACGAAACTGTCAATCGTGGAGCACCCCTGCGAACCCCGTTCCTGGCACCCGGATGAGCCTGGTTGCCGGAGGTGCAGGAACGGCCATGGCGAGGCCTCGCTGCCGGGTTCCACGGGGACCTCGATCACCATCGGCAGACTGCCCCGGCCAGTCCGTGCTCCACCGCCGATCTCAGGGCATCGGAGGTGGTCACACGCCTGGCTTCGGCGCCGAAACTCCCGGCCAGGGTGACGAGGTCGGGGTTGTCCAGGTCCGCGCCCAGCAGCCGGCCCCCGTACCGGGTATCCTGGTCGCGGCGCATGTTGCCGAAACCCGCGTCGTCGAAGGCGGCGGCGACCACGTTCAGACGGTACTTCACCGCCGTTGCCAGTTCCTGCACGACGTACATGAACCCGCCGTCACCGTTGATCGAGACCACGGGACTCGCCGGGTTCGCGACCTTCACGCCCAGTGCCGTCTGGAAGCCGAAGCCCAGGTTGTCCTGCTAGCCGCAGGTCACGTACTGGCGCGGCCGCCAGACCGGGAACAGCAGCCGGGCAGCGAACCCGGCCTGGCTGATTTTCTCGACCACGAACCCGTCGCGCGGCAGGGCCTCGCGAATGGCCCCGAGCCACGACGCCTGCGGTTGCAGGGCCGCGACCTCGCGCATGGCGGCGGCGGTATGCGCCCGGCACTCGGCGGCCCGCGACGGGCGCCGGTCGATCAGGCGGCCGAGCGCAACCATGAGGTTGATGACCCCGCGCCGCGCATCGCAGACGATACCCACATCCGGGGGCAGCCGGACCATCTCCTGCGGATCGATGTCGATACGCACGGTCCTGAACCCCTGCCGCCGCCAGCACCAGCCCATGTGGGCAAGTTCCAGCCGGCTGCCGATCCCCAGCACCAGGTTGCAGCCGGGCCAGTACCGCCACGCCGCCCAGGTCAGCAGGCCAAGCGGATGATCGTTGCCGACGACGATGAGCGGGTTCCTGGCCCGCGCGATGAGCCAGGCCGCCTCGCGTACCTGGTCCGGATCGGGTTCGGGAGCAGCCGGAACGCCTCGGCCACCAGCCCGGGAGCCTTCGAGGGATGGTTGATGCGCTCGGCCCAGCGGGCGAACCCCCGCATGGTCGCAAGCTGGTCCGGCAGTTCGTGGAGCTGGCCGCGGCCGCGGCCGATGAAGTCCGACATGACGTTCCCGGTCACGCACAGCACCGGCGCGTTCGCACCGAAGGCGGTGCACAGTACGACCGACGCGTTCAGAACGCCCGGCCCGGGAACCACGGTGAAGACCCCGGTCCGGCCCGTGGACGTGGTGTAGCCGAAGGCCATGTAGCCCGCCCCCTGCTCGAGCCGGGTGACGTAGAAGTCGAGTTCGTCCGTGCGCGCCACCGCATCAGTGAAGTCGTACATGTGGGCGCCGGCGATGCCGAACACGGTCCCGACACCGTGGCGAACAAGTGCTCCCGCCACGGCCTCGCCGGTTGTCATCGTGGTAAGCACGGGACCTCCGGTCATATGGATGTTCCGCAAGGGGTCCCATGCGGGCAGGATCGGTCCTGTCGCCGCCGGCGACGTGGCCCGGGCAGGATGGACATGTCCTCACGAACAGGTATACCCGGCAAGAACGGGACTGATCGCGGCGAAAGATGTCGGAATGTCGATTCCGGTCATTGATATCCGCCCCTACCTGCAGGGCGGGGACGACGACAAGCGCAGGGTTGCCGGCGAAATCGCAGCGGCGTGCACGGTGTCGGGCTTCTTCTGCATAACGGGACACGGTGTGCCGGCGGATCTCGTCGCCCGAACGCGGCAGGCGGCGGTCGATTTCTTCGCCCTTCCCCTGGACGAGAAGTGCGGAATCCTCCGGCCCGAAAGCCGGGTCGGCCGCGGCTACTACCCCCATGCCGATCGCTCCCTCGCCTACACGCTTGGCGAGAAGACTCCGCCCGACCTGCAGGAAGCGTTTGCGATGGGTCCGCCCGATATCCCCGACGACGACTATTACCGCGGCGAGATCGCGGAGTACTTCTTCGCGGCAAACCGCTATCCGGCGAGGCCGGAGGAGTTCCGCGAGACCGTGGACTGCTACTTCCGCGCCCTGCTCGGGCTCTGCGACCGGCTCATGGGAGCGATGGCGCTGGCGCTGGGACTCGAGGAGGACTTCTTCGCCGACAAGATCGACCGGCCGGCCTGCGGCCTGAGGCTGATCCGCTATCCGGCGCAGACGGCCGCCCCGGCCAGCGGGCAGCTGCGAGCCGGCGCCCATACCGACTACGGCACGCTGACCGTCCTTCGCGGGGACGATGTACCGGGGACCCTGCAGGTCAGGCTGCCGGGCGGCGGCTGGACCGATCTTCGCCCGCCTGCCGACGCCTTCGTGTGCAATCTCGGCGACGCGATGGCACGCTGGACCGGCGGTCGCTGGGCATCGACCCTGCACCGGGTTGCGAACCCGCCGCACGGGGCGGCGCAGCGCGACCGCATCTCGCTGGTCTTCTTCCATCAGCCCAACTACGACGCCACGCTCGGAGGGATCTTCGAGGACTCCGGGGACCCGGTGACGCTCGCCGAGCACTTCATCGAGAAGATCCATCTCGCGGCGGGAACCGGACAGCCGACGGGAGCGGGCGAGAAGCGGTGACGCCGTCGTGTCCCGACTGATCTGCGCGGCACGGCGTTGATCCCCGGTGCCGTGGCGTGGCGGCGGACCACGCGGGGAGGGAGCCCTCTGGCCAACGAACACCGGTATGCGGTCTACCTCGCACCGCACCCGGGTGATTTCCTGTGGAACTTCGGGTGCATGTGGCTCGGGCGGGCCGCGGAGGGAGTTGGTGTCCCCGCGCGTCCTCCTCTGACCGGGTTCGGTGCGGGAGAAATCGATGCCGCCACCCGCAGCGCCAGGCGCTACGGGTTCCATGCCACGCTGAAGCCGCCGTTCCGGCTGGCGCGGGGCAGGAGCGAAAGCGAGCTGCTCGACTTTGCCAAAGGGTTTGCGTACCGGACGCGAGCGTTCCGGCTGCCGCGGCTCGCGGTGCGCGCCATCGGCGGTTTCCTGGCACTGGTTCCGGCCGCGCCGAGCCCCGAGGCCGACGAACTGGCGGGGGCGTGCGTGCGCGGATTCGACCGCTTTCGCGACGGGCCCGGGCAGGACGAACTCGCGCGGCGACGGGCCGCGGGGCTCACGGCGCGACAGGACGCATTGCTCGAAAGATGGGGATATCCCTACGTGTTCGACGAATTCCGCCTGCACTTCACCCTCACCGACCGGCTGGCCAAAGACGGGCGCGAGCGGACGCGGGAGGTCCTCGAGCGGCTGTGGTCACCGCATGCGGCAGAGGAGTACCCGGTCGGATCGATCTGCATCTTCGAGCAGGCGGCGGCCGGGCGACCGTTTCACCAGTTGCGCCGGTTCCCGCTGGAAGGCGTTTTCGGGTGACCGTCGGGCCCGGGACGGGATCACATCACCCGCCGACCCTCGCGCCAGGTCTCAAGTACGACCGGGACCCCTTCGATCTCGCGCACCCGGATGAGGTCGGCGCGCGCGCCCGGGCGGATGGCGCCGCGGTCCGCTAGTCCGACGGCGCGGGCCGGGTTCGCGGTCGAGAGCGCGACCGCCTGCGGCAGGGACAGGAACGGTTCCGAGCGGTGGAGCAGGAAGACGCCGTGCAGGCTGCTTGCGGGAACGTAGTCCGAGGAGAGGACGTCGAGGAGCCCGAGCGAGGCGAGCTCGAGCGCCGAGACATTGCCTGAATGCGAGCCGCCGAGCACCAGGTTCGGCGCACCGGCGAGGATGGTGAGGCCGCGGTCGCGGGCGGCGCGCGCCGCCTCCACCGTTGTCGGAAACTCCGCGATGGCGACACCGTCGCGTGCCGCCTCCTCGACGTGGCCTGCGGTGGCATCGTCGTGGCTTGCCAGCGTAATCCCGGTCCCCTCGAGCATGCCGACCAGCTCGGCGCGGTGACGCCCGCTGTACGTGACATGGGCACGCTGCTTGGTTTCGAGGAATGCGGCGAACTCCGCGTCATCGAGACCGTAGGTCGTCTGGTAGTAGATGCGGTGTCGATCGAGATCGACGAACTGGCGCTGGCCGGGCGTGTGGTCCATCAGCGAAACCAGGCGAACCAGCGGGTCGCCCGTGAAGGGTGCAAACAGTTCCATGAGCTCGGCACAGGACAGTTCGCAGCGCAGATGCAGGAAATGCGAGACCCGCAACGCACCCGTGTCGCGTGCTGTGCGCAGTGCCGAGGTCATGGCGCCGAGCAGGCGGGAGCGGACATCACCCTGGCGCACGATACCCACCGAGAGCGCATCGAACACGGTCGTGATCCCGGCGGCGGCGAGTTGCCCGTCGTGGGCGAAGACCGCCGCGGTCCCCGGCCAGTTGACGCGCGGTCGCGGCACGAAATGCCGTTCGAGCGTGTCCGTATGCAGCTCGACCAGCCCCGGCATCAGGTAGTCGCCGCCGAAATCGACGACCGAGCCGGACGCACGCCCGTCTTCGCGAAGCGAGGATATCTTCCCGCCCGCGACCTCGACCGTGCCGTGGACCACTTCGTCCGGTGTCACGATCCGCGCATTGGTGAAGACTGCCTGGGTCATCGCGTCTCCAGGATGCCGGGGCGTCCCCCTACCGGTTCACGCGGCGGCGCTGATGACGGCGCGGTCGAACTCGGCCGCATCCATTCCGTTGTCGCACCCCGCGGTCTTCATCTCGGCCCAGGTGTTGGGGTCGATCGGAACGCCGGTCCGGCGGCGTTCGTCCATGGACTCGCGCTCGGGATCGCCCGGCACGCGTATGCGGTCGAACCCCTCGGCCGGCTGGCCGGACTTGACGTATTCGACCAGGCTGTCGAACTCGCCGGAGAAGGCGGCGCCGGAGGCGAACCGGGCCGGGTCGATCACGATGGTGAGCATGTTGTTCCTGATGGTCTCGCCGGTCGCAAGCTCCGGGCGCGCGGTGCCGCCGCCGGGCAGTCCGCCGGCCAGCAGGTCGCAGACCAGCGCCAGTCCGTAGCCCTTGTGCTGGCCGAAGGACAGCATCGCGCCCATCGGATCGCGGAACACGACACCCGGGTCGGAGGTGGGCCTGCCGTTCGGCCCCACCAGCGCATCCTCCATCGGCATCCGTGCCCCGGAGTAGTGCGCCACCCGGACCTTGCCCTGCGCCACCCGGCTCGTCGCCATGTCGAGCACCATCATCGGCGTGTTTCCGGTTGCCGGGATGGCGGTGCAGTAGGGATTGGTCGAGTACCGCGCCTCGTAGCCGCCCCAGGGTGCGACATAGGGCTTGTGGCCGGTAGCGTTGACATAGTGGATCGAGATGAAACCGGCGCGTGCGCACATCTCGCCCCAGGCCCCTATCCGGCCCAGGTGGTGCACGTTGCGCAGTCCGACGATGGCACTGCCGGTCCGGCGCGCCTTGTCGATCGCAAGCCGCATGGTCTCGGCCCCGATCGTCTGGCCGTAGCCCATGTTGCCCTCGACCAGCAGGTAGGCGCCGTCATCGGTCACCACCGTCGCCTTGGCACCGGGGGTCATGGTCCCCGCAAGAGCGTGCGACATGTACCGTGGCGCCAGCCCGACGCCATGGCTGTCATGGCCCATCAGGTTGGCTTCGACCAGGTTCTCGGCAACGGAGCGCGCCTCGCCCTCGTCGCTGCCGGCGCTGCGCATCATGGCAGCCACCACCACCGTCAGTTCATCGTGTCGAACGCGGATCACATCACCCTCCTGCCGAACCGGGACGCACCGGGTTGCGACCCTATCGCGCGCGCCGCAAATGTCCACCTCGACCGGGTGGTCGGCCACGGCGGTTCCGGACAGTTTTCGCGGACGCTGCGTCCGGAATGCCGGGAATCGATCATCGGCACGCCCACGGCTCCTGTCGGAGGCCGACGATGCGGTCAACGTCGAACAGGTCGCTGCCCTTGAGGCGGAAGGTCACCCCCCGAGCAGCCAGCCATGCAGCAGGCGTCCCGGCATCAGCGTGAAACCGCCCGCGACCAGGATGCCGCCGAAGTAGACGCCCAGCATGTGACTGCGGTGGGTCCTGATCGACCCGCGCCGGGCCCCGCGCACGGCAAGCGGGATCGAGACCAGCACCAGGACGCTGAAAAGGTGAACGTAGCCGAGGTGACCGAGAAGACGCGGACCCACCTCCGCCGGCATGGCAAGCGTGACGAGCGCGGTCGCGATCATGAGCACGACGTAGATGCGCCCGAGCAGGCGGTGCACCGGCGTGCCCTTGGGACGAATCAGCAGCCAGCCGCCAATCAGGAGACACGGAAACACGGTCGCAAGATGCACATAGGCGAGCTGGAGATAGGTCACCGCCCGTTCATGCCTCCGCGATCAGGTTCATCAGCTCCTTTTCCGTAAGCGCGGTCGCGGACTCTGTCCCCGCGAGGATATCGTCCGCCAGCTCTCGCTTCTCCTCGTGCAGCCTGATCACCTTCTCCTCGATCGAGTTCCGTACTGCGAGCCGGTAGATGGTGACCGGGCGCTGTTGCCCGATGCGGTGCGCCCTGTCGGACGCCTGGTCCTCGACGGCGGGGTTCCACCACGGGTCCAGGTGGATCACGTAGTCTGCCGCCGTCAGGTTGAGGCCCGTGCCGCCGGCCTTGAGGCTGATCAGGAACAGCTCTCCCTGTCCGGCCTGGAACGCGTTGACGCGTGTCCTGCGCTCGGCGGGCGGCGTTGAGCCGTCGAGGTACTGGTAGTCGACCCCTTCGACATCCAGCCGGGCGCGGACCACCTCGAGGTGTTTCACGAACTGGCTGAAGACAAGCGCCTTGTGGCCCTCCGCGATCAGGGTGCGGATCAGCGCCATCGCGGATTCGAGCTTGGCGCCCGGGATGTCGCTGTCCGGTTGCACCAGCCGGGGATGACAGCAGGCAAGGCGCAGCCGGGTGAGCTCCGCGAGCATGTGAATGCGCCGGGCCCCCGGTTCCTCGTCCCCGAGACCGGCAATCCGCTCCACCGCCTGCCGGCGGACCGCCTCGAGGAAGGCGCGTTCCTCGGGGTCGGGTTCGACGTGGAGCACCTGTTCGGTCCGGCTGGGAAGCTCGGTGAGCACCGCGCTCTTTCGCCGGCGCAGAATGAAGGGCCGCACCAGGGCTGCGAGCCGTTCGCGGCCGGCCCGGTCGTTCTCGGCAACGGCAAACCGCCTGCGGAACCCCGCAAGCGTACCGAGCAGACCCGGATTGATGACGCTGAACAGGCTCCACAGTTCCTCGAGCGCGTTTTCGATCGGCGTCCCGGTCAGCGCGACCCGGAATTCGGCGTCGAGTTCGCGGATGGCACGGGTGCGCTTGGCCTGGGAGTTCTTGATCGCCTGGGCCTCGTCCAGGACGAGGGTGTGCCAGCTGGTCGATTTCAGGGCAGCAATCGAACGGGTCGCCAGCCCGTAGCTGACCACCAGCACATCGCCCGGACCGAGCCGGGAGACGATCTCCTTCCGTCCGGCCATGGAACCGAGAAAATGCATGGAAAGGCCCGGCGCGAACCGCGCCGCTTCCTCTTCCCAGTTGAAGCACACCGATGTCGGGGCAACGATCAGCGCCGGGCCGCCGTCCGCGCGTGCCAGCAGCAGCGCCAGGGACTGCACCGTCTTGCCGAGGCCCATGTCATCGGCAAGGCACGCGCCGGCACCGATGTGCGCGAGCCGGCTCATCCACTCGTAGCCCTGCCGCTGGTACTCCCGCAGCCGGGCGCGCAGTCCATCCGGGACCGCGCATTCGAGTTCCCGTGCTGCCGCAAGCCGCGAACGAAACCGGTGCCACGGCGACCTGCCGTCTCCCGCTCCGGCGGTATCAAGCAACTCGTCGAGCGCCAGCGCGCTCATCGGGTGTATGCGTTCGCCGTCGGCGCCGTGGCCGGCGGACGCTGCACGCAGCGTGTCGAGTTGCCGGCGCAGGCCGTCGGTGAGTGCGACCAGCCTTCCCTTTCCGATCGGCACGAAGCGGCCGACCGCATGGTCGAGTGCGGCCAGCAGTTCGCGCATGTCCAGGACCAGGTCATCGTCGACCCCGACCTGTCCGGAAACCGCGAACCACTCCCGGTCCTTGTGTACGGATGTCGCGACCTGTGCCGTCGACACGACATGCGGGTGCGGTCTTGGCGCGTTCTCGGGCCATTCGATGGTCACGGGCTCGGTGACGGCCTGCAATTCCAGCATGAAGTCGAGCCCGGTCTCCGGCTCGTCGAACACGTGCGACTTCGTCACCACGCCGGTATCCGCAAGCGTCGGGCAGGCGGCGATCACGGCCGCGGCCGCCGCTTCCTCCCGGGCGAGGTCACGCTCGCGCCTCCCGTTGCCGCCGCCGTCCACCCTGACCACACGCGGCCCCCGGCCAACCGGAAACCGCGGACCGCCCGGGCCGCACGGCTGCACCCACAGCGACACCCTGAACCTGTTGTCGTCTGTCGGCTCGAGACGCACCACGGGGCATGGATCACCCGGCGCCGCAGGGGCCCCGATACCGTCGACATCCGAGACCACCGCCAGGCGATCGTCGCAGAGCCGGGCCAGTTCGATGACCCTCGCCCTCCCTTCCTGCGGCACCACCAGGCCATTCCGGCCGATGAGCCCGGCAATGTCGGCAAGCGACCGGTCCATCCGGACGACCCGGTAGCGGTTGTCGGCCTCGTGATCGAGAAACACCCTCCCGGTGTCGCTCCAGTGCGACAGGCCGAGATGATACCCGTCGACGCGCTTGCTGACCGCGAGTTCGACCTCGCCGGTCACCAGGTCCAGGCGACGGTTGCGGTCGTCGGCGTGATAGACGGCCGGATGGCCGACCAGCGCCGGCAACACCAGGTCCGGTACCAGGACGTAGTCCCGATACCTGTTCGTGTCCCGCACGGCCCCGTGGTGAGCGGCAAACACGTCCTCGCGGGTCATCATCCCCAGCAACTGCTTGTCGGACTCGAAGAAGCGCCTGACCGGAACCGCGCGACCGGCGCTCCAGCCCCCGCGTTTCAGGTGCCTCTGCATCACCACGGAAACGGACAGGGTCTCCGGGTTCACCAGCCAGGCAAGCCGTCCTCCGTGCCCTGAAGACCGGCTCCGTGCGCCGCCGGCGCCCACCGCGCGCACCAGTCCGTCCATGCGGCGCACCCATGCCGGAGACAGCGAGATGACGGTCGCGAAATCACGTATTCCGGACGCCGTCATGCCGTCGCGCCAGGCCCGTATCGGCTCCGGGAGCGCATCCACCCGATCCAGTGCCGCGGCAATCATCAGGGCCGGAACCGGAGCATGGTCACGTATCGCGCTCACGCGTATGACAAGCTTCTCCCGATCCTTCCTGCTCAGCCGTTCGGGCGCCGCCGCAACCTGGGCCAGCGCGAGCAGTCCGCTGACAAACGGGGGCGCACCCGTTCTCTCGTGCTGCGCGAGAAGTGCGTCCAGCTCACGGCGCGCTTCCTCGTCCCGTCCTTCGAGCAGATCGAGAATGCAGTGCAGCGCCTCGTAGCCCATGGCGCCGGTGAGCCGGGAACGCTCCCGCATCATCCCGATCAGATCCCGCGCCTGCCTGCGATCGTCTGCGCTCCCCCGAGACAGCATCGCCAGTACGAACAGGTACCCGGATGATCCGGGCGGGCGCAGCCTGCGGCTGCGCAGCTTCCTGCGGGCCGCAGCCAGGTGGTCGCGAAACTCGTCCGCGGCCCCGTCACTGCCCTCGAGATAGCTGATCGCGGCCTTGTAGAACCCGGGGTTCCACGAGTACGGCTCCCAGTCCGGCTCGGGCCAGGCGCGTTCGCGAATCCACCCCCACTCGCCGACCCACAGCGCCCGCTCCATGAGCGGCATGAGAGCCGCCTCGTGTTCGCGCGGGTCCAGTCGCATGCCGGCGAGCGCGAACAGCGCCGAGTGGGGTCTGCCGCCGTCGCCGTCCCACTCGCTTTCCAGCATGAGATTCAGCAGCCGGTCCACGATTGCGCCCTTGCGCCCGAGCAGCCAGTCGGGATCGGAATCGAGTCCCTCGAGGACCAGTTCGAATGGATCCTCCTCGAGCGCCAGGTTGTCTGACAGGCCTCTCGGAGACATCGGAAAATCGAAGTCGTCATAGCTTGCGTTGTACGCGGTCGTGAACAGCTGTTCGTCATTCGCGAACACCGCGACGCGCAGTGCAATGTACGGATCAAGCCCGGTTGCGGGGTCGGCCCTTCCGCCCCAGCGCCTGTAGCCGCGGACCGGATAAAACGTGTCCGTGCACGCCGCAACCAGCGCGGTCCCGCCGGTGCCCGCAACCGCTTCGCGGGCAACGGCACAGGCGAGCGCCGGCCAGACCTGACCATGCCTCCCGATCAGCCCGTCACGCTGCAGTCGCTCGATCGTCCTGGCGACCTCGGCCCCGGTGTACTCCAGGGGATGCTCGCCACACCGGTGGAGCACGGTGTTCGCCAGCCCGAGGAACCGGCGCTTCGAGAGTCCGATCAGGATTACGGACCTGAGCTCCAGCACCAGGCGCTCGCGCTCGCCGAGTGCCCGGTAGCGCCCCATGAGATCGGGCAGCCTGGAGGCGGGCGGGGCCGTTTCCCGATGGTGAATGTTCATGGAGTCTCCGTTTCGACCCTGCGGCCGCCGGGAACCGGCCGTATTGCCCGTGCACCTCGAACCACGATCTCCGGCATCATACCCTGCCGCGATGCTCTGCGTACCGGTCCGTTCATGCGCGAGGCCCGCGTCGTGCCAGCCGCTCGATGGCCGCGGTCGAACTCAGGCCCGCCTCCAGCCGCGCCAGCACGACCCTGCCTCCACGGGCGCGCACGAAGTCCGCACCAACCACCTCGTCGGCGTCGTAGTCCGCCCCCTTCACCAGGATGTCGGGGCGCAGGTCCCTGATCAGCCGTTCCGGGGTGTCCTCCGCGAACACCACCACCGCGTCCACATCCCTGATTGCGTTCAGCACCGCCGCGCGCTGCCCGACCGTGTGGACCGGCCGCCCGGGGCCCTTCAGGCGCGAAACCGATGCATCGTCATTGAGCCCGACGACCAGCCGGTCGCATTCCGCGCGCGCCTGGCGCAGCAGCGAGACATGGCCTGCGTGCAGTACGTCGAAGCAGCCGTTGGTAAATCCCACCACAAGCCCGTTGGCGCGCCAGGTGCGGACCTGCCCGGTCGCACCGGCATCGCCTTTCGGTCTGCCGGCCCGGACCACCCGCCCGGACCCGACGGTGCCGTCGCCAGCGGCATGGGCACGACAGTACTGCTCGAGCACGGTCGCAAGCCCGGTGTCCTGCACGGGCCGGACCATGCGATCCCCCGCGGGCAGCCGGACCGGCGCGGCGCGGCGCCACGCGATACTGCCCGCGTACTCCGCAACCCGGGCGACCACCGCAACCGCCTCACCGAGCGACATGTCGGACACGGGATCGATCAGCACCGTCCCACCGCCCGTTCCGTCCTCGAGCACCTCGAGACAGGTCCGCGCCCAGTCGGCGCCGGACATGTACCGGCAAGGTGCAGCCGGATCACCCGCCACCTCGACATGGTCCGCATGCGCGTTCCGCGCACGGTAGATGTCCCGGACCAGACGGGCAACGGAACCTACCGGCCGGGTACAGGCCGCATCCTCCCATCCGGCAAGACCGCGGGACGCCACGACGGTCGCACGCAGTCCATGCTCCCGACGCCATGCCTCGAGAAGGGCCGCTCCGAATTCCCGGCAGGCCCGATACCCTCGCCCGGTCTCGTCGCAGGACCAGCTGTAGAGCAGCGTCTCGGCACCGAAACGATGCGCCGCTGACAGAACCGTGCGCTGGGCCCGCAAGAGACGGTCCATGCCGCCTGCCGGCCCTGCACCGTCGACCATGCTCGGGGGCATGGCATCGATCACGCCGAGGGGCCGGAACGTGGCGAAGAGTTCGTCAAGCGCTGCGACGTCCGCCGGTCCCGCCACGTCCGCGTCGGTCCGAACCCGGGTTCCGGCAGATGTCAGGGCGCACGCGAGGCTGCGACCGGCAAGGCCATCGTGACCGGCGAGAAAAGCGCGGGTCAGCACACGACCCTCCGGATCTTCACCCGTCCTTCGGATCCGGCTGCGGGCTCCCCCTCGCCGTCGCTCGGGGACACTCGGAGCAGCAGGTTGGACACTCTCGCCCCCGGCACATGTCGCGTCCGCACCAATCATAGGTGTCCGGCAGCCGTCCAGGCAACGCCACCACCCGGCCTGACGATCTCCGGACCATGTGGCCTCCCCGGGTATCGCCGGATAGACTTGTGTCGGGTGACAGGCCCCGGACCGGTCCGGGGCGGGAACACGATCGCGAGGCGACGATGTCGTATGTCATGCAGCTGTTCGAGGACATCCTGTCAGGTGGCGAGGAAGTCCGGTTCGGCGAATCGGAAGCACGGGCGATCTACGTTGCGGCCGGCGGCGCGCTGGTGGAAGGGGCAGGCGTCGCCGCCGACAATGGAGTCGTGCTGGCGGGAACGGCACTGGTCCGGGCGGACGCCGGGGGCGCCACGCTGTGGCGGTGGGACGTTGTGCCGTCGGGCACAGGTGCGGGCGACTGCCGGCACCGCGCAGCACTTCGCTGCTCCGGTCCGGTGGAGCCGGCGACGATCGCTGACGACCTTCTGTTGCGCCTCGACAGTGTCGCGTTCCCTGCCGGCGGATCCGCTCTCCTGCACACCCACCAGGGTCCCGGGATCCGGTGCCTGAAGGAAGGTGACATCCGGATCGACACGGCCGGACACTCCACCACCTACTGTCCCGGCAGCGCCTGGTTCGAGGAAGGGCCCGAACCGGTGTTCGCCCAGGCATCCGCCAGCGTGCCCAGCCGGTTCATCCGCTCCATGGTGCTGCCGCGCACCCTGCTCGGCACATCGTCGATCCGATACGTGAAGGAAGAGGACCGCGACAGGCCGAAGTCCCAGAGCTACCGGGTGTTCGCGGAGTCGCCGGTCCGGCTGGGCCCGGCATAGCGGGCCGCACGCCCCGCGCGCATGAGTGTTGACCGTCAACGGTAAGGAAAGGGGGACAGGCGATGCAATGCGAGGGACGGGTCGCAGTGGTGACCGGCGGGGCGATGGGGATCGGCCACGCGTTGGCGAAGGGACTGCTCGGGGAGGGCGCCGCGGTGGTGATCGCTGACCGCGAGGGAGCGGTCGAGGCCGCCGCGGCACTTGGCAGCAACCGTGCCATCGGCATTGCCTGCGATGTCTCGAGCCGGCACGAGACCGAGGCCATGGCCGAAGCCGCTGTCGATGCGTTTGGCCGCATCGATGTGCTGGTCAACAACGCCGGCATCTACTCGTCGCTGCAGCTGACCGCCTTCGAGGATCTGACCGCCGAGGACTGGAGACGCGTGCTTGACGTCAACGTCATCGGCCAGGCGATGGCGACCCGCGCTGTGGTCCCGGTCATGCGGCGACAGGGAGGCGGCTCCGTCATCAACATCTCGTCCGGAACCCCGTTCAAGGGGATCCCCTTCATGCTGCACTACGTGGCGAGCAAGGGTGCGGTGAACGCGATGACCAAGGCGCTGGCCAAGGAACTGGGTGCTGCCGGCATCCGGGTCAATGCGGTGGCACCGGGCTTCACCCTGTCGGACGGCGTCCGTGCAAACACGCACCAGCTCGAAACCCTGCAGGAGATCTCGCGCCAGGCCCGGGTCCTGCAGCGCGACCAGCTCCCGGACGACATCGTGGGCGCCGTCGTGTTCTTTGCGTCCGCCGGCGCCGCCTTCATCACCGGCCAGACACTGGTGGTCGACGGCGGCGCGTATTTCCACTGATCGGACTCATCCGTGCACGCCCCGAACAGGCGGTCGCCACGGGGATGTACCGGCGGGGATTGTCAAGCAGCCTCCCGGTAGCGGACACTTCGCCGTGTCAACCGCAGGAGGAACCCTCATGTCAGGTGCTGCACGCATCAGCGCCATCGCCCGCCACCTGCTGGACGCCCATGCGGCGCGTTCGAGGTTTGCCGGTCTTGAAGGCGGGCTTGCGCCGCGGTCCGTCGACGAGGCCTACCTGGTTCAGCAGGAGCTGGTCGAACTGTGGCAGGAACAGGGCGAGGGCTCGGGTGTCGGCTACAAGATCGCGCTCACCTCGCAGGCGATCCGCGATCTCGTCGGAGTCTCGGAACCCTGTGCCGGAACGATCCTCGCCGCCATGGTCCACCACGGACCGGCCGAGATCCGGCGCGACGGTTTCGTGCGTCTCGGGCTCGAGTTCGAACTCGCGGTCCGCATCGGCCGCGACGTCCCGCCGGGACGGGAGCAGGACGCGGCCAGCATTCGCAACCATGTCGATGCGGTCATGCCCGCTTTCGAGCTGATCGAGGACAGGGACGCCGACTACTCCAGCCTCGATGCCAACTCACTCATCGCCGACAATGCCTGGTGCGGCGGCATCGTGCTCGGCGCCGAGAGCGCCGGCTGGCGCGACCTCGACCTGGCGACGGTTCCGGTCACCCTGGACTACAATGGCGAGATCGAGACTGCGGTCACCGGTGCCGCCATGGGTTCACCACTCGCGTCCCTCGCCTTCCTTGCCAACCTGCTCGCTCGACAGGGCCGTCCGCTCAGGGCCGGTGAACTGGTCATGACCGGATCGACCCTGGCGACGCGGTTTGCCGTATCTGGCGACACCGCCCGGTATACCGTACAAGGCATCGGATCGGTCGAACTGCGGGTGACATGATTGGCGCGACGCAACAAGGAGATGCAGATGAAACGGATTCTTCTGCCATTCGGATCTGACTCGGCCGACGACGCGCCAGTCGCGGCGGCCGCGGCGCTCGCGCAAAGGCACGGCAGCCGGATCACCGCCATGTTCTGCCCGCGATTGCCCGATCCGGTCATCGTCGACCCGATGAGCGGAGGTGTCGTTTCCTATGACGGGCTCGACGGCGAACTCGAGACGCACCGGGACGCGGCCGTGGCCCGGATCCGCGAACGGATCGCGGCCTGCGACCCGCCGATGGCCGCCGATACGGTCAACGTCGACATGTCCGCCATCTCCAACTGGCGCCAGGTCGGCGAGGCGGCACGTGTCCACGACGTCTCGCTGTACACCCGTTCCAAGGACAACCCGCACTGGCAGACCCTGTTCGAGATGGCGCTGTTCGAAGGCGGCCGGCCGACGGTCCTGATCCCGGAACAGTGGGAACGTCCGTTCGGCGATGTCGTCGGAATTGCCTGGAACCACTCGACCGAAACCGCGCGCGTGGTCGCGCTCGCCATGCCGATCCTGCGCGCCGCCTCCCGGGTGATCGTGATCACGGTGGAAGGCTGGGTCCATGCCGGCCCCGGCGGTGATGCCCTCGTCGACTACCTCGCCAGCCACGACATCGAGGTCGAGCTCAAGGCGGGGCCCGGCGGCGGCAACCCGGGCACCCGCTCGCTTGATATCGCCGCCGAGGCGGGGGTCGATTTCCTGGTCAAGGGCGCCTACACCCAGAGTCGGCTGACCCAGATGATCTTCGGCGGCGCGACCAGGATCATCCTCGACCAAGCGCAGATCCCCGTGATCTTCGCACACTGAGAAAACCGGCACGGAGAATGCAGCCATGGGACGAATGAACGGCAAGGTCGCGATGATCACAGGAGCCGGCGGCGGGATCGGCCGGGCAACCGCGATCCGGTTTGCACAGGAGGGTGCGCGGGTGGCGGCTCTCGACATCGACGCCGGGCGTGGACAGGAAACGGCCGAAGAGGCCGGCGCGGCAGCCGCGGACGGGGGCGGCGCGGTCTTCATCGAGACCGACGTGACCGACCGGGCGAGTGTTGCGGCGGCCGTGGACCGGATCGTCGGGGACTGGGGGGCTCTGCACGTGCTTCACAACAACGCCGGCGGCTCCACCCTTGCCGACGGTCCCGTGACCGAGGCGCCGGACGAGGAGTTCTGGCGGGTGATCACGCTCGACCTGTACGGCACCTTCGTGTGCTCGAGCCTCGCAATCCCGCGGATTGCGGCTTCAGGCGGCGGATCGGTGATCAACATGGCATCGAACGTGGCGCTGATGGCCCTGCCGGGGCGCGACTGCTACACCGCGGCCAAGGGTGGTGTCGCGGCGGTCACGAGGTCCATGGCGGTCGAGTACGCCCCTGACCGGATCCGGGTGAACGCGATTGCACCCTCGGTCACGCTGTCCGACCGGGTGAAGGGCATGATCGAGAACTCGTCGGAAATCCAGAAACTGGCCGACCAGCACCTGCTCGGCTTCGGACAGCCGATCCACATGGCCAACCTGGCGGTCTACCTCGCATCCGACGAATCGGAGATCACCACCGGCCAGGTCATCTCGGTCGACAGCGGTGTCACGATCTACTGATACCGGCGCGAAGCGGTTTGCGCACCCGGATTGACACGGAACCGGCGTTGGGGCTGTAGTCCCGGCTCCCTCCGGCGGACCGAAGTGTCGTGATCGACCGCTCCGGCGAGCGCCCGGTACGGGTGCGGTCCGTGACCGAAGCAACACCAGGAACATGGAGAGATCCGGCATGACCTACCGCGTGATGCTGCAGATGCCCTACACCTCGGGCCTGAGGTCGGTGTTCGACGAACGCGACGACATCGAGGTCGAACGGTTTACCGAGCTGTCGGAGGACAACATCCTGCAGCACATCGGTAACTACGATGCCGCGATCCTGGGCGTGGCCCCGTTTACCCGGCGGATCATCGCGAGTGCCGCCCGGCTGAAGATCGTCGCCCGGCACGGTGTCGGCTATGACGCGGTCGACGTGCCGGCGCTGACCGAGGCCGGCGTTCCGCTCGCCGTGGTCGGCACCGCGAACTCGATCACCGTCGCCGAACACTCGCTGTTCTTCATGATGGCGCTTGCCAAGCGCGCCCTGCTGTATGACCGCGAGGTTCGCAAGGGCAACTGGAACGTCCGTTTCGACACCCCGGCCTTCGACCTGGCCGGTCGCACCGTGCTGATCCTCGGGTTCGGACGGATCGGCCGGCGGCTGGTTCCCATGTGCGCCGCCATGGGCATGAAGGTGCTGGTACACGACCCCTACGTGATCCAGGACGCGATCGCGACGGCGGGCGCCACCCCGGTGCAGGACTGGCGCGCGCTGCTCCCGGAGATCGACTTCCTCTCGGTCAACTGTCCGAAGAACGACGAGACCGACGGCATGGTCGGAACGGCCGAACTGGCCGCGATGAAGCCGACGGCCTTCGTGGTGAACACGGCGCGCGGCAATATCGTCGACGAGAAGGCGCTCTACGGCGCACTGCGCGACCGGGTCATCGCCGGAGCCGGCATCGACCCGTTCGTGGTCGAACCGGCGAGTGCCGACGAACCGCTGTTCGAACTCGACAACATCATCGTCTCGCCGCATTCGGCAGGGGTCACGGAGGAATCGATGTTCCGGATGGGCGCTGCCGCGGCCCGGAACGTGGTCGACTGCTTTGACGGCAGGCTTGATCCCGACAACGTGATCAACGCCGAAGTCCTGGGATCGTGACCCGGCGGGGCGCGCCGTCAGCCCGTGCGCCTGCCGCTCTTCGAGAGCACGGCCTCGCGATACCCGATGTACAGGCCCGACGCCACGATCAGTCCCGCGCCGACCCAGGCCCACAGGTCGGGGAAGTACCCGAAGACCAGGAATCCCAGGATCGCGGAGAAGATCAGGTGACCGTAGTTGAACGGAGCCACGACTGACGCCGGACCCCAGCCGAGCGCGACGGTGTAGAGGTAGTGGCCGAGACCCGACAGCAGGCCGAGCGAGGCAATCATCGCGATCTCGAGTGCGCTTGGGGGCGTGTTCCAGGTGCTCCACACCACCAGGCTGAGCGCCAGGGTCCCGAGCAGGTTGGTAATGGTGGTGGAGGTTGCGGCGTCCTCGCTCGAGGACAACCGGCGCGTGATCAGCGCGTAGAGTGCGCTGGTGACGGCCGTGCCCAGCGTGAAGACGATCTGCCATGGTGTGTCACCGAACCCCGGCCGAATGATGACCAGCGCACCGACAAACCCGATGATGACAGCCGTCCATCGTCTCGGCCCGACCCTTTCGCCGAGAAACGGCCCTGAGAGGGCGGTGATGAAGACCGGTCCCAGCATGGTGATGGCGGCGGCAAGTGCCAGCGGCACCCACTTGATCGCGAGAAAGAAACACAGCGATGAGCTGAGCAGGCAGGCACCCCGCAGCACCTGGGCCAGGGGCCGGGCCGTGCGCAGCCGCAGGAAGTGCGGACCACGAACCGGGGTGAAGACCACGACCATGAAGACCAGGGCGCCGGCGTAGCGCGCCCAGACCAGCTGCACCGCCCCGTAGTCCGCCCGCAGGATCTTCACCTCGGCGTTGAGGATCGAGAACAGTGCGACGGCGACGATCACGAGCAGAATCGCCAGTCCGATGCGATCGCGGGACTGGTGTGCGCGGCGCGAACCCTTGTCCTGGCTTCCGGTCATCAGCGTGCCCGGTCTCCTGGGGCCGGATGGTGGAGTGCCGCACCGAAGTGCACGTCCGCTGCGCGACAGACTGTCCCAAACCGGGCGCGCCCTGTCGACACCGGCGACAGCAGCGGCCGACAGGCATAGGCACCTAGCACGATCCCCGCCCGGCGGCGCCGAAGTACCCGTTGCCTCTTCTCCCTGTCCTCCCCGGCAATCCCGGTCTCGCGGAGAGCGCCCTGCCGGCCGGTACCGGCATGCGGGCCTATCCTGTCGAACCCGGCTTCCCGGTCGAGCCGGATGCCGCCCGTCCGGCCCGTGCACGGATGATCCGACAGTACTCGCCGTTCAGTTCGAAGGCGACACAACGTCGCCGGTTCCTGATGCAGGCATCGAGCGTCGTTCCCGAGCCCGCGAAGGGATCGAGCACCAGCCCGTCCTCGGGGCAGCTCGCCCGGACCATGCGCTCGACGATCTCGAGCGGCTTCTGGGTCGGGTGGTCCTCGCGCTCCCGGTGCTGCCTGTGCAGGCGCGACACGCTCCACACATCCTTCGGGTTGTAGCCCTTCTCGAGCCACCGGCTGCCCTCGAAGCGGCGCCGCGACCGCGCCTTCCGTGTCACGGCATCATACGGAATCCTGACCGCGTCGATGTCGAAGTAGTAGCCGGAAGTCAGCGCAAACAACCCGATGGTGTCGTGCACCGAGGAGAACCTGCGGGTCGATCCCCCCATGCTCGGCACCCGCCGGTCCCAGATGATTTCGTTGATCATGGTCATGTGCTGCTTCACGAACGAGAAGATCTCCGGTGCGTGTCTCCAGGTTGCAAACAGGTAGAGACTGCCCGTCGGCTTCAGCTTGGGCAGCACGCGCAGGATCCAGCTCCGGGTCCATTGCAGGAACTCATCCTCGGAGCGCCGGTCAGACCCGTTTCCGTAATCCTTGCCAAGACGGTATGGCGGATCGGCGACCACGAGATCCACGGACCGGTCCGCGACCAGCGCCGCATGAGCCACGAAATCCAGGTTGTGCAGTTCCCACTCCGTTTGCGCGGGCCCGCCGTTGCATACCGTGCCGTCAGGCATCGTCCTGTCCCGCATCGTCCCGCCCGTGCCTTGCGAAAGGGCATCATCATTTCTTCGGGCCCGCCGGTTTGCAACGATGGCGGACCCGTGGTCCGCCGGGTGGCAAGACATCGTGCGGCTCGCCCGTGTTCACGCCCCGCTGCGCGGCGCCCCGGGCAGTCGTGGCCGGACATGCGTCCGCACAGCCGATCGGCACCGCGGTCAAGTCCGCCGGGGGACGGGTAGTGCCTCAGTTTGAAATCTGTTTCTTGTAGGGACCACGCGGACCGGGCTTCGATGCACGCTCGTCCATGATTCGTACCAGATCATCCATATCCCGTACGGTCTCACTCAGACCCGCCGCCATCGCCGGGGTGACACGCAGGGACTTGTGGATGCGGATAAAGTTGTACCAGACGGTGTAGAGGGCAACCATGTGCATGTGGTTCTCGAACTTTTTGGAGAACGCATTGGTCGGCCGCGTGAAGCGGCGCATCCACATCGTGAGGTTCTGACGCTCGACATGGCTGGTCGAGACGTAGGCCTGAGCGGGTAAATCCTCTACACGGCGCTTCCTCGTGCCAGTGCACTCTGAGGGACTGTACTTGCGTTCGTGGCCCTCCTGCCCCGTGGGCTCGCCGTACAGCTTGATTAGCTTGGCATAGTCTACATCACCACCAAATGACCCTTCGACGGCTTCCAGATAGGCCTTGTGGCCGTCTGTCGTCAGTTGCACGCGGTTCGCGAGGCGCCCTCGCAGATCGTCCATGAACTCGATGGCGTACTCGCCATCGCGTCCGCCCACCAGCCACGAGACGAGCAACTTGGAGCCGCTGTCCAGCGCGGTCCAGGTCCAAGTATCACCCGCTTCATCGGCTGTCGCCTTGGCCTTCGCGACGTTCCTCTGCCTGGCGTAGGTGAACGACCAGACCTCGTCGCACTGGATGCGACTGGCGGTCACGTCCTGCACAAGCTCGTCATGCAGATCGGCACAGACCTTGCCTGCATCGACCAGCAGCTTGGCGACGGTGTTGTAGCTCACATCAGCCAACCGTGCGGTCGCCCGCATGGACTGCCCTTCGCAGAGCATCTTCAGGATCAGGGAGCGGGTCTTCAGGGGCAGCTTGTTCATGTTCCTCTTATATGAACTTATATGCTTAGCGTCAAGCTGTACTTCATATTCAAACATTCTTGCCCTCTGCCGTCGGCTTTGATGATGAAATGGCTGTGAAATGAACACGACACCACCTTCTCTCAGATTACATATATATGCGATATTTCAATGGGTTGGAGGCACACAGTCTTGCTTGCATTTGGAAATGACAGGTGCTACAAACAAATTATGACTATACAATACGTCACTCCAGACCATTGGATACGGTATGATCCGATGGCAATTATCGACGAGCTGACAGAGGCGAAGGCATCAATCCTATCGCTCACCAATATTCCATTTCAGCGAGCCTGGGCCGAAGATCTTGAGGAAATGGAACTGAAGCGTGAAGTAGCTGGCACATCGCGAATCGAAGGAGCTGACTTCACTGAACGCGAGTTTGAAGAAGCGGTTTCGTCTGACGCTTCTGACAAGCACTTTAATCGGTCCCAGAGGCAAGCGCGAGGAGCCATTAACACCTACCGGTGGATAGAAACACTCGACCACAACAGGCCAATCGACGAAGACCTAGTTAAAGAGATTCACAGACGCATTGTAACTGGTTGTGACGATGATCATTGTCCGCCGGGACAACTGCGCGGTGATGGCCAGAATGTCAGTTTTGGTCGCCCTCGTCATCGTGGTGTTGAAGGCGGTTCAGAATGCAGCAGCGCTTTTCGGACGCTAATCGGTGCGTTAAACCACGAGTTCCGGGGGCACGATCCCTTGGTGCGTGCACTAGCGTTACACTACCACATAGGTGCCATGCACCCATTCGTTGACGGTAACGGTCGAACAGCACGTGCGCTCGAAGCTTGCGTTCTCAGACGTGCACATCTTAAGGATACGTTGTTTATCGCAATGTCTAACTACTACTACGACGAAAAAGATGCGTATCTTGCTTGCTTGAGTGCGGTGAGGGAACAGAACTATGATTTAACTCCATTCCTCAAATTTGGCCTTAAGGGTATATCGATTCAGTGCCAGAGATTGCTTAGAGAAATTAGAAGGCATGTGCAAAGAAGCTTGTTCCGCGACATCATGGGACAAATGTATGGACGTTTGCGATCAACGCGCAAGCGGGCATTGGCCCAGAGGCAGTACGAAATTCTAAATCAGCTTCTTGATATGAACAGCGAGATTGAGTATAGAATGCTATTTAATTTACTAGCAAGACAGTACAGCACTTTAAAAACCCCTCTTAGAGCGTACGTGCGAGACTTGAATCACTTGTCAAGATTGCGGGCAATTATAGTTCGTCGAGAAAAAGGCCCAATACCGGAATCCACAAGATTCTTGGTCTCTGCTCGGTTGGAGTGGGCGACGGAGATTACAGAAACAGAATTCTACCGACAAATCAACCAACTGCCCCAAGCGAAGACGCGGCTGATTGCGTCGGGCTAAGAGTGCCACCGTTTTGCAGCGGCCTTTCGCGCGATCTCGGATCGCTGTTTAGCACTGAGCTTCTCTGCGCGGGCCTTGCCACCCTTGGTGCCTAGCGCCTTGGCCGCAGGATCTTTGCCGTCGTCCTCGTATTCCTCTTCGGCTTCGCCGGTCGCGATCCGCATGACCTTGACGGCGTTGCCAACCACATCGGCGGGGCGCTTTTGCCCGTGTGGCCCCTTGGGCATGGTTAGTCCCTCCTATGCTTCCCGCTAAGCATATGGGGTGCTGTGGCTGTACGCGACAGGCTCGGTTTCAAAGTGAGGCACTACCGGGGGACGGGCCGCCTTGACAGGCCAGGACACAGGCCAAACACTCGAACCATGCTGGCCGGTATCGGAATACGGCTGTGGATGGCAGCCGCCGCCGTGGCGCTGGCGGTCTCGTTCGCTGCGCCGGAAGCGTTCGCGCACACGCAGGCGGAACCGAACGCCGGGACTGCTGCCGAGAACGACGGCTGGCTGACACGCGTTCTCGGGCTGGCCGTCGAATTCCAGCGCCGGGCCAATGCGGAGATCGCCGAGCACATGACAGCCCTGGAGCGGGGCGACGACCTCGGCGCGCTCTTTCTGGGCCTGGCGATCGCGTTTGCCTACGGAAGTATCCACGCCTTCGGTCCGGGGCACGGCAAGTTCGTCATCGTGTCCTATTTTCTCGGCCGCGAAGCGCGGGTGGTTCGCGGGGTGGTCATGGCGGCGCAGATCGCGATCGTCCACGTCATTGCCGCGGTCGTCGTGGTCTGGCTGGCAGACATCGTGCTGCAGGCGGGGTTCGGAATCGGACTCTCCGAAGTGCCGGGCCTTCGCGCCGGGAGCTTCCTGATCATCGTGGGTATCGGCGTGTACATGCTGTACTGCGCCGTTCGCGCCTCCCTTGGCCCGAACGCGGGTGACCACGTCCACCATCACCATCACGGCCACGGCCATCACCACCACGGGCATGGCCACCATCACCATCATGACCACGGCGGCAGGACGGAAGGCGGGTTGCTGGCGCTGGCCGCCGGGATGGTGCCCTGTCCCGGCGCGGTCCTCATCATGCTCTATGCGGTGGCCAACGGCATGATCGTGCCGGGATTCCTGCTCGTGGCAGCGATGTCGCTCGGGATCGGGCTGAGCATCTGCATCCTGGGAGTGGGGGCCATACTCGCCAGGCAGACCGCGATGCGGGTCATGGAGCGGTCCGGCAGTCACCGGGGCATGGGCGCGCTCCGGCACGCGATGAACTATACCGGAGCGGCGTTCGTCACCCTGGTCGGGCTGGCGTCGTTCATGGCGATGCTGGAGGTTCCGGCGGGCTGACGGACTCGCCACGGCCTCACCGGACCGGCCGGCGCCCATGTCTCGATGAGACCCGCACCTGCGGTCCGGAAACGGTCCGCCCGGCGCCTCGACGGCGCCCCGCGAGACGGAATCGTCGTTTCGCCGGGCCCGCCGATTTGCCATCATGCCGGTTTCGTGGCCCACCCGGTGCGGAGACATCATGCCGATCACCCGTGTTCAGACCGATCACTTCAGCATCCCCCTTCCCGTGGTGCTCTCCGATGCCATGCACGGCGAGATGCCGAGCTTCGAACTCGTCACGGCACGCATCGCCGACGAGGATGGCCGCGAGGGACTGGGATATACCTACGTGCTCGGTGCCGGCGCCCGCGCCATCCACGCCGTCATCGAAGGGGACATCGCGCCGGTCCTTGTCGGACGCGATGCCGACCGGATCGAGGCGACCTGGAAAATGCTGTGGTGGCGGTTGCACTATGCCGGCCGCGGTGGCCTCGCGATGCACGCGCTCTCGGCCGTCGACATCGCGCTGTGGGACCTGGTGGCGCAGCGCACCGGCCTGCCGCTGTGGCGGCTGCTGGGCGGCGCCGATCCCCGGGTCGCCGCCTACGCCGGCGGCATCGACCTGCAGTTCACCCTCGATGCCCTGCTGGAGCAGACCGACCGCAACCTCGCCAATGGCTTCAGGGCGATCAAGATGAAGGTGGGCCGCGACGTGCTCGGGGAGGATGTCGAACGGGTCCGGGCCATGCGCGCGCATCTCGGCGACGACTTTCCGCTGATGGTGGACGCCAACATGCGCTGGACGGTCGACGCGGCGATCCGTGCCGCCCGGGCGTTCCGGCCGTTCGACCTTGTCTGGCTCGAGGAACCGACCATCCCGGAGGACTTTGCCGGTCACGCCCGCATCCTGGCCGAGGGCGGCGTCCCGGTGTCCGCCGGCGAGAACCTGCACACGCTGCATGATTTCCAGCACATGCTGGCCGCCAGCGGCGTGAGCTACATCGAGCCCGACGTCTCGAACTGCGGCGGCATCACCGTGTGGATGAAGGTCGCGCACATGGCCGAGGCCCGCAACATCCCGGTCACCTCGCACGGTGTCCACGACATCCATGTCCACCTGCTCGGCGCCATCCCCAACGCCTCCTTCCTCGAGGTCCACGGATTCGGACTGGAACGGTTCATCGAACACCCGCTCACCGTCGTCGACGGACATGCCACGGCGGGCAATGCGCCCGGTCACGGAATCCGCTTCGACTGGGACGGTCTCGAACACCACCGGGCGTGATCCGGCACGACCCGCACTTGACATGGCGGCCGTTCAGTGAACACTACATGAACATATGCCTGTCATTCATGCCGGGACCGAACCTGCATGCCTCGACACCGTGCCTCCGTCGACCTTGAACTGCTGCGCCACCGGACCCGCGCGATCACGGCCATGCCGGAAGGCCACCCGGTCGTCCCCCTGGGAGCGGCGCCGTTCGACCGGGCGCTTGGCCGGGGCGGTCTCGGCTGCGGCCAGGTGCACGAGGTGGCCGGAGAACCCGGCTTTGCGGCGGGAGACGCGGCGCGCTGCGGGTTCACGGTCGCACTGGCACACCGGGTCCTGGCGAAAACCGGCGGCGATGTTCTCTGGTGTACCGGCGATGGCCCCGGACGGCTGTCGGCACGCGGCCTCGCCTCCTTCGGCTTCGACCCGTCCCGGATCCTGTTCGTCCGGGCCCGCAATGACACCGACCGGCTGTGGGTGATGGAAGAGGGGCTGCGCTGCGGTGACCTTGCCGCCGTCGTCGGCGAGGTTGGCGCGGCGCGCACTGGCCATCGCGACAGCGTCGCCTGCCGCCGGCTGCGCCTTGCCGCCGCCGACAGCGGTGTCACCGGGTTCCTGCTGCGCGACAGACCGGGGACCGGCGCAACACCGGACACGCGCTGGCAGGTGGCCCCGGCGCCGTCTCCCGACATGTCGCCGCACTGGCATGTCCGGCTGACCCATGCCCGCAATGGCCGTGCCGCGAGCGGCACCCTGGCCTGGAACGGGCAGTCACTGTGTCGTCCGTCCCCTCTGGTATCGGGCACCCAAAGACGTCACCATGGGGATGGAACCGCCAATCCACAGCCACGGATGGATGACAATGTCGCAGTACTCGCTTGATGCCTTTCTCTCCGACCTCAGGGCAATCGACGGAGTTGCAACCGTACCGGTCGAAACCGTCAGGACCCGGGTCGCACCCCTTGTCAGGCGGTATGCGGCCGAGGCCGACTGGAGCGACCCCGGGCTCAGGTCGTGCGACGAATCCCAGGGTTTCGGGATCACGGTGCTGAGCGAGGAGGCGGACAACACCCTGCTGGTCGAGGCGATCTGCTGGTTGCCGGGCCGTGGCGTGGCCCCGCATGATCACCAGACCTGGGGCGTCGTCGTCGGCATCGAGGGTGCGGAGACCAATGTCTCCTGGGACCGCCACGACGACGGGTCCCGTCCGGACCGGGCCGAGCTCACGATGGCGGACGAGGTCATGATCGGCCCCGGCGACACCTGCGTCCTGGCGCCCGACGACATCCACAGCGTGCGCAACACCGGCGAAACGCCAAGCCTGTCGCTCCACGTCTACGGCTACAGCCTGAGAACCCGCAACCGCTCGGAATTCGATCCGATCACCGGAACGCGGCGGCCCTGTCCACAGCGTACCCGCCGGACCGCCTGAGGACGGCCCCCGGGGTCAGAGCGGCAGGCCGACGCCACGACGGCGAACCGGAGGCAGCCGCCTGCCACTGCCTCCCTGCCCGGCACACGATCACGGGCTTCCGTATCATATCTCCTTATCGCACTGTTATTATTAATTTTATTTGTAACTGCTCACCCCTTTCCGAGTTCGGTTTGTGTGTCATGCAGGTTGATCATTTTGGCGGCATTTCCGGCGAGGGCGATCTGGATGGCGACGAGAGGGTTGTATCCGAGAGCGGCCATTGAGCTCAGGTAACTCGAGATCCGGCACCAGGCTTCGGCGTTGAGCTGGGTTCGGAAGCATCCCGACACCTTGATCTTGACCTTTGCCATGCGGATCTTCTGCTCGCCGGTGTTGTTGGTGAAGCTGGTGTGCGGCTCGCGGGTGAAGCGCAGGACGGACTCTTCGTGCTTCGCCAGGCGCTCATGGAGGTTGTGTGCGTCGGACTTCGCGATCCGTCCGCGTTTTCCTTTCGGCTTCGGCGGGATGACGGGCAACTCGTTGCCCCCCTGGGTCAGGATGGTCCGGTAGCGCTTGCGCACGGCCCGACACGCGGCCTCGCTCAGGGTCCTGGTGTCGCTCCTGTTGACCCTGTGGCAGACCTCGCGCAACAGCTTCTTCATCAGGCGTGCCCAGCGGAAGCCGTTGGAGTCGACGATGAAGGTCAGTTCCCTCAGGAGGTGGCCCCCACAGAGCTGATGGCTGCACTGGTCGTAGGCGAAGTACGATGCCCAGCAGTCGTGCACCAGGGTGCCGGTGTAGCGTGGGATGATGCCGATCTTCTCGATTGCCTCCTTGCCGCGCTTGCGGTGCATGAACTTCAGGGTCACAGCCCCGTCGGTGACGACATGGAGCCATTGGGTCTTGCCGTCGACCCGGAAGCCGGTTTCGTCGGCATGCAGGGCGGGGCGTTCCAGCAGGTGTGCGATGGCGGCGTGTTCCCATGATGCGAGGGCGTCATGAAGGCGGCGCACGTAGCCCAGGCAGGTGGCCTCGGAGAGCCTGAGGCCCGAGATTGCCTGCACCAGTGCGACGGCACGGCGCAGGGACAGCATGTGGGCGATCAGCAGGGTGATGACGAAGGCCTGCAGGCCGACGCCGTACTGCAGCGGGCCCGGCATGGTGTCGGGGAACTGCCCCTTGGTGCGAGCCCGGCATGCGGGGCATTCCTTGACCTCGGCATCGACGCGGCGCTCGACGACCTCGAACACGATGTCGTAGAGGATGCGGCGTTCCCGGTCGATCGCATCGACGTCTGCGAGGT
>MPMT01000107.1 GCA_002238645.1 Alphaproteobacteria bacterium bin52 | reverse complement strand
CGCACGCACACAGCTGGCAGTCGTTCACCCTGACTATCCACGGTTTCGACGTCCGGTTTCGCCGCCTTCAACCGCGCCTTGTAACAGCGTGGGTGGAAACGGCAGCCGCTCGGCAGGTCGGTGGCGGAACCGATCTCCCCGTGCAGCACGACGCGGTCGTGGCCGCGCTCCCGGTCCACCGTCGGCGCCGGGACTGCAGACAGCAGAGACACCGTATAGGGATGCATTGGCGACGCGTACAGCGCATCGCGCGGGCCGATCTCGACGATTTCACCCAGATACATCACTGCGACGCGGTTGCTGACATGGCGCACCACTGCGAGATCGTGCGCGATGAACAGGAACCCCAGGTCCGCCTGCTGCTGCAGTTCTCGTAACAGGTTGATGATCTGTGCCTGGATCGAGACGTCCAGCGCCGATACGGGTTCATCGAGCACCAGCAATTTGGGCTGCAAAGCCATCGCGCGCGCGATACCGATACGTTGACGCTGCCCGCCGGAGAATTCGTGCGGATAACGGTTGCGATGCTCGGCCTGCAAGCCGACCTGGCGCATGACCTCCAGCACGCGGTCATCGCGTGCTCCATGCCACAGGCCGTGCACAATCATCGGTTCGGCAACGATGGAACCGACGCTCATGCGCGGATCGAGCGAGCCGTAGGGGTCCTGGAAGATCATCTGCACCTGCTGGCGCATGCGCCGGATCTGGCGCTGTGACAGCGCGGTGATGTCCTCGCCATTGAACAGGATGCGCCCGGCGCTGGGCTCTACCAGGCGCAACACCAGGCGCCCGAGCGTGCTCTTGCCGCTGCCGGTTTCGCCCACCACGCCGAGCGTTTCGCCGGCAGCGAGCGAGAACGACACCGAGTCCACCGCGCGCACGCCGGCGCCGCGAAACCGGGAGAACAAGCGACGTTCGTGAAAGGTCTTGCTCAGCCCTTCGACGCTCAGCAACGGTTCGCCGCCCTTATTCGGGGTGTCCACCGGCGGCTTCATGCGCCCGGCTCCGCATCGAGCAGCGTCCGCCAGTGCGGACAGGCGCTGAGGTGACGGTCGCTGGTGGTCGGCGAGAGGGCCGGCCGCTCGTTCCGGCAATCCTCGCGACCGTTGCCGAGGAAACAACGCGGCTCGAAGGCGCAGCCCGCAGGCAGTCTGGCAAGATCGGGCGGCTGCCCGGCGATGGCCGTCAATGGCTGGTCCGCGGGCAGGTCCAGGCGCGGAATGCTGCGAAAAAGCGAGCGGGTGTAGGGGTGGCGCGACTGGCCAAATCCCCGTGCCATGGGGCTCGTCTCGACCACTCGCCCGGCATACATCACCGCCACGCGGTCGGCGTATTTGGCGACCAGTCCGAGATCGTGGGTGATCAGGACCATGCCCATGCCGAGTTCGCTGCGCAGTTCCGCCAGCAGCTCGAGGATCTGGGCCTGCACGGTGACGTCGAGCGCAGTGGTCGGCTCGTCGGCAATCAACACCTTCGGACGCAATGCGATGGCCATGGCAATCAGCACCCGTTGGCGCATGCCGCCGGAGAGCTGATGCGGGTAGTCGTCGATGCGTTGCGCAGGTGCGGGAATATGCACGCGCTCCAGCACCTCCAGGGCGCGCACCCGCGCCTGGCGGGGACCCATTCCCGTGTGTGCGCGAATCACCTCGAGCATCTGGTCGCCGATGGTGAACACCGGATTGAGAGCCGTAAGCGGGTCCTGGAACACCATTGCGATGCCCGCCCCGCGTATCGATCGCATCGCGGACGCGGACAGGGTGGCGATATCCGCGCCCTCGAACAGCACCTCACCGCCTATCACCCGTCCCGGCGGCGGCACCAGGCGCAGAACGGAGAGAAAAGTCATCGTCTTGCCCGAGCCCGACTCGCCTACCACCGCCAGCGTCTCTCCGGCGCCGAGCGAAAAAGACACCTTATCGACCGTAGTGACCGGTCCTGACTCGCTCGGAAACACCGTGCGCAGGTCGCGCACCGCAAGGACAGCGCCGTCGCTCATGAGGAGGCGAGTCCCCGGGCGGGCGGCAAGGCGTTCACAGCATCCGCTCGCCGGTGTAACGGCGCATCTGCGGGTCGAGCGTGTCGCGCAACCCGTCGCCCAACAGGTTCAGTGCGATCACCGTAACCGCAATGCACAGCCCGGCGGACAACGAGATCAACGGGTTCGATGTGATGAAGCCCTGGCCGTCCGAGATGATGTTGCCCCAGGTTGCGGTCGGGGGTTGCACACCGAGACCGAGAAAACTCAAGCCGGCTTCGGCAAGTATGGCGGTAGCCGCACTGACTGTCGTTACCACGATGACCGGCGGCAGCGCATTCGGCAGCACGTGGCGCAACAGCACCCGGGACGAAGACATGCCGATGGCGCGCGAGGCTTCGATGAACGGCCGCGGGCGGATGGTAATCACGACCGAGCGCATGACGGCGGCGACGCGCGGCGTATAGGCTATGGACACTGCCAGGATGACGTTCTCCAGCGACGAGCCGCGCGCGGCGACCAGGGCGAGCGCCAGCAGAAAACCGGGGAAAGCCAGCAGGATGTCGTTGCACACCATCATGATGCGCTCCACCCAGCCGCCTGCATACCCGGCGATGGCGCCGATCGCCGAGCCGAACGTCAGGGACAACGCGACCACGGCGAGCGCCACTTCCAGCGAGATGCGGGCGCCCCAGATCAGCCGTGAGAGAATATCGCGACCGTATTGATCGGTGCCGAGCAGATACTCCCCGGAAGGGTGCGCCAACGTGTTCATCAGGTCCGCCTCGGTCGGACCGTGGGGCGCAAGCCACGGCGCCGCTATCGCCACAAAGGACAGCAGGACGAGAACGAACAGGCCGAGGCTCAATCCCGGGTGGCGCAGATATCGTCCCAGGATGCGCCGGACGATCCTTGCGCGCGGAACCGTATCCGCCGTCGTATCGGGCAGTACTTCCGCGCTCATGACACGCTGACCCTGGGATCTACCCAGCCGTAAACGATATCCAGCGAAGTATTGACCAGTACCACCGCGCTCGCGAGCACGAACACCCCGGCCTGGACCAACTGGTAGTCGCGCGCGAAAACCGCTTTCAGGATCATCGACCCGAGGCCGGGCCGGCTGAACACCGCTTCCACGAGAATTGCGCTGCCCAATGACCACGCGAAGGTCACGCCGATAACGGCGAGCACCGGTATCAACGCATTACGCAGCGCAAGCCGGTAGACAATGCGCCGCTCCGGGACACCCATTGCGCGCGCAACCCGCACGAAATCCTGGCCCAGCACTTCGAGCATCGCCGAGCGGGTGAGCCGCGCAATATACGCTGCCACCGAGAAGCCGAGCACGAGCGCAGGCAACATCAGGTGATGCACCTGGGTGAAGAAATCCTGCGAGGAACTCGCGCCGAGCGCCGGAAAGAGGCGGACTTCATGGGCCAGCAGCAAAATGCACACCAGGCCGACCCAAAAGACAGGAAAGGAGATGCCAATCAGTGCGCCGAGCATGACGAACAGATCGGCGAAGGTGCCATGGCGCACCGCCGACATCACACCCAACGGCACACCGGCCAACACCGCGATGATAATGCCGCTGACCGACAGGGCCGCCGACCACGGGATGCTCTCGAGCACCTCGTCGAACGCGGGCTGTCCGGTGACGACCGAGGTGCCCAGATCGCCGGTAAGCGCGCGCTTGACGAAGCCGAGATACTGCTCCCAGACCGGCCGGTCCAGCCCCAGCTCCGCCTTCAGTGCCGCCACCGACTCTTCGGTTGCGTAGTCCCCGAGCATGTAGCTGGCCGGATCGCCGGGAATGGCGCGCAGCAAAAAAAACACCACGGTGACCATGCCGATCACCGTGATGCTCATAAGCAGCAGTCGTCGGGCCGTGTACCTCAGCACGCGTCAGCACCCCTGCCCATTCGACGGCCGGAGGGACTATTCCTCCAGCGAGACGGTGTGGGCCTGGACCGTGAACAGCGAGTTCTGCACGAGGCCCTTGACCTTGCTGCTGTGCGCCAGGAAGAGCTGATCGGCGTACAGCGGAAGTACGGGGACGTCTTCCATGGTCTGGCCCATGATCTGCTGATAGATCGCGGTCCGCTTGGCCGGGTCCTGTTCCGCGGCTGCGCTTGCCAGCAGGTCATCGGCCTTGTTGTAGCGCGACGTGTTCATGCCGGGAGGAAACGACTTGGTCGCATACAGCGAGACCAGCGGCGAGTCCGGATCGGGGGGCCCGACGATGCCGGTGATGCAGGTCATGATGTCGCCCTTGCCCCGCGCTTGCAGGTAAGCGCCCCGTTCCAGCACCGTGATCTTGGTCTTGATGCCGACTTTCTCGAGGTCGCTCGCCATCGGGATAACAAGCTCGTTGTACGGGCTGAGACCCACGGTGACGAGTTCCAGGGTGAACCCTTCCTGTCCCGCTTCCTTCAACAGCGCCTTCGCCTTTTCCGGATCGTGGGCGTATTGCGGCAGCTCTTCGGTGTATTCCGGGAAGGACGAGGTGATCACGCTGTGTCCCGGCGCCTTGGTCCCCTTGAAATACCCGGAAATCAGCGCTTCGCGGTTGATGCCGTATGCGATGGCCTTGCGCACCCGGATGTCGTCGAGCGGCTTGACCGACTGGTTGAGCACCAGGTTGATGGTGTGGTTGGCGACCCGGTTAAGCACGGCGATGCCGTCCGCCTTCTTCAGACGGTCGATAACCGGCGGAGACTGCAAGGCGAAAAACACGTCGATCTCGCCGTTCTCCAGCGCGATGGCCGCCGCCGTCTCGTCCTTGATGATCCGGAACGTCACGGCGTCGAGGCTCGGCGGACCGCCGAAATGGTCCTTGTTGGCGACCACGCGGACCTGGTTGCCCGGCGACCATTTGTCGAACATGAACGGCCCGGTGCCGATCGGCTGCATCGCGTATTGCTTGTCGCCGATTTCGGTCACCGCCTTGCGGGATGCGATCCAGCCCTGGTTGAAATCGGTAAGCTTGTTCAACAGGCCTGCATTGGGGGCGTCCAGAACGATCTTCACAGTAAGCGGATCCGGCGCCTCTACCGCCTTTACGCCCGCGAGCTGACCCGCGTAGCGGCTCTTGGTGTCGGGGTTCAACACGCGCTCCAGGGAAAACTTCACGTCATCCGAAGTGAGCTGGCCGTAGCCCTTGTGGAACATGACACCGTCGCGAAGCTTGAAGGTGTACTCCGTGCCGTCGGCCGATACGCTCCAGCTTGTGGCAAGATCCGGCAGGATCTTGTTGGTGGCCTGATCGTATTTGACCATGCCGTTATAGACGTGGCTCGCGACCGTCTGGTTCTCGATACCGAAGATCCGTGCGGGATCCAGATTGCCGACGTCGGATCCGATACGCACACGTAGTTCAGCTGCGCCTGCCGTGGTGCCGATTAGCGCGACTGACAAGGTCAGCGCCAACGCACTGAAGATCTTTCTCATGTTTTCTCCCCTTTTCTTGGCAGTTGGATGGATGCGTTCTGCGTGTCTTCGTCCTCGAACGGCGATATCAGCCGGCAGCCCGGAGCCGGGACGGGCCGGCAAGGCTGTCCAGATAGCTGACGACGGCCGTGCTGGAGACGACATCGGCATATTTCGCATCCATGTCGAACAGGTTCACGGTATGGGAAAGCTGCGCGCGATCGGCCACGCAATCCTCCGGCACGATGGTCCTGAAACCGCCCGATACCGAATCGCACACTGTCGCGCGTATGCACCCGCTGGTGGAATTGCCGACGACAACCGTGGTGTCCACGCCGACCCCGGTCAGCATCGATTGCAGGTTGGTGCCATAGAAGGCGCTCGGGAACTTCTTGACCATCAGATGATCGGACTCCAGCACCGGCAGGCGCGGGTCGATGTCCACCAGCGGCGATCCGTAGAGGAAGTCCTGCACCAGCCGCGCCTTCTTTCCGAACATGCCGGCGTCGGAAAGGTCCGCATGGTAGGCCACGGTCGTGAAGATTACCGGCGCCCCGGCGCGGCGGGCTGCATCGAGTATGGCCGCGATGCACGGAATATGCGTATCCATGTCGATATACATCTTGCCGGGCTCGGTTATGCCGCGGCACATGTCGATGACCAGTATGGCCGGCCGGCTCCCGAAACCGGTGCGATCACTGAACCCGATATTGTCGTAATGGGATTGCTGGGTTTCCATTCCCTTTGTTGCGACTTCGTCCATCTTTTGCCTCCAGCGCCGAGAAATCTGCCTGTCCAAACGTATGTTCGATGCGATTAGAGCACGGCGTTCGCAGCCGCTTCGGCGACCGTTGCGACGCGCTCGAAGCGCTTTGGACCGGGGATTGACCGAAATCGATCAAGTGCATGCCGGAACCTCCGAGTCAAGCAGCGGACCGGATGCGGGCGCCCGATCCCGGGGTGTATGTTGCGCCCGGTCCGTCGATAAGGCGGTCTCGGCAGTGCCGGGACCGGAAGAGCCGGAGGAGCCGCATGCTTCAGCCCGTTTCCCGTGACAGCGGCGCCGCACCGCGGGGTAGTTACGATCCGGCGCGCCATCCGCGCCTGTCGTTTACCGGCGCGGTCGGGAAATTTCACGATGGCAGTGACACGCCGCGCGCGTTCCTGGAGCGCTGCCTTGAGGCATATTACGCAAATGAGGCGGAGGTGCGTGCCTTCGCCCACATCGATATCGAGGGCGCCCGGCGCGCGGCCGATCTGTCAACAAGGCGGTATCGCGAGGGCCGGCCCCTGTCACCGGCCGACGGTTGCCCGGTGGCCTTCAAGGACACGCTCGAGACTGCCGATATGCCCACCCAGCAAAACAGCGCGCTGTTTGCGGGTTGGGTCGGCAAGCGCGATGCCGCATGCGTGTGGGCGTTGCGCAAGGAGGGGGCGATCATCCTGGGCAAGACCCAGGTGCCCGAACTGGCCCTCGGGCAACCGCCGCCGACGCGCAACTTCTTCGACGCCCGGCGCACGGCAGGAGGGT
>MPMT01000106.1 GCA_002238645.1 Alphaproteobacteria bacterium bin52 | reverse complement strand
CGCCGCCGGCTCGCGCCGACTTCGTACATGCAGAACCCGATATGGATGAAGAACATCAACGGTATGGTCGCCCAGTAGTAGAACTCGGTGAATACCGTCGTCAGGGCGTTGAGATTGCCTTCCATGGTTCAGGCTCCCCAAACGGTTGTCTCTTGGCTCCGGCCGGTCTGCGGGACCGGTTCGCACCAATTTCGCCCGGCCGATGACCGCTCGGTCCAGAGAAGCATGGCGGTTCCTGCGGAATACTTCAATGAATTTGGCTGCATTTCGATCCGAATTGGTCACAAATGGTTTCACCCGCCCCTGGGCGGTCAATTCCTGCACCGCGTTTCCAGGCGATGGAGTAACGGTGTTTCGCCGAATCGCTTCAGATAGGCGGTGGCAACATGGGCAGCGCTGGAGAAACCTGTCGCAATGGCAATTTCAAGGATGGGCAGATCGGTCTGACGCAACAGCTCGCGGGATTTTTCCAGGCGCAAGTCGCGATAGAACGCCCCGGCGCTGCGGTCCAACCCGGCACCGAATTGGCGGTTCAGCTGGCGCGTGCTCGCGCCGGCATTCTGGCCAGGTTCGGCAAGTGACAGAGGGTCGGCGATATGGTTTTCCATGGCCTCTATGGCGGCCAGCACAGCGTGCGGGCTGGTGCCGTAGCACACCGCGAGGCCGGCCCCGCTGCGGGTCGCCGGCAAGACGCACTTCGGCATGCATGAACCAGTCGCTGACTTTCCGCGCGAAGTCCGCGCCGTGATGCCCGGCGACCAGGGCGTGCATCATGTCCAGTGGCACCGTCCCGCCGGCGCAGGTGATGCGGTCCCGGTCCGCCACGTAGCGGGTGCGTTCCAGGAGGAGTCCGGGGTGACGCTCCGCCTGGGCGACAGTGTGTTGCCAGTGAGGCGTCGTCCGCCTGTTTTCCATGACGCCGGCATTGGCGAGGACTGCTGGCCCACCCGAGACTCCGCCCCGAATGCAGCCGTGCCGGGCCTGGCACCGGCACGGAACGCGCAACCATCTTCACGCAGCGTACCGGGCTGCAGAACCGCACCTTCGAACTCCTGCAGGTCAACCCCGATCACACTGTTCCCATAAACATGACAGGGTGAAACCAGGGCCCTCAGCCCAACAATGACGCCAAATCAGGACGTTGTGAGATACTTGGACACGTGTGAGCCGATGAAGTTCCGATCAGAGAATACGCGGCGGCATGCCGTCGGCGGCGGGCAGCAATGACCAGCCGTCCTCTGTCGGCGGCGGGTAGCGGTGTTCGGCAACACGGGTGATGAGCTCGACCTGTGCGGGCAGACAGACTGTCTTCAGGTCGTAGCGGGCTCGCACGGTTTCGCGCGCGCGGGCGCGAATGGGCCGCATGGCGTCCGGGTTCTCGAGCGCGTTCACCACCGCATCGGCGATCTGGTCTGACGAGAAGAAGTCCACGAGCAGGCCGTTGTTGCCATGCTCGATCACCTCCATCACCGGCGGGGTGCGTGACCCGATGACCAGGCATTCATGCGACATGGACTCGAGCAGCGACCAGGACAGCACGAAGGGATAGCTGAGGTAGACATGCGCGCTCGAAAGCGACAGCACGTTGCGCAGTTCCTCGTAGGAACATCGGTGCAGGAAGACCACCCGGGTCGGATCGAAACGCACTTTCGACAGGATGCTCTCGCGCCAGGTGCGGGCATCCGCAACCCGCTTGCTGTAGCTCACGTCATCCCCGCCGACCAGCAGCACCCTGGACCGGGGGCGGCGTTCGAGGATGGTGGCGATACTCTTCATGAACGGCTCGAAACCCCGGTACGGTTCGAAGTTGCGCGATACGTAGGTCACGACCTCGTCGTCACGCGTGAGCGCCGTCCCGTTCGGCAGTTCGATCTGCGGGTTGTCGATCGGACTGCAGTGGTCGGTGTCGATCCCGTCGTGGATCACCGAGATCTTGCGTCGCATGAATTCCGGGTGCCGGCTCCACTGCCACCAGGTCGGCGTGACGCCCCAGTTCGACGCCTGGGTGCTCATCGACATCTCGGTGTTGTTCAAGCGCATGCGGCACACGTCGTCCAGAGAGTTCTGGAACTGCGGGTCGAAGTTCTGGTCGGCGCTGCGCCCGTCAAAATAGAACTCGCAGAACGCGAGAATACCTGCATCCGGGTACAGGTCGCGCAGGAACAGGCCCTCGCCCCAGCCCGTATGCACCATAACGGCGTCGGGCTCGAACCCGGCTTCGCGCAATCGCAATGCCGCGCGAACGGTTCCCTGGCCGTAGCGCACGGCACGGTCGAACCGGGTCACGTAGGGATGGGTTCCCCTTGTCTGCCTGTCGGTCGAGGGCCTGGGGTATCTCTCGACCGTCACGTCCTCCGGTGGCAGCGTGGACCCTTCGGCGGTGATGAAGGCAACCCGGTTGGACGCCTCCCGGGCCAGGGCCGGGGCAAGATGCTTGAACTGTCCCGGCATGTTCTGGTGGATAAACAGTACGTTCACGGCTGATACCGTCCCGGAGAAGAGCAGGCCGCCGTCCCCGGCGGATCGGCGGCAGGATCGGAAACCGATTGCGGCTGACAGCCGGAACGCTTACATAGGGCCATCGTCGCGGAGCGTCAATTTTCGCAGGCGCGTCGGTCAGTCGTGTCCCGACGGGGAGAACCTGTCGACCGGGGGTACCAGCAGAACCATGCACCAACGGCTCGCCGGGCCTGCCCGCAGCCGCTTCGGGCCGGACTGCATTTGGGGCGACCGGATGCATGCAGGGAAGGCCGGCAAGGTGAGCAATGGCAGTGCAGGCTGACACGTCCGACGGTGGCAGTGGCGGCAATCCGCTCGGCGAAATGCTGGGCTCTTGCCGAAACGGCTTTGGGACCGCGGTCGTCTTCAGCTTCTTCGTCAATGTCCTGGTCCTGGTGATCCCGATCTACACGTTTTCGCTGTTCGACCGTGTCCTCGGCGGCGGCGGCAACGTGTTCACCCTCGCCTTCCTGGCCGGCACCGCGATGGGCGCGCTGCTGGTGCAGGCGCTGATCGAGGTGGCACGGACCTTCCTGTTCGTTCGCATCAGCGCCTTCATCGACAGCGCCGTCAGCGAGAAACTGCTCGCGGTCTCATTGCGGCTTGCATGCGCGCGGGGTGTGCCCCGCAACACCGAGTTGCTGACGCGGATGAACTCGCTCCGGCATTTCCTCGCCGGCCACCAGATCTTCCTGCTGCTGGACCTGCCCTGGGTTCCGCTGTTCCTCGCCTTCCTGTTCTACCTGAACATGTGGATCGGCCTGGTCTCGAGCGTGGTCGCGGTCCTGCTGCTGCTGCTCGCTCTCGCCAACCGCTGGCTGACTTCGCCGCTCAATGACCGGGCCCAGTCGGCGGTCGCGGACTCCATGCGCAAGACCGACGTCACACTGCGCAATGCCGACATCATCGACGCCATGGGAATGGCACGGGACCTCGGTCGGCGCTGGAGCGAGGACAATAACGCGGCACTCGATCATTACAGCGCCTACGCACGGCGTTCCGGGGTCATGAACGCGATCGGACGAACCATGCAGCTCTCGTCCATCATCGCCATCATGACGGTGAGCGTGGTGCTCGTCCTCGACCCGACCAGCGGCCTGTCACAGGGCGCAATGATGGCCTCGGTGATTCTCGTCGGGCGCATCATGATGCCGGTCCAGTCCCTGGTGACCAGCTGGACCGCAACCCACTCAGCGCTCGAAGACTACCGGACGGTCGCCGCCGCCCTGCGAGCCGGGCTCATGTTTCCCGACCTCCCGGACATTCCCGCGGACACGCGCCGGCCCCGTATCACGTCCCGGGACGTGACCGGAACCGATACGGCGACGAGCGACCAGGCGACGGGGCCCGAAGCGGCCGGCGGTGATGACCGTGAGAACTGGTCGGACGAGGCTGCGGACGACGAACCTGTGGCGACCGCCGAGGCTGAACCTGAGGCAGGAGGGACGACCGGAACCGGAGAGACGGCATCGGCAACGGTGGGGAACACGGTGGCGAGGCCCAGTGACGGCGCGTCGTCGACCGCGGTGGCGACAGCCGGGGCGAGCGCGGTGGCATTTCCGGGATCCGCCGACATCGAGCCGACGGTCTCAGTCAACGGGGTCCACTTCCATCCGGCCACCGCGGAACGGCCGATCCTGTCCGACATCACCTTCATGCTGAAGGCCGGGAGTTCGCTGGGGATTCTCGGGCGGTCCGGGTCCGGCAAGTCAAGCCTCGCACGCCTGCTTGTCGGCATCGACCGGCCGACCACCGGGACCGTCCGGTTCGGCGGACGCTCGCTGACAGACGGCCGCGAACTGCACAGCTGGCCCGGGCACGAGATCGGCCGGTATATCGGCTATCTCCCGCAGGACGTGTCGCTGTTCAGCGGGACAATCCGCGACAACGTCACGAGATTCGCCGATGAGTGGACCCGCGACGATGTGCTCGACGCCGCCCGGCTCGCCAATGTCGACTCCATGATCAAGTTCATGCCGCACGGCTACCAGACCCAGGTTGGTCCGGGTGGCGTGTTGCTGTCCGGTGGACAGATCCAGCGCGTCGCCCTCGCCCGGGCACTCTACGGCCCGGTGCGCCTCGTGGTGCTCGACGAACCCAACGCCAATCTTGACGTGCAGGGTGAGCAGGCGCTTGCTGCCACCATACTCGAACTCAAGCGACGCGGCGTGACCGTGGTCGTGATCCTGCACAGGGAGAACATTCTGCGTGCGCTCGACAACCTACTGATCATGGTTGATGGCCGGGTCGGCGCCGCGGGACCGCGGGACAAGGTCCTGGCACAGCTTCGCCGACCCCGGACCCCAGTTCCACCGGGACCCGGGCCCGACACATCCCCATGCCAGTCCGCCAACGGGTGAGGAGACCATGACCCTTCAGACGGTCCAGACCGAGACCCTGCCGACCCGGCCGCTGCCCATCAGTTTCCGGAGCAAGCCGCGGCGACCGGCCTGGGGCGGCGCCAGCCGGTTCGGCTATGCCGTGATCATCCTGTTCTTCGGCGTGTTCGGCGGCTGGGCCTTCCTTGCCCCGCTCGCGAGCGGCGTGACCGCAAACGGCGCCATCGAGGTTCGCTCCGGCATCAAGACCGTCCAGCATCTCGAGGGCGGACTGGTCAAGGAAATCCTGGTTCGCGAGGGCGACCGGGTCATCAAGGGACAGGTGCTGCTGCGTCTTGACCCGATCCAGACCGACGCCCGGTCATCGGTGCACCGCTCGGCCCTGATCTCGCATCTCGCCGAGGAGGCCCGGCTGCACGCGGAGGTCTCGGACGCGGCCAACGTGACCCTGTCGGCCGAACTCGTCGAGGCCAGCACCGATCCGGAGCTTGCCGGCATCATCGAGGCGGAGATCGAGCTGTTCCACAAGCGGCGCGACAGTTTCCTGCAGCAGCAGGAAATCAGGAAGGAACGCATCGAGCAGATCTCCACCGAGGTCACCGCGCTGCGTGCCCAGGTGAAGTCCGTCGTCCTGCAGCTCGAGCTGATCGAGGACGAGTTGGCCGCCGTGCAGGAGCTGTACGACAAGAAACTGACCACCCACACCCGCCTGCTCGAAATCCAGCGTGCCCGGGCCCACCTGCAATCGCAGCTTGCCACGGTGGAAGGCTCCATCTCGAGCAGCCTGCAGCGGATCAACGAACACAGGCTCGGGATCGGGAATGCGCGCCAGGTGCGCCGGTCCCAGGCCGCGGAACGCCTGAACCGGGTCGATTTCGACATCACGCGGACCCGCGAGAACCTCGGACTGATCGATGACCAGCTGCGGCGGATCGACATCCGGGCCCCGGCCGACGGCCGTGTCAACAACATGACGATTCGCACCGTCGGCGGCGTGGTGAACCGGGCCGACCGGCTGATGGAGATCGTCCCCGACAACGAGGACATGGTGCTCGAGGCCGAGGTCCAGGCCCGCGACATCGAGCAGGTTCACGTCGGTGCCGAGGTCAGGATCCACCTGTCGGCATTCAACCCGAGGACTACGCCGCCGGTCGACGGCGTGGTGCAGTCGGTTTCGGCCAGCACCATCCGCAAGCGGGCCGCCTATGCCCCGCCGACCTACAAGGTGGTGATCACGCTCGATCCGGAAGCGCTGCGCGCCAGCATCGGAGACACGCCGTTGACGTCAGGCATGCCGGCGATGGGTATCATCAAGGTCGGCGAACGGACCATGTTCGACTATCTGATCAGCCCGCTGACCACGAGTTTCGCGACCGCGCTGCGCGAACCGTAACCGTGTGGTCCGCGTGACCGCACCGAAACAGGGCTATTGCGACCTGACCAGGCGCGGAAGGGAACGGAACCTGTCCATAACCCGGTTGAGCGAGGTTGAACTGGCCAGCCGACGCGGCCCGTTGAACAGGGCAAAGGTCGGCTGGTTCTGGTCGGCTTTGTGGGTCTTGACGAAAACGTAGACCGGGTGTTCGCGGCTGCTGCGGAAAATTGAAAACAGCGCGGTGTCGTCCCTGCGATCGATGGCGTAGTCCCGCCAGTCCCCCTTGATGACACCGCTGCTGTAGGCCGTGACGATTGCTGCCAGTTCGCTCCTGCTGAAGAACACGTCGCGCTCCGCACCGTGTCCCCCGTGAAATCGGATCAGGTTCGCCATGAATGCACGATGTCTCCGCCGGACCGCCACTTCCGTCGCCCAATTGTAACAATAGTGTCGCTGAAATCGCCGGAACGGTAAAGCGCCGGATACGGCTGCCGACGCCGTTCCCGGCGTCCGGACCGCTCTCCGGCGCGGATACGATTTCTCCGGGCGCCGTCGCCCCTTTTCCGGGACTTGTATCGATGACTGAACAGCGTCACGCCGCCGGCCTCCGCCCCTTTTCGCGGGGTCGCGGGAGTCGGCAGGCCCGAACGCTCCTCGCCGTGCAGCAGCGCCGGTCCCCGACGCCCTATGTTGCGGACCGCGTTCAGGTCCGCGTGATCCGCGAGGCCGCAGGCCACGCACTCGAATGC
>MPMT01000105.1 GCA_002238645.1 Alphaproteobacteria bacterium bin52 | reverse complement strand
GTGGCGCCGACGCCGAAGACGATCATGTGCTCGTTGGGTCCGGTGACCTACCGGCGTGCGCGCTACCGCACCGGCGCTTCCAGCACGTCGCTGATGCCGGTGGACGAGAGCCTGGGCCTTGTGAACGGCTACCTGACACGGACGGCGGCCCAGCTTGGGCTGTCGGCACTCGCCCGAGCAAGGCAAACGTCCAGGACATCTGCCACCGGATCAGCAAGAAGACGGACCATAGGTCCGTCTGGATGGACACCGAGGCAAAGGTGGCCGAACTCAACCGGATGATCTCCGGATGGGCGAACTACTTCACCCTGGGGCAGGTCTCACCGGCCTACAAGTCCATCGACCGACACACGATCCGGCGGCTGCGACGGTGGCTTTGTCACAAGCACAAGGTGAAGTCCGGGCAATACGTGCGCTTCCCGGATGCCAGACTGCGAGATGACTTCGGTCTGAGACAGCTTGGGCGGACAACAAAGATCTTTCCGTGGGCGAAGGCATGATCCCGACTGAGAGCCGGGTGCGGGAAAACCGCACGCCCGGTTCGACGAGCGGGGGTGAGGAAAACGTGGCTACGGCTGAGACTGAGGCACCGGCGTCGAGCGAAAGCTGCCGGCAACAGCTACTCCCTCGGGCCTACGGCAGGGCGCGCCTCCCCCGACTCTACAAGAGGCTCACCTGGAATGAATTACAACAATTATTTGTTGAAATAGTCGTTCAACCGTCGACTGGATCAGGTTTTGGTCACGAGTTCAACATGCACATGTGTCCGGTCGTGATCCGGAACGAACCGATTCCGCCTGGCCCGGCGGCATGCGCGTGTTTCACGACGGCATGGCCTTGTCGCGGCGGCGCTCGATCGATGACGGGATCCGCATCGCCTCGCGGTACTTCGCGACCGTGCGCCGCGCAATGTCGATACCCTGTTTGCGCAGAATGCGGACAAGTCTGTCATCAGACAGGACCGCGTCCGCCGTCTCGGCAGCGATCAGGCGTCTGATCCGGTCCCGGACCGCTTCCGACGAATACGCGGGCTCGCCGGTCAGCGATCCGACAGAGGAAGTGAAGAAGTACTTCAGTTCGAACACGCCGCGCGGGGTTGCGATCGACTTGTTGCCGGTCACGCGGCTGATGGTGCTTTCGTGCAGTTCGAGTGCTTCGGCAATGTCGTTCAGCACCAGGGGACGCAGGTGCTGAACGCCGAACTCGAGAAACCCGTGCTGGCGCCGGACGATTTCGTGGGCGACCCGCAGGATCGTGGTCGCGCGTTGCTGCAGTGCGCGAACCAGCCAGCTGGCGGACTGTCGGCGCCCGTTGAGCCAGAGCCGGTCCTGCCGGGAAAGAGAACCGGTCGCAGCCGGTGTCAGCATGCCGGTATTGACGAGGACCCGGGGCATGGTGTCCGGGTTGAGTTCAAGGTGCCAGGTTTCCCCGGGTCCCTCGTGCAAGAGCACGTCGGGCACCAGCGGCAGGACCGGACCGGACTCGAACCTCGAGCCCGGCTTGGGATCAAGGGACCGGATTTCGCGAACCATGTCGCGCAGACGTTCCCCGCTGACACCGCAGCACCGTTGCAGGCGCGCGAAATCACGACGCGCCAGCAGTTCGAGATTTGCAAGCAGCGCCCGCATCGCTTCGTCAAGCAGACCCTTCTCGCGAAGCTGCAATGCAAGGCATTCGGCGAGCGACCCGGCAAACACGCCGGCCGGATCGAACGCCTGCAATTTCCGCAGGACCACGCTGACAGCCCTCTGCGAACATCCGAGTGCGCGGGCAACCTCGCACGGGTCATCGGCAAGATAGCCGCTGTCGTCGAGCATCTCGATCAGGTGCGCACCGATCAGGCGTTCGACCGGATCCGGGAATTCCATCCCGAGCTGTTGATAGAGATGATCGCGCAGGCAGGTATCACGTGCGGCGGGCTCCCGCTCGGCGTCGTGTGCGAGCGATCCGCCATCAACGGGCAACGGCGGCCCGTCGGATGTTCGTGCCTGCTCATGTCCCGGGTCGGGTCGAACCGTCTCCGTGTCGTCGCGCCCTCGCGCAGTCGCTTCGTCATACTCGAGCAACGGGTTGCTGCGGACCTCTTCCGCTACGTACTCGCCGAGTTCGAGACGGGAGAGCCCGAGGAGACGGATCGCCTCGGTGAGCTGCGGCGTCATCACGAGAGACTGTGACTGCCGGACTTCCACTCTCTGCGTCAGGGCCATCGGGAATCCCGGTTTCGAAACCGCCGCACACGTGTCGAACAGGCCATGACCGTCGCGGCCCGAACCGCAGGGGTTCCTCCGGGCACGTCACGGGTGTCCGGCTGATATAGCGCACGCCAGGAGCGGACTGTCCACCGGGCAGTGCCGCACCCGTCCATCGGAACCGGCCGGAACGGGTCGCGAACGAGCCCGTGGCCCCGCCGGCGCGGTGACGTCAGATCTGGAACGAGTGGCCGAGATAGACCTGTTTCACGTCGGGATTGCTTGCGATCTCTTGGGGGGTGCCGCCCATCATCACCCGGCCATCATGCAGGACGTAGCAGCGGTCGGCGATGCTGAATGCCTCGCGGACATTGTGGTCGGTGATCAGTACCCCGATCCTGCGGTCACGCAGGTGAGCGATCAGATCGCGGATCTCTCCGAGAGCGATCGGATCGATGCCGGCGAGCGGTTCATCGAGCAGCATGAAACTGGGCCGCGACGCCAGCGCCCTGGCAATCTCCACCCGTCGGCGTTCGCCGCCTGAGAGCGCGAGGGTCGGGACCGCGCGCAGGTGGCTGATGGAGAACTCGGCCAGAAGGTCGTCAAGCTCGGCATCCCGGCGGTCGGCTTCGGGCTCGATGCTCTCGAGAATGGCGCGGATGTTCTGCTCGACCGTCAGCCCGCGAAAGATCGACGCTTCCTGCGGCAGATATCCGATACCCAGCCGCGCGCGCCGGTACATCGGCAGGTCGGTAATGTCACTGCCATCGAGCACGACCCTGCCCTGGTCGGGAGCGACGAGGCCCGAGACAATGTAAAAGCAGGTCGTCTTGCCGGCACCGTTGGCGCCCAGCAGTCCGACCACCTCTCCGCGCTGGACGTCGAGACTCACGTTCTGCAGCACCATGCGCTGCTTGTAGGTCTTGTTGAGGCCCCGTGCGACCAGGCCCGGGCCCGGGGTTCCCGCCGACGGGCCGTCAACCGCCCGCAGGTGCGAATGCTCGCCGGAGCGCATGGAGTGGGGATCTGACATCTGACCTACTCGCGCTCCTTGTTCCCTGGTGTCGGGAGGATCAGGCCACTGACCCTTCCGTCTCCGTCAGGCGATGGAAGCAGGCGACTGATCCCGGTCCTGAGATCCATCTCCGCCCGCCCGCCGTTCAACTGCATCGTCTCGCGCGTGATCTTCACGCCGCCTTCCAGGGTGATCGTCTCCTTCACGACATCATAGATCCCATCGCGTCCGGTGACCACTTCATCCGCGGTGGTGATCCGGGTGTTGCCGTGCGTGTTCATCTGCACCGCCCGGAGGTTGCCGTCGTCCTGGCGCTCGAACAGGGCTGTCAGGACATCGGCACGGATGGTCCGGTCCCTGCCGCGCGCCACGGCCTCGCCGCGTGCGACCGCGGTCAACCTTTCCTCCCAGTACTCCAGACTGTCCCGTGCCGTGACGGTCTCCTCGCCGAGTTCGGCGCGAAGGTCGCCACCCTGGAGCACCACCACCGCCTGCCTCAGGTCGTAGATCGCCCTGTCTCCGTAGAGCGTCTTGCCCGGTGCCGAGACGACCACCGCGCCGGTGACTTCCACCTGGTAAATCTCGCTGTCACCCTGCCCGTGTTCCTCGTAGGCCGCCGCGATTGTGTCACCGGAGATCCGTACCTCGCCGCGTGTCGCCACGGCGTTGCCGCGGGCGACATAGAGCTTCTCGTTCTGGTTCCATTCGATTCCCTGGTCGGCAGTCACCTCGATCGGCAGCTGCCGGGCCTGCTCGGCATTCTGCGTCCGGGCCGGTTCCGGGGCGAGGATCATGGCGGCCAGAAGAACGATCATGGCGGCCGCGGGCCCGATCACACGCACCCGTCCGGTCATTGGACGAAGACCGCCCTGGACCGGCCGGTGAACGCAATACGTGCACCGCGCTCGGTGATCCGAAGTCCCTGGCCGTCGATCCTGGCGTTCGGGCCGGTTGCCGTGACCGGACGGGTGCTTGTCAGTGTCCCGGCGTTGAGGTCGACCGAGGCGGCCTCGAGTTCGAGGCTTCGCTGCGCCCAGTCGAGAACGGTTACTCCATCTTGTAGCTGCATGAGCTTCTTCGTGGTGTCATACGTGCCCGAGCCTGCGGTCACGCGCATCCAGGTCGAGTCCCCTTCAAGGTCCATAAGGTCGGCCTTGGGCTGATCGAGGTAGAGCAGCGTGGCATCTTCGGCGTCCTTCGACGCACGGACTGCCGAGACCTCGTAGGGTCGCCCGTCCGGATCGGTTCCGACGTAGCGGGGGTTCTCCAGCACCAGTCCCGACAGGCGCTGGGTAACGAAGCCGGTCTTGCCAACCCGGTTCCCGTAGGACAGCAGGTCCGGCCAGGCGAACAGCAGCGCAACGATGGCGAGAACCATGGCCGGAAGGACCAGCTTCATGAACGCGACCAGCCGGCTCGGGTTGACCCGGCCCCGCGGGGCCGCGCTCTGGCTCACGCGCCAGCGCCGGCGCCCGGCATTCGCAGCCGGCACTGGCCCGGTCACGCCGGAATGCCGGTCAGTGGCTGAAAATGTCCTCTTCGCCATACCCGATCAGGTCCAGTTGTGCGCGTGCCGCCAGAAACCCGAAACACGACCGCGCCAGCTCGGTGCGTTCTTCCCTTTCAAGCCGGGTATCCAGGATCTTGCGGATCTCATGCAGGTGGAGCACGTCGGAGGCGGCATAGGCGAGTTGTTCCTCGCTCAGCGACTCGTCTCCCCAGTCCGAGGACTGCTGCTGCTTTGACAGGTCGATCCCGAGTAGCTCCTTGCAAATGTCCTTCAACCCGTGCCGATCAGTATAGGTGCGCACGAGCTTGGAAGCGATCTTCGTGCAGTAGACCGGAGCGGTCCAGACCCCGAGGTACGCCCTCAGCACGGCGACATCGAACCGGGCAAAGTGGAAAATCTTGGTCGTCGAAGGGTCCGACAGCAGGGTCGAGAGCCTCGGCGCTTCGTGACGCCCCTTCCTGAACCGTACCAGGTGGGCGGTGCCGTCGCCGGCAGAGAGCTGCACCAGGCACAGCCGGTCACGGACCGGTTTCAGGCCCATGGTCTCGCAGTCGACAGCAACGGAATTGCCGAAGGTCACGTGCGCGGGGAGGTCGCCGTCGTGGACAGTGATGGTCACTGACATGGTCCCGGTTCGCGAGCAGGGATCCGATGCTCTTCGCCGCGGCGTGTCACCGGATCAAGGCATGGTGCCCAGGAGAAGACTCGAACTTCCACGGCCTAAGCGGCCACTGGCACCTGAAGCCAGCGCGTCTACCAATTCCGCCACCTGGGCGACATGCCTCGCCTCGCCGGGCCCTGCCCGGCGGCGGTGATCTTATGCGCCAAACAACAGCGGATTTCAAGCATCGCGGCAGCGCTCCGCCACGGAACTGCTCTCTCCTTGTGGTGTCCGATTGTGGTATACCGTCGGCGGTTGCCGGCAATTGCGCAGTCAGGGGAAGGCAGATGGACGGGACGCGCGTGACAGTGTTCGGCGGCTCGGGGTTTGTCGGTCGAAGCATCGTGCGTGAGCTGTCGCGACGCGGCGCCCTGGTCACCGTGGGATGCCGCAGCACCGAGGCCGCGAAATTCCTGAAGCCCATGGGAACCGTCGGGCAGGTGACACCTGTTCGAACCGACGTGACCCGATACGACCAGGTCGCCCGCGCGCTCGAGGGCGCGGACCTGGCGATCTCGCTCGTCGGCATCCTGCACCAGTCGGGCCGGAACAGCTTCGAGGCGGTGCATGCGGCAGCCCCCGGCATGATCGCCCGGGCCGCAAGCGATGCCGGCATCCGTCGGCTGGTGCATGTCTCGGCCATCGGCGCCGATCCCGCCTCGAGGTCGGAGTATGCGCGGACCAAGGCGGCGGGAGAGGAAGCCGTGCTGGCCGGGTTTCCCTCGGCGACGGTCATGCGACCGAGCATCGTCTTCGGGCCCGACGACAGCTTCTTCAACCGGTTTGCCGCCATTGCGACCATCGCTCCGGCCCTGCCGCTGTTTGGCGGCGGCGCGAACCGGTTCCAGCCGGTCTACGTCCAGGACGTCGCCCGCGCGGTGATGGCGGCGCTGGAGAGGTCCGATGTGCAGGGCCGGACCTACGAACTCGGCGGGCCCGGCACCTACACCATGCGCGAGATCATGAAATTGGTCATCACCTACACCGGGCGGCGCCGCGCACTCGTCCCGGTGCCGTTCCCGCTTGCTCGGCTCAAGGCTGGTGTGCTCGAGATGCTGCCGAACCCGCTGCTGACCCGCGACCAGCTCGAGATGCTGAAGTCGGACAATGTCGCCGACCCCGACCTGCCGGGCCTTGCCGACCTCGGAATCGAACCGACGGCGTGCGAGGTGGTCCTGCCCACATACCTCGACCGGTTCCGACCCGGCGGGCGCTACAACCCGCGCCGGATCCACCCGGAGTGATCCAGAGGCTGGATTCGATACCGGCGCATACGGGAACTTTCGGAGGTATGGCGGAGATGCTCGCCGGCTTGCCTGGCCTTTGGAATGCGCATCGGCGCTCGCACTCTTCATGTCGACCCGATCCGGATGCCGTTGGCTTCTAAGATTCTTCCCTCAGTTTCGAGAATGCATCCTCCGAGGAGCCCGAGACCTGCCTCCGAAAACAGAATTTCATAGAATCACCCACTAGTGTCCCAACGTTTAATCGAATAAATTCAACTGGTTAGCAGAGTCGGGGTCTTCAATTTTGTACGGTGCGTTGCTAAGTAGTTGTTCCAGTGGAGTTTTTTCAAAAATGACAAGGCTTAACA
>MPMT01000019.1 GCA_002238645.1 Alphaproteobacteria bacterium bin52 | reverse complement strand
GGGCCGTCGAAAACAATGCGGCGCCAGCTCCGTTTGCTCGACAGCAACAACCAGCGCCGCACCCCCCGAGCCATGCAAGGCGCCGCCCGAAGGCGCAGTATCGTGCCTGTTCGCGCCGACGCCCCTCCGACACCACCCACGACCAAGCAACAGACCGCGACCGAAACCCATCAAACAACGCGAGCACACCACCATCAGACACCGCAAGCACACTCAGCCTGCAACCTCGTACCGTTCCCTGACCCACTTCACGACGCGCAAGGTGCTGACGCGGCATGTGCAGGATTGCTTCAGGCGAGACATGCGGGAGATTGGGAACGACAGGACGCGCCCACAATGCGCTGGACCCGGAGTTGAGCGAAATCCGCTTACGGTACGATTGCGGATGAGCTGGATGTTTCCTGCACAGGTGAGACGTGAAACATCGTAATGCACTGGTATATAAGCAAAAATGACTGACAAGGAGCCCGTCTATCGTGTAGGTATCGATGTTGGCGGCACCTTCACCGATTTCGTGCTGGTGGACGAAGCGCGCGATCTCGTCTTCACCGGCAAGCAGCTCACCACGTCGTCCGATCCGGGTATCGCGATCTGTGAAGGCGTGGAACGTGTCGCCCGCGAGGCGGGCCTCGAACTTGCCGACATCGATGGCATCGTGCACGGCACCACGCTGGTCGCGAACACCATCGTCGAACGCACCGGCGCCCGGGTGGGGTTCATCACCACCCGCGGGTTTCGCGATGTGCTCGAGGTCGGCACCGAGATGCGCTACGACCTCTACGATCTCTTCATGGAGAAGGCGGAGCCGCTGGCGCCGCGCGACCGGCGCCTCACCGTGGACGAGCGGATCGACTCGGGCGGAACCGTGTTGCTGCCGATGGACGAGGCAGAGCTGCGCGAGGCCGTACGGGCGCTGGTCGGCATGGGTGTCGAGGCCGTCGCGGTCTGCTTCGTCAACAGCTACGTCAATCCCGTTCACGAGCGACTCGCGCGCGAGATTCTGGCCGAGTCATTTCCCGCACTTCCCCTCACGGTGTCGACCGCGGTGGCTCCCGAGATCCGGGAATACGAGCGCGCCTGCACCGCGGCCGCGAACGCATACGTCATGCCGTTGATGCGCCGCTACGTCACCGGCCTGCACGGCAGGCTCGGGGACCTGGGGCTGCGAGCCCCGCTCAACGTGATGCTGTCCGGCGGCGGCATCGCGGCGCTGCGGGTCGCCCGGGAAACCCCGATCCACCTCATCGAGTCCGGCCCCGCGGCCGGCGCGATCGCCGGGGCACACTACGCCGGAATTACCGATTCGCCCTGCGTCATCGCGTTCGACATGGGCGGCACCACCGCCAAGATGTGCCTGATCGAGAACGGGGAGCCGGAGCACGCGACGACGTTCGAAGCGGGGCGCGTCAGGCGGTTCGCCCACGGCTCCGGTATCCCGCTGAAGGTCCCGGTCATCGACCTGATCGAGATCGGCGCCGGCGGCGGGTCGATCGCCCGGCTCGACGCGATGGGGCTCATGAAGGTCGGGCCGCAGAGCGCCGGCGCCGAGCCCGGTCCGGTGTGCTACGGGCGCGGCGGCACCGAGCCCACGGTGACCGATGCGGACCTGTGGCTCGGCTACCTGTCGCCCGACTTCTTCCTTGGCGGCGAGATGCCCCTGGAGGCCGCGGCGGTGAAGGCGGCGATGGATGCGGCCCTGTCCGCCCCGGCCGGCCTCGACACCACCGGCGCCGCGGCCGGAGTGCATGCCATCGTCAACAACAACATGGCCGCCGCGGCGCGCCGGCACATCGCGGAGAAGGGACGCGACCCGCGCCGCTACTCGCTCGTCGCCACCGGCGGCGCCGGCCCGGTGCATGCCTGGGGACTGGCCCGGCTGCTCGGCATCCGCCGCATCATCTGCCCCCTCGGCGCCGGGGTGACGTCGTCGCTGGGCTTCCTGATCGCAGCTCCCGCCACCGATCTCGCGCACAGTCACGTCTGCCGGGTGGAGTCGGTCCCGGCGGATGTCGTCAATGCGTTCTACGATGCCATGGCCCGGGACGCGACCGCAGCGCTCGTGGAAGCCGGTGGCGATGCGGCGACCATCGCCATCGAGCGTCGCGTGGACATGCGTTATGTCGGACAGGGTTTCGAGATCGAGGTGCCGGTGCCGGACGGCGTTCTTGGCCCCGGCCTCGGGGCGGAGCTGCACGATCGGTTCCTCGATCGCTACGACGAGCTGTTCGGCCGGCGCATCGCAGGCGTCCCGGCGGAGACCGTGACTTGGCGGTTGAGCGCGTCCGGGCCGACTCCGAACGTCACCCTGAACTTCGAGGGCCAGCGGTTCGACGCCGGCGCGGCCGAGAAGGGGGAGCGGCCGGTCCACTTCCCCGAAACCGGTTTTACGCCTTGCACGGTCTACAATCGCTACGGTCTCGGCGCCGGCACCGTGTTTCGCGGCCCCGCCGTGATCGAGGAGCGGGAGTCGACCGTCGTCGCGGGCCCCGATACCACCGTGTCGATCGACCGATATCTGAATCTGATCATCGATCTTGACGAGCCTCGGCCGGGGTGAGAATGACGAGCCCCCTGGTTCTTTACCACGCCGCAAAGCGAGGGTGCGGCGATGCCCGGGGCCGCACCCCCGGTGCCGCGGGCCGGGAGCCCGTGCGACAGGCAGCACCATCGAAGTCCCGACGGGCACCTTCAGGGAGTGCGGGACCCCTTCATCGCCGGACCCCCCCCCGGCGGCCGTCGGGTAAGTTCGACGACCGGAGCGACGGATCCGGAGGAACCAGCGTGATGTCAAGCGACCGTGAAGGCCTGATCGTCTATATCAATGGCGAGTTCGTGCCCTGGGACCAGGCCCGCGTGCACGTGTTTTCGCCATTGGCCAAGTACGGAGCCGGAGTCTTCGAGGGGATCCGCGGCTATTGGTCGGAGCGGCGCGGGAAGATGCTGGTGTTCCGCCTGCGCGAGCACATGGAGCGCCTGGAGCTGTCTCAGCGCATCATGCGGTTCGAGGAGGTCGTGCCGGCCGGGGAAATGGCCGCGACGACCCTGGAACTCGTCCGGCGCAACCGCTTTCGGACCTCGGTGCACATCCGGCCCACGGTCTATGTCGACGGTGACGGCGGTTCCGCCGCGCGCGGCCCCGTCGGGACCTTCGTCACCGCGGTTCCGCGGGGCACGCCGGATCGGGTGCGCGACGGCTGCACGGCGCAGGTATCGTCCTGGGAGCGGATCGGCGACCGTTCGATGCCGCCCCGGGCAAAGGCCACCGCCAACTACAACAACGCCCGGTTCGCCGGCATCCAGGCCGGCATCGACGGCTACGACGCCGCCATCATGCTCAACGGCCGTGGAAAGGTGGCCGAGGGGCAGGGCATGTGCCTGTTCCTGGTTCGGGACGGTGTGGCGGTCACACCGTCGATTACCAGCGACATCCTGGAGAGCATCACGCGCGACACGGTGCTGACACTGCTGAGGGACATGGGCATCGCCACCAGCGAGCGCGATGTCGATCGCAGCGAGTTCTTCCTCGCGTCCGAGGCATTCTTCTGCGGTACCGGCTGGGAGATCACGCCGATCAACGCAGTCGACGGTGCGCCCGTCGGCGCGGGGCGTCCGGGCGAGGTGACCAGGAGGGTACAGAAGGCGTACTTCGATCTCGTCCATGGCGTTTCCGGCGATCGCCCGGAGTGGATTTCGGAAGTGTGAATCGGGGCTGTGGCGCTCGTCTGCGGTGCGGGCGGGTCCGTGGACGCAGGTTGACCGGTTCGTGAAGACCCGGACGATTCAGCTGCAAGAGCCGAGATGTGACCTGACATCGCTGCTGATCGAGGCCTGCACACCCCGGGCCGGCGGTCATCGCCCTTCGCATCCCGACCCCCGTTCCGTTCCCGGCGCCCTGTTCCGCCCGCGCGGAGCGCTTGTCAGCGTCCCGGCCGCGTGCAAGGCTTTCCGAAGCACCGCCTGTCAGGACAACGGCATGCATCCGTATTCAGGGAGGTAACGGACAATGCGCACAGGTTTCTTCACCATGCCGTCGCATCCGCCGGAACGGGATCTGCGCGAGGGTCACGAGTTCGACCTGCAGCACATCCGCTGGGCCGACGAGCTCGGGTTCGAGGAAGGCTGGGTCGGCGAACACCACACCGCGCCGTGGGAACCGCACCCGGCTCCGGACTTCCTGGTGATCGAGGGGTTCCGCCAGACCAGCAATATCCGGCTGGGCCCGGGCGGCTTCCTGCTGCCCTATCACAATCCCGCCGAGCTGGCGAACCGGATCGCGATGATGGATCACCTCGGCCAGGGACGGCTGAACTTCGGTGTCGCGGCGAGCGGCCTGCCCTCGGACTGGGGCATGTTCAACGTCGATGGCATGTCGGGCCAGAACCGGGAAATGACGCGCGAGGCGCTCGAGATCATCCTGCGGCTGTGGGGTGACGAGGAGGAGTTCGATCACCGGGGCAAGTACTGGCACATCACCAAGCCGGCCGAGATGTTCGGGTTCCTGCGCCCGCACCTCTACCCCTACCAGAAGCCGCATCCGCCGATCGGCGTTGCCGGACTGTCGAAGGGATCCGACACCCTGAAGCTCGCCGGGGAGAACGGCTACGTGCCGATGAGTCTCAACCTGAACCCGGCCTATGTCGGCAGTCACTGGGAAGCGGTCGAGGAGGGTGCGAGGCGGGCCGGCCGGGTTCCATGGCGCGGCGACTGGCGCATGGTCCGCGAGGTGTTCGTCGCCGAGACCGATGCGGAGGCATGGAAGCTGTCGGTCGGGGGGCCGATGGGCCGGATGATGACCGAGTACTTCCTGCCGCTGCTGGCGAACTTCGGGTTCCTCGAGTTCCTGAAACACGACCCCGACGTACCGGACAGCGACGTGACGGCGGAGTACTGCGCCCGGCACAACTGGCTGGTCGGATCGCCGTCGACCGTCGCGGAAAAGCTCGAGGCGGTCTACGACGATGTCGGCGGGTTCGGCAGCCTGCTGGTGTTCTGCTTCGACTACGCGGACCAGCCGAACGCCTGGCACACTTCGCTCGGCATGCTGGCAAACGAGATCATGCCGCGGCTGCAGCACCTCACGCCCGCCCCGGCCTCCTCGGCCGCTGACTAGGGATGATCGCAGGCGGGGTGACGGTCAGGCGCGACCGGCCGACACCCCGCCGTCGGCCATGTAGACGCCCCCGGTGCAGAACCCGCTCTCGTCGCTGGCGAGGAACAGCATCAGTCGCGCTACCTCGTCCGGCTGACCGAGCCGCTTGAGGGGCGTGAAGGTGGCGGTTCCCGGTCCGCCGTCGCCGGTCGCGCTCTCAAGGCGCCTGACCATGTCGGTCTCGATGGCCGCCGGGTTGACGGTGTTGACGCGAATGCCCTGGGACGCGCCTTCCATGGCGGCGGCCCGCATCAGTCCGATTACCGCGTGCTTGCTGGTGGTGTAGGGAGCAATGCCCGGGATCGCCCTGATTCCCGAGGTCGACGAGGTCACCACGATCGATCCGCCGCCGCGGCTGGCGATCCGGGGCATGGTGTATTTCAGCCCGAGCCATACGCCGCGGACATTGACCGCCATCATCCGGTCGAAGTCCTCCTCGGTCTGTTCGGCGATCGGGGCGATCCGCCCCTCGATGCCGGCGTTGAGCAGGGCGATGTCGAGACCACCGAAGCGGCGCACGGTCTCCTCGACCGCCTGGCGCATCTGCCCGGCGTCGCTGACGTCGGCCACCGCGTATCCCGCTCCGTCGATCCCCGCCGCAAGCTCCGCGAGCGCGTCCGCGGACAGATCGACCAGCATCACGCCCGCGCCTTCCGCGGCAAACAGCCGGGCCGCAACCGCCCCGATGCCGCCTGCCGCTCCGGTGATCAGCGCTACCTTGTTTGACAGCCGCCCCATGATATCGTCCCTTCATGCATGACCGAGCTGCTCCATTGAGACGGTTTCCCGGTCGCGGCGCAAGCTCGGTCCGGCGGTGCCGGAGGTTGGTGAACTGAAGACCCTGCTCGTGGTCGCCCACGTACCCTCGCCCAACACCCGGAGCATGTGCGATGCGGTGGTGCGTGGAGCCAGCCATCCGGATGTCACCGGTGTCACGGTCAGGGTGCGGACCCCGTTCCAGGCCGGGCCGGACGATGTGTTCGCAGCCGACGGCATCATTCTCGGGACCACCGAGAACCTGGGCTACATGTCCGGTGCGATGAAGGACTTCTTCGACCGCAGCTACTACCCGGTACTCGATCGCTGCCAGGGCATGCCATACGGGCTCTACATCCGCGCCGGCATGGACGGGACCGGCACACGCCGTGCGATTGAAGGCATCATGAACGGCCTGCGGTGGCGTGCGGTGCAGGAACACGTGATCTGCCGCGGCGAGTGGGACCCGGCGTTCCTTGCACGGTGCGAGGACTTCGGCCTTGGCATGGCGGCGGGACTCGAGGCCGGGATCTTCTGACCCGACGTCAGCCGGCCGACAGCCGTCGTTCCTTCTCGAGCCGGGCCTCGCGGTGGGTGACGTAGGCGGTGGAGGCAAAGATGATGGCGCCGCCGAGCCAGGTCCAGATTGTCGGCTCCTCGTCGAACAGCAGATAGCCGAGCACGGCGATCAGCGGCAGTCGAGTGAAGTCGAGCGGTTGCAGTTGCGAGACCTCCGACATCTGTAGCGCCCTGGTGAACAGCAGGTGGCCTATCGTTGCGAATCCGGCGAGACAGGACAGCCACAACCAGGCCTCCGGCGTTGGCCAGGTCCAGACCGGAAGCGCTGGAATCAACGAGACCGGCGACTGCAGGAGCACCATGTAGATCACGATCGTTTCCGGACGTTCCGTCGTCGTCAGCCGCTTGACGATAAGGATAGTCCCGGCAATGGCCACCGAGTGGCCGAGCGCGAGCAGGGCCCCGGTCGAGACGGCTTCCAACCCCGGTCGCAACACCACCAGCATCCCGAGGAACCCGATGGCGACCGCGGTGATCCGGCGTGCCCGCAACACCTCGCCGAGGAACACGGCGGCCCCGATGGTCGCAAAGAGCGGCGTGGTGAAGCTGAGCGCCGTTGCTTCGGCAAGCGGGATCATGGTGAGCGCCATGAACCCGGCGGTCATGCCCACGATGTTGATCGCCGAGCGCGCGATGTACAGACCGATGCGTCGGGTTCGCAGCACGTCGCGGCCCTGGCGCAGGATCCAAGGGAGCAGCAGGAGCACCGACAGGAAGTTGCGGAAGAACACGGTCTCGAGCACATGCACGTGTTCCGACGCCAGTCGGATGAACACCCCCATGGTGGCAAAACACACCATCGCCGCCAGCATGAGGAGGGCGCCGCGCATGGCGGCGGACCGGTGCTACAGGGCCGCCTCGGCCAGCAGTCGGACCGCGTCGTGCGAGTGGGTGCGCGCGATCAGCGTATCGACATGACGCGCCGCTGCCGCCGTCTTCCAGTCGGCCAGGCGCTCGACGATCCGCTCCCGCGGCCCCACCAGGGCAACCTGGTCGACCAGATGCTGCGGCACGGCGGCGGCGGCCTCCGCCCGCCGGCCCGACAGGAACAGGTCCTGGATGCGCTCGGCCTCCGCCTCGAAGCCGATGCGTTTCGCATAGTCGCAGTAGAAGTTCTTGTTTCGCGCGCCCATGCCGCCGATGTAGAACGAGATGTTCTCGCGTACCGGCCTGCTGGCCCGTTCGACGTCGTCGTCGAGCACGACGTGGCACAGGGGCATCACCGCGAAGTCTTCCAGAGACTTGCCGCCGCCGGCCCGCGCGAGGCCTGCCTCGACATGCGGTCCGAACACGTCGAACCGTGTCGGGTCCATGTAGATCGGCAGGAACCCGTCGGCAATCTCGGCTGCCGTGCGCACCCCGGTCGGGCTGATCGCCCCGGTGACGATCCGCAGCGAGGGATCACCGTGCAGGATGCTCTTGAGCGGCTTGCCGAGTCCCATCGCACCAGGGCCGGTATAGGGGAACTGGTAGTGCTCGCCCTGGTGGGTCAGCGGTTCCGCCCGCTCGAGCACCCTGCGCACGATGGAGACATACTCGCGCAGCCGGGTGAGCGGCTTGCCGTAGGGCTCCCCGTGCCAGCCCTCGACCACCTGCGGCCCGGACGGGCCGAGACCGAGGATGAACCGTCCGCCGGAAAGCTGCTGCAGGGTGATCGCGGTCATCGCGGTCATGGTCGGGGCCCGGGTCGTCATCTGCATGATCCCGGTCCCGACCCGGATCCTGCGGGTCAGCGCGAGTGCCCACGCCGCCGGACTGACCGCGTCGTGCCCCCATGATTCGGAGGTCCACAGCGAATCGAAGCCCAGATCGTCAGCGAGGCGGATCAGGTCCTCGTCCAGGCTGAAGCGGCCACCGCCGCTGCCGATGCTGAGACCGAGTTTCATGGTTGAGGCCCTCCCGGGGTGTGGGGTGTCGCACGCGGTCAACAATAGGGTCGCACCGGGCAAAATGCGACAGGCGAGGGCCTGCGGCCGTGCACGGTCACGGTGCCGCCGGGCGGTACGGCATCGCGTACGACCGTGCTATGGTCCCGCCGGCCCGCGAACGGGCGCGAACACAGTTCAGGGGAGTGGCGGCATGGCGGAATCGATCGCGGTCATCGGGGGATCGGGTTCGCTGGGCGCCGGGCTTGCCATGCGCTGGGCGCGTGCCGGACACGATGTCGTCATCGGCTCGCGCGTCCCTGATCGGGCCGCGGATGCGGCTGCACGGCTGAACCGGCAGGCGGGGACCGACACCATCCGGGGGACGGGCAACCCGGAAGCGGCCGCCGCGGCCGGTATCGTTGTGCTCACGGTCCCCTTTGCGAACCACTCCGCAACCCTCGACCTGCTGCGCCCGGTTCTTGCCGGACGGATCCTGATCGACACCACCGTGCCCCTGGTTCCGCCCAGGGTGCGCACCGTCCGTATTCCCGAGGGCGGGTCGTGTGCGCGGCACACCCAGGACGTGCTCGGCGCCGAGGTCCGGGTGGTGTCGGCCTTCCAGAACGTTGCCGCCGATCACCTCGCCGATCTCGCGCACGAGATCGACTGCGATGTACTGGTCTGCGGCAACGATCCCGCCGCCCGCGAGATCGTGGTCGGGCTCGCGGCGGATGCGGGCCTGCGGGCCTGGCATGCCGGGGTGATCGCCAACTCGATCGTGGCGGAGGCGCTGACCTCGGCGCTCATCTTCATGAACGCTCGCTACCGGATCGACGGTGCCGGCGTGCGGATCACCGGCACTCCCGGTTCGGCCGGTCGATGACACCCGCTCTTTCCCTGCATGCCCTGCCCGGGATCCCGGAGGTGGTTCCGGGCGATGACATCGCCGAGCTGATCGTTGCGGCGCTCGGGAGGTTCGAGGTGCGTGACCACGATATCCTGGTGGTGGCGCAGAAGATCGTGTCCAAGGCAGAAGGCCGGCTGGTGGCGCTCGGAGCCGTCCGGCCCGGCCCGGAGGCACTCGCTCTCGCGCCGAAGGTCGACAAGGACCCGCGCCTGGTCGAGCTGATCCTGCGCGAATCGAACGCCGTGGTGCGCCATTGTCCCGGCGTGCTGGTGGTCGAACAGAAGCTGGGACTGGTCATGGCCAATGCGGGGATCGACCATTCGAACGTCTCCCAGGCCGGCGAGGACGACGACACTGTGCTGCTGCTGCCCGTGGATCCTGACGCGAGTGGCCGGGCGATCCGCAACGCGCTGGCAGGCCGGCTGGGCGTCGACGTGGGTATCGTGATCGCCGACAGCATCGGTCGGGCGTGGCGGACCGGGACTACCGGGCATGCAATCGGCGTGGCGGGCCTGCCGGCGGTGGTCGATCTTCGCGGGGATCTCGACCGGCATGGCCGCGCCCTGCGGGTGAGCGAACAGGCGGTCGCCGACGAACTGGCCGCCGCGGCCTCGCTCGTGCAGGGCCAGGCGGCCGAGGGCCTTCCGGTGGTGCTGGTCCGCGGCTTCCGGTCCCCGGCACCGCATCAGGGCGCCGGGGCGCTGCTGCGCCCCCGGGAACGGGACCTGTTCCGATGACCGACGCTCAGCCGGATGCGGGACGGGACCAGGTCGTGATGCTGTCCGGCGGGGTCGGGGGCGCCAAGCTGGCGCTCGGGCTGTCACGCGTCATGAAGCCGGATCGCCTGGTGATCGTGGCCAACACCTCCGATGACTTCACCTGTCTCGGCCTGCATGTCTCGCCCGACATCGACACCGTGGTCTACACGCTCGCCGGTCTTGCCGATCCCGAACGCGGCTGGGGGCGTGCGGAGGAGACCTGGAACTTCATCGGCGCGATCTCGGATCTCGGGGGCGAGGACTGGTTCCGGCTTGGCGACCGTGACCTCGCCATGCACGTGACGCGCACCCGCCGCCTGGCCGAGGGCGCGAGCCTGACCGAGGTGACCGCACAACTCGCACGCGCACTCGACGTCGGGGTTTCGATCCTGCCGATGACCGACCAGTCGGTGGCAACCGTGGTCGAGACCGCGCGCGGGGATCTCGCCTTCCAGCACTACTTCGTGCGCGAGCGCTGCGAGCCCGAGGTCACCGGGTTCCGGTTTGCCGGGATTTCGGATGCGCGCATCAACCCGGTGCTGGAGCGCGTGCTCGGATCGGGTCGTGTGGCAGGCGTGATCATCGGACCGTCGAACCCGTATGTCAGCATCGATCCGATCCTGGGAATCCCCGGCATGCGGACGGCGCTGGAGAGAGCCGGGTGCCGGGTGCTGGCGGTCTCGCCGATCGTCGGCGGGACGGCGATCAAGGGGCCCGCCGCCAAGATGATGAGGGAACTCGGGGTGCCGGTGACAGCGACCGGCATCGCGCGCCACTACGGCCAACTGGCCGACATCCTGGTGATCGATCACGCGGACCGCGACGAGACCGATGCGATCCGCGACCTGGGGCAGGAGGTGCTGTGCACGGCGACGGTGATGCATACGCTGGATGACCGTGAGCAGCTGGCGCGCGACTGCCTGCGCGCCCTGGGCCTGGCAATACCGTGACCCGGACCGCCATCGTGGTTCCGGTGAAGGAGCCGGCGCAGGCCAAGAGCAGGTTGCGCCCGGTGCTGGGCGAGCGGGAACGCCGGGGCCTGGTCGCCGCCATGCTGGGCGATGTCCTGCGCGCGGTTCCGACCGACCCCGACCGGTGCCGGGTGTTCGTGGTCGCGACGGCGCAGGTCGAGGTCCCCCGCGGAGTGACCAGGATCACTGAACCGGCCAGCCGCGGCTACAACGCCGCCATTGACACGGCGCTCGCCGATCCCGCGGTCCGCCGGGCCCGGTCCATGCTGGTGTTGCCAGCGGACCTGCCGCTGGCCACGAGCGAGGACATTGATCTCTTGATCGCCGCTCCGCCGGTACCCGGGATGCGGATTGCGCCGGACCGCGACGGGGACGGAACCAACGCGTTGCTGCTCTCGCCGCCCGGTCTGGTTGCCACCGGGTTCGGGCCCGAGAGTTCGGCCCGTCACCGCGCGTCGGGCGAGGCGGCGGGAGTGTCGGTCGAGACGGTGATTCGCCCCGGACTTGCGTTCGATATAGATACTCCGCAGGATCTGGCCGATTTCTGTGCCTGCGCGGGCAGGACGGGGACCCACCGGTACCTGCGGCAGACCGGTGTCGCGGCCCGGCTTGCCGGGCGCTGGGGGCTGCGGGAGCGGGGATGACAGTGACTGACCACCTGTACTGGACCGATCCGGCCGGGCGGCCGGACCGCAACGCCTGCCTGGGGCTGGCTGAGTTCGACCGGACGGAGCCGCTGATGGTGGTGGCGGCCGCCATGCGCGATCACGGCTTCGGGCGCCGGGTGAGCTACTCGCGCAAGGTGTTCATCCCGCTCACCCAGCTGTGTCGCGACGTCTGTCACTACTGCACCTTCTCGCAGCCGCCACGCGTGCTCGGCCGGGCGTACCTGTCGCCCGACGAGGTGCTTGCCATAGCGAGTGCCGGTCGCGACGCCGGGTGCCGGGAGGCGCTGTTCACACTCGGTGACAAGCCGGAACTGCGCTACGCCGCCGCCCGCGACGCGCTTGCCGAGCTCGGTCATGCAACGACGCTCGCCTACCTGGAGGACATGGCCCGGCTGGTGTTCCGCGAGACCGGGCTGCTGCCGCACCTCAATCCCGGGGTGCTCGGCGCCGACGACCTTCGCGCCCTGCGCGCGGTGTCGGCGAGCATGGGCATCATGCTGGAGAGCACGTCGCGCCGACTGCTTGAGCCCGGGGCGTGCCACCATGGTTCGCCCGACAAGGACCCGCAGGTGCGCATCGCCACCATCGCCGAGGCGGGCCGCCAGCAGGTCCCCTTCACCTCCGGTATCCTGATCGGGATCGGCGAGACCCGGGTCGAGCGGATCGAGGCCCTCCTGGCCCTGCGTGACCTGCACGACAGCCACGGCCACATCCAGGAGGTCATCATCCAGAACTTCCGGGCCAAGCCCGGAACCCGCATGGCCGACGCGCCCGAGCCCGACCTCGCGGAGTTGCAGTGGACCATTGCCGTCGCCCGGCTGGTGCTCGGACCGACGATGTCGATCCAGGCCCCGCCCAATCTCTCGCCCGGCGAGTGCGCCGGACTGATCGCCGCCGGCATCAACGACTGGGGCGGGGTCTCCCCGGTCACTCCCGACCATGTCAATCCCGAGGCGCCCTGGCCGCATCTCGACCGGCTGGCCGAAGAGACCGCGCAGGCCGGCTCGATCCTGGTGGAGCGTCTCACCGTCTATCCCGGGTACGTGCGCGATGCCGCGCGCTGGATCGACCCGGGCCTGGTCCCGTCGGTGCTGGCCGCGGCCGATTCCGACGGCCTGGCGCGCAGCGACGACTGGTCGCCCGGGGACTCGGACACCCCGGATCGCCGGATCGCCGACTTCCGGGCCATGCCGGGCCGCGCCGGCGGTGCCGGGCTTGACCGGATCCTGCGCCGGGCAATGACGGGCGAGACGCTTGACGAGGCTGGCATCGTGCGCCTGTTCGAGGCCCGCGACGGGGAGGTCGCGTCGATTGCAGCGGCGGCGGACACGCTTCGGCGCGAGAACAGCGGCGAGGTGGTTCGCTACGTGGTGAACCGCAACATCAACTACACCAACATGTGCTACTTCGGCTGCCGGTTCTGCGCCTTCTCCAAGGGGCGCACCCACGAGAACCTGCGCGGCCGCCCCTACGACCTGGCGATGGAGGAAATCGTCCGCCGGGCGCAGGAGGCTTGGGAGCGCGGCGCGACCGAGGTGTGTCTGCAGGGGGGCATTCACCCCGAATACGACGGCAGCACCTACCTCGGGATCGTGGAGGCGCTGAAACAGGTCCTTCCCGACCTGCACATCCACGCGTTCTCTCCGCTCGAGGTGTTCCAGGGCGCCGCCACCCTCGGGCTCGGGCTGGAGCGCTATCTCGGCATGCTGCGGGACGCCGGTCTCGGTAGCCTGCCCGGGACCGCAGCAGAGATCCTCGATGACGAGGTCCGGGCCGTGCTGTGCCCGGACAAGATCAACACCGCCCAGTGGCTGGAGGTGATCGAGACCGCGCACCGGGTGGGGCTGCGGAGTACCGCGACCATCATGTTCGGCCACGTCGAACAGCCGCACAACTGGGCCCGGCACCTGTTGCGGCTGCGCTCACTGCAGCAACGCACCGGAGGGATCACCGAGTTCGTGCCGCTGCCGTTCGTGCACATGGAGGCGCCGATCTTCCTGCGTGGCGGAGCCCGGCGGGGCCCGACGTGGCGCGAGGCGCTGCTGATGCACGCGGTTGCCCGGCTGGCACTTCATCCGGTCATCACCAACATCCAGACCTCCTGGGTCAAGCTCGGTGCCGGCGGGGCGGGGCTCTGCCTCGATGCCGGTGCCAACGATCTCGGCGGCACCTTGATGAACGAGACCATCACCCGGGCCGCCGGGGCATCGCATGGCCAGGAACTTCCGCCGGAACGGATGGATGCGACCATTCGTTCCTTCGGACGCACACCCGAACAGCGAACCACGCTCTATGGCGCGGTCGCCGCCGAGCGACAGCGGGCTTCCTACGGGGCCCCGGCGCTTGCCCCGGTCGTCAACACCCCGCCGCGGCGCCGTGACGGGCGCAGGCCCGCCGAGCGGTTCCGTTTCGAGGGTGCGGCGGACTGAGCCGGGCTGCGACATGACCCCGCCGACGCCGGGCTTCGGCCTGATCCTGTCAAACCGGGCCCCGGTGCTCGACTACGGCGCTGCCGCCGACCTGGTCGGGTTCGGCGTTGCGGCCGAGGCGTCGGGACTGTTCGACACCGTGTGGTCGGGGGATGCGTTTCTCACCAATCCCAGGCTCGATGCCATCACCCTGCTGGCGGCGGTCGCGGCACGGACCCGGACCGTGCGGCTGGGTCCCGCCTGCATGGGAAGCTTTACCCAGCGCGGTGTGCTCGACCTGGCCTACCAGTGGGCCAGTCTCGACCAGATCGCGAGTGGCCGGACCGTCATGGTCGCCTGCACTGGCGGCGGCAGTTCCGAGGCCTGGGACAGGGAGGGCCGGCATACCGGCGTCGATCCGGCGGAACGCCGCGCGCTGATGTGGGAACGGATCGAGGTCATGCGCGCCCTGTGGTCGGGCGAGCCGGTGCGGTTCAGCGGCCGGTACCACGACCTCGAAGGCGTGCGGATCGTGCCGACACCGGCCAGGACGCACATCCCGATCTGGGCGGCGACCAACATCACCCGGCTTGCAACCGGGGTGTCGTCAGGCAGGATGCCGGCCCGCACCCTGGCCACGGTCGGCCGGCTGTGCGACGGGTGGATGACCCACTCGGTCTCGCCGCGGGCCTTCACCGAGGCGTGGGAGCACATCCTCGCTGCCGCCGCCGGGTGTGGCCGGGATCCCGAGGCCCTCGACAACGCTCTGGTCATCAACCTGTGCGTGCGCGACAGTGCCGCCGAGGCGCTCGAGGAATCCCGGGAATTCCTGGCCGACTACTACGGGATCAGGTTCTCGGCCGAACGCACCGGGGAATGGACGGCGCACGGCCCGCCCGAGGCCTGCGCCGAACGGCTGATAAGCTACCGCGCCAGCGGCGTGCGTCACCTGGCGATCCGGCTCACCTCGCGTGATCAGGCGGGACAGTTCGACCGGCTCGTGGACGAGGTGCTGCCGCTCGTCTCCGGCGGAAGCTGACACGGAAACGGGAGGAACGTCATGGCTGTCGGAGTGGGCCTTGGAATGGCCACCTACACCTTCTCCACCGCCGAAGGGTTCTGGCGCTGGGTACGTCGGTGCGACGAGGCGGGTATCGATTCTCTGTGGCAGACCGACCGGCTGGTCTCCAGGGAACCGTTCCTCGAGTGCATGTCCGTCATGGCGGGGCTGACCGGTGCGACCCGCACCGTCAAGTTCGGCATGAACGTCGCCTCGCTCGGGCTGCGCGACCCGCTGCTGACGGCCAAGCAGTGCGCCACCATCGACTATCTCTCCGGCGGCAGGCTGCTGCCGGCCTTCGGCCTCGGCAGCAACCGCTCGCGCGACTGGGTGGCCTCGGGGACGCTGACCCGGGCGCGGGGCCGGCGGATGAACGAGGCGCTGGAGATCATGACTCGGCTCTGGGTCGAGGACGACGTGAGCTTTTCGGGCCAGCACTTCAGCTACGACCGCGCGAGCATCAATCCCAAGCCGGTCCAGGATCCGTTGCCGCTGTGGATCGGGGGCAGTTCGGACGCCGCCATCGAACGTTCGGCCCGCTACGGCACCGGCTGGCAGGCTGCCTTCGACACGCCGGAGGAGGCCGGGGTGATCGTCGAGCGGATCCATACGGCCGCGCAGGGGCTTGGCAGGTCGCTCGATGACGATCACTTCGGCGCCGGGTTCGGGATCCGGTTCGGTACCTGGGACGAGCCGGCGGTCCGGGTGATGGCCGAGGACTTTGAACGGCGGACCGGCAAGGAAGCGAGCCGCGGCCTGGTGGTGGGCGGGGCCGCGGAGATCCTGGAGCGCATCGGCAGCTACGTCGCAAACGGGGTGTCGAAGTTCATCCTGCGCCCGGTCGGTCGCGGTGACGCGGAGATGGAATACCAGACCGAGCGCATCATCTCCGAGATACTGCCCGAAGTGCCGGGCATTGCGAGGGCGGCATGAGGTTCGGATTCCAGCTGATGCTGCGCGGCTCCGGGCTGGCGCCCGGGGACATCACGCGCATGGTGCGCACGGGGGAGGCGGCGGGGTTCGACATCGTCGCACCCAACGACCACCTGGTGGTGCCGGGGGGAATCGCGAGCACCTACCCCTACAGCGAGGACGGGGCCTGGGCCGGCGCCGCCATCGGCGAGTGCCACGAGCAGCTGACCGCGCTCGCCTTCATCGCCGGGCTGACGGAACGCATCCGCATCCTCACCTCGGTAATGGTGGTGCCCTACCGCTCGCCGGTTCTCACCGCCAAGGTCGTCGCGACTGCCGACGTGCTCTCGGGCGGCCGCGTCATCCTCGGATGCGGCGCCGGATGGATGGAGGAGGAATTCGTCGCCGTCGGGGCGGCGCCGTTTGCCGAGCGCGGACGGGTCACCGACGAGTACCTGGAGATCTTCCGCGAACTGTGGACCGGCGGGCGATGGCGCTATTTCGGCCGGCATGCCCCCGTTGCCCCCGGTGCCGGGGCGGGGACGGGTCACCGACGAGTACCTGGAGATCTTCCGCGAACTGGGGACCGGCGGGGGATGCAGCTATTCCGGCCGCTATGCCCGGTTCTCCGACGTACTGTTCGAGCCGAAGCCGGTGCAGAAACCGCATCCGCCGATCTGGATCGGCGGCGAGAGCCCGGCGGCGCTGCGCCGCGCGGCCCGCCACGGCAACGGCTGGTATCCGGCCGCCAACAACCCCCGGTTCCGGATCGCCACACCGGACGATCTCGCCCGCGGGCTCGGGGATCTCGGCGCAGCCTGCGAGGCCGTCGGCCGCGACCCCGGCGAACTCGAGACCGGGTTCTTTCACACCGCCATGGTCGGCGGGCCGCGCGCGGGACCGCTTACCGGCCGGCCCGACGACATTGCCGGGGATATCGAGGCGTTCCGGTCGGCCGGACTCGACACCCTGGTGGTGAGGATGCAGCGTGACGAACTGTCGCCGACACTCGAGGCGATTGACTGGTTCGGCCGCGAGGTGATCTCGCTGGTCAGGTGAGGGGCATCTGTCCGCGCACACGTGATTTGGTCCCGGCGCGGACCGGCCATATGGTGCAGGTGGCCATGCGCCGCCCGAAGGTGTGTACAGTGAGGGGAGGACATCACGGTGCAGTTCGGTTTCGGACTTCCGACCCGGGGACCACTCACCCGGCCTGACGCCGCCCGCGCGGTGCTGGCCCGGGCGGAGGAACTCGGCCTTGCCTATGTTTCGGTGGCGGATCACATCGTCATTCCGGCGACGATCGCACCGCACTATCCGTATTCGGACACTGGCGAGCCGCCGTTCCCGGCTGACGGCGAATGTCTCGAGCAACTCACCACGATGGCGTGGATTGCGGCCGTCACCAGCCGGATTCGCATCCTGTCGTCGGTGATGGTCGTACCCCATCGCAATCCGGTGCATACCGCGAAGACGATCGCGACCATCGACGTGCTGTCGGGAGGCCGGGTGACCATCGGCTGCGGTGCCGGCTGGATGGAGGAGGAGTTCCTTGCCATCGGCACCGAACCGTTTGCCGAGCGCGGCCGGGTGACCGACGAATACCTGGCGATCTTCCGCGAACTGTGGACCAGCGAGCAGGCCGCGTTCTCCGGCCGCTACGTCGAGTTCTCCGATGTGCTGTTCGAGCCCAAGCCGGTGCAGAAGCCGCACCCGCCGATCTGGATCGGCGGCGAAAGCCCCGCGGCGAAGCGCCGGGCGGTCCGTCACGGCGACGGCTGGTTCCCGATCGGTGCCAACCCGGCGTTTCCGCTGAACACGGTCGCGCGCTACGCCGAGGGACTGTCGGCGCTACGCCAGTCCGCTGCCGAGGTCGGACGCGATCCCGCGACCATCGATCTCGGCTTCTGGTCGAACTGGAACCACGAGGTCACCGGACGCGTGACGCCCCAGGACGGGGTGCGCCACATCATGACCGGCGGTGCCGATGCGGTGCTCGATGACATCGGGTCGCTGCATGAACACGGCGTGCGGACCTTCATGTTCCAGCTTGCGAATCCGGACGGACTCGACGCGACCCTGGCGTCGATGGACCGGTTCGCCAAGCAGGTCATGTCAAGGGTCTGAACGATGGAGGCGGCGGCCGCCGACTACATCATCATCGGCGCCGGCTCGGCCGGATGCGTGCTGGCGGACCGCCTGAGCGAGGAGGGGGCAAGCATCCTGCTGCTCGAGGCCGGCCCGCGCGACCTGCACCCGCTCATCCACATCCCGGCCGGGGTGCTCGGACTGCTCCACCATCCCCGGCTCAACTGGAACTACTCGTCGGAACCGGAGCCGACCAGCGGCAATCGCCGGATGCACTGGCCGCGCGGCCGGGTACTTGGCGGGTCGAGCTCGATCAACGGCATGCTGTATGTCCGCGGCAACCCGGCGGACTACGACGGCTGGGCGCAGATGGGGTGTCGGGGCTGGTCGTTTTCCGAGGTGCTGCCCTTCTTTCGCAGGTCCGAGACCTACCGGGGCGACGGTGATCCGCAATGGCGCGGGACCGACGGTCCGGTCACGGTCGAGGACTACCGCAGCGTGCTCGAACTCACCCATGCCTTCGTGCGGGCCTCGACCGAGGCCGGGCATGTGAAGAGTGCGGACCTGAACGGTGCGGAACCGGAGGGGGTGGGGTACTCGCAGATGACGCGGCGCGGCAGACTGCGCCGGTCCACTGCCCGGACCTTCCTGGCCCGCGCGCGGCGGCGGTCCGGCGTGCGCATCGAGACCGGCGCGGTTGCCACCGGGCTCGAGTTCGAGGGGGCGAGGTGCACCGGGGTTGCCTGGGTGCAGCGGGGGCGGCGGCACCGGGCGACGGCGGGCCGCGAGGTGATCCTCTCCGGCGGCGCGGTCAATTCGCCGCACCTCCTCCAGGTCTCGGGTATCGGCCCAGCCGAACACCTGCGCGAGATCGGTGTCGAGGTGCGCCATCACCTGCCCGGTGTCGGGGCCAACCTGCAGGATCACTACGTCGCCCGGATCAGCCACCGGGTCACCGGCGCGGTCACGATCAACGAGCTCTCCCGCGGCCTGCGGCTGGTGCGCGAGGTCGGCGCCTGGGCGCTGCACGGGACCGGCGCGCTGACCTTCGGCGTGACCAGCGCCATGGTGTTCTCGCGCAGCCGCGAGGGGCTGTCGAGCCCGGACCTGCAGCTGCTGTTCACGCCGGCAAGCTACTCCGAGTCCCGGTTCGGCCAGCTCGAGCGCGAAGGCGGCATGACGGTGGTTGTCTGCCCGGTCCGGCCCGCGAGCCGCGGGACCATCATGGCGGTCTCGTCCGACCCATTGGCCCGGCCCGAAATTCGCCCGGGCTACCTGTCGGACCCGGCCGATCTCGCGGTGATGCTCGCGGGCATCCGCCAGGTCCGGGAGATCTTTGCCCAGCCGTCGCTCGCGCGCCACTCCGTGGGCGAGACCCTGCCGGGACCGGAGGTGGCGAGCGATGCGGAGCTCGAGGCCTTCTGCCGCGAGAGCGGCGGCATCATCTACCACCCAGTCAGCACCTGCCGGATGGGAACCGACCCGATGGCGGTGGTCGATCCCGGGTTGCGGGTTCACGGGCTTGCCGGACTGCGGGTCGTGGACGCCTCGATCATGCCGACGGTGACCACCGGCAACACCAATGCACCCACCATCATGATCGCTGAGAAGGCGGCGGCGATGATCATCGAGGACGCGGCCGCCCGGCCGTAGAAGACCGCGTCCGGACCGGGAGACAGCAATGTCCGCAACACTGCCCGACGCCGCCAGCCTGCGAGATGCGGCGGCCGACCTGATCGAGATGTTGCGCATCCGCACCATCCCGTTCGGCATGAAGCTGTTCGAGGATGCCGACGAGATGCGCCGCATCCCGGGCCTGCGGACACCCGCGGACGGTCGTTTCTTCACGACCTGCCAGCTTGTCACCCAGGTGCGGACCGCCGGGTTCACCCTCGGTATCGTGCAGGACAACCTGCGCCAGGGCGCGAGTTGCGGTGCCAACATCGGGCTCGAACCGGTTCCCGATGAGCTCGCCTCGGGCGAGAAGATGGACGGGGTCTGGTTCGGCAACCGCGAGGCGGCGGCGGCGCACCAGGCGCAGATGCCCCGCGTGGCCGCCGGGCGCTACACCGGGCTCGCCGCGTCGCCGTTGCGCTCGGCCAGGCTCGATCCGCCCGACATTTGCCTGTTCTACGCCTCGCCCGGCCAGATGATCCTGTTCATCAACGGCCTGCAGTACCACGAGTACCGTCGCTACGACTTCACCGTGACCGGCGAGAGTGCCTGCGCCGACAGCTGGGGCCGGGCCCTGTCGACCCGCCAGACCAGCCTCGCGCTGCCCTGTTACGCCGAGCGGCGCTACGGCGGTGTCGCCGACGACGAGCTGCTGATGGCCTGTCCGCCCGACGAGTTCCTGCGCGGAGTCGAGGGCATGAAGCACCTGGCGAAGAACGGGCTGCGCTATCCCTATCCGCCCTACGGCGCCTTTGCCGACCCGGCCGCCGGCATGTCGCGCAGCTACGGATAGCCGCTCCCAGCGCGTGATGCCACAGATCCGGAGTCCGGGATGGTCCGGTTGCGGACACGGGTGTCCGGGACCGGTTCGGCCGGATCCGACCCGTTCCGCATTGCTGCAGCCGATCGCCCTGTCGCTTGATGCGGCGTGCCGCCAAGTGAGATGTCGCGGCAACAGTCTCGTGATCCAGAGTCCCGTGACTGTGTCGGGTGACCATGGCGTTCCGGGCGAATGCGGTCAGGTGACAGGTTTCAGCCGCCTTCGAACATCCGGTGTCTCGGGACCTGGCGATCGTCTGTCGCTGCGAGAGCTGCGGGGATGATGAAGTCCCCGACTTCGCGAATGACGGTGTGCAGATCATGTTCGTCGATCGACAACGGATCCCGGCTGGGAAATGATCGCCGCCGGCGGAACTTCCGGGGATTGTTGGAATATGCGCGTGCAAGCGGAAGGGGACGTTCGCGCGGAATGGCGGTCGCACACCTTTCGAAGGTCCCCGCATCGCGGCGGCGAGGACCTCACCATCGAACGAGAAGAGCCGTGACATCGCGAGAGAGTGGCAGATGTCCCGCATGAGGCAGCATCGACAAACGCGCCCGCAATAGGGGAGTGGCAGTTGGCCGGGCGGCAAGCGATCCGTCAACCCGGAGAGCCAGGCGGGTCGCGGAAAGCCACGCCGGGGGTGTGTGTAGTCGGGCTTCGAGGACGTCAGCACATCTTCATGGGAGCGCTTGAAATCCGCCGGGCTTGGCCGGATACTCGCGCCATCCCGGCACGTCGGGATTCCGGTGCCGGTCATGCTGGACGGGAACGGACATGCGAAGCGCCTTCTGGATCGGTGTAACCGGATTTGCCACGCTGCTGGCGGTGATCGCGGCGGCAAAGGGTGTCGAGCCCGAATTCCGGGCGCACGCCTGGATTGCTGCCGTCTGTTTCGCCGCCGCCACCATCGTGATGCTGCGCCAGGTACGGTTTGCGCCTGCACCCGAGACGACCGGCTACCAGGACGACGTGGTGCGGTGGGGCATCATCGCGACGGTGTTCTGGGGCCTCGCGGGGCTTCTGGTCGGAGTGGTCATCGCCGCCCAGCTGGCCTGGCCCCAACTCAACGTCGACCCGTGGTTTACCTTCGGGCGCCTGCGGCCGCTGCATACCTCGGCAGTGATCTTCGCATTTGGCGGCAACGCGCTGCTGTGCACGAGCTTCTATGTGGTGCAGCGGACCTGCCGGGCCCGGCTTGCGCTCGGCAACCTCGTCTGGTTCGTTTTCTGGGGCTACCAGCTGTTCATCGTGCTGGCGGCGACCGGATACCTGCTCGGGATAACCCAGTCGAAGGAGTACGCCGAGCCGGAGTGGTACGTCGACCTGTGGCTGACCGCGGTCTGGGTCGCCTACCTCGCGGTGTTCCTGTTCACCCTGTTCAGGCGCAGGGAACCGCATATCTACGTGGCCAACTGGTTCTACCTGTCCTTCATCGTCACGGTCGCCATGCTGCACGTGGTGAACAACATGGCGCTTCCGGTCTCGCTGGTCGGTGCGAAGAGCTACATCGTGTTCGCCGGGGTACAGGACGCGTTGACCCAGTGGTGGTACGCGCACAACGCGGTCGGGTTCTTCCTGACGGCCGGGTTCCTCGGCATGATGTACTACTTCGTGCCGAAGCAGGCTGATCGCCCGGTCTATTCCTACCGCCTGTCGATCGTGCACTTCTGGTCGCTGATCTTCCTCTACATCTGGGCCGGTCCGCACCACCTGCACTACACCGCGCTGCCCGACTGGGCCCAGACCCTGGGCATGGTGTTCTCGGTGATGCTGTGGATGCCGTCGTGGGGCGGCATGGTCAACGGGCTGATGACGCTCTCGGGTGCCTGGGACAAGATCCGCACCGACCCGATCATCCGCATGATGGTCCTTGCGCTCGCATTCTACGGCATGGCGACCTTCGAGGGGCCGGTGATGTCGATCAAGGCGGTCAACTCTCTCAGCCACTACACCGACTGGACAATCGGCCATGTCCACTCCGGGGCGCTGGGCTGGGTGGGGATGATCAGCTTTGCCGCCATGTACTTCCTGGTGCCCCGGCTGTGGGGCCGGGAGCGGCTCTACAGCCTGCGCATGATCAACTGGCACTTCTGGCTGGCGACGCTCGGAATCATGGTCTACGCCGCGGTGATGTGGGTCTCCGGCATCCAGCAGGGGCTGATGTGGCGCGAGTACGACGACCAGGGTTTCCTGGTGTATTCCTTCGCCGAGACCGTTGACGCGATGTTCCCGTACTACGTCCTGCGGCTGCTCGGCGGAGTGCTCTACCTCACCGGTGCCGTGCTCATGGCGTGGAACCTGTGGATGACGGCCCGCGGCAGGATCCGTGACGAGGTGCCCCTGGTTCCCTCGGCAGCCGGAGGGCATGCGTGATGGCGTTTCTTTCCCGGCACAAGAGCCTCGAACGCAACGCCACCCTGCTGCTGGTCGCGAGCCTGCTGGTGGTGTCCGTCGGCGGCATCGTCGAGATCGCGCCGCTGTTCTACCTCGACAACACCATCGAGAAGGTCAAGGGAATGCGGCCGTACACACCCCTCGAACTGGCCGGCCGGAACATCTATGTGCGCGAGGGCTGTTACGTCTGCCACAGCCAGATGATCAGGCCGTTCCGTGACGAGGTCGAACGCTACGGGCACTACTCGCTCGCGGCCGAATCCATGTACGATCGACCGTTCCAGTGGGGATCAAAGAGGACCGGTCCCGACCTTGCACGCGTCGGCGGGCGCTACTCGGACGAATGGCACGTCCAGCACATGATCGCGCCGCGCTCGGTGGTGCCGGAGTCGGTGATGCCATCCTATCCGAGCCTGCTCGCAACCGTGTTGCGCGACGGTCACGTCTCCGGCCACCTCGAGGTGCAGGCGGCACTCGGTGTGCCCTACAGCGAGGAGATGGTGGCGAACGCGGTGGCCGACATGTACGCCCAGGCCGATCCGGAAGCCGATTCCGACGGGCTCTTCGCACGCTACGGTCCGGTGACGGTCCGGGACTTCGACGGCCAGCCCGGCCGTGCGACCGAGATGGATGCGCTGGTCGCCTACATGCAGATGCTCGGCACCCTGGTGGATTTCACGGCGTTCCGGCCAGAAGAGAACCTGCGGTAGGAGGCGGCGATGGACTACGAAACCCTGCGTCACCTTGCCGGCAGCTGGGGACTGATCTACCTGGTTATCACCTTCGTCGGACTGGTGCTGTTTACCTGCCTGCGTCCCGGCGCACGCGCCGCCGCCGAGAAGGCGGCGCTCATTCCGTTCCGGGAGGACCGGGACGATGAGTGAGCAGGAGACAACCGGCCACGAATGGGACGGCATCCGCGAGCTCAACACTCCGCTTCCGCGGTGGTGGTTGTGGACCTTCTACCTCACCATCCTGTGGGGCATCGGATACTGCATCGCCTACCCGGCAATACCGCTCGTGACTGGCAATACCGCCGGGCTGCTCGGCTACTCGAGCCGCGCCGAACTCGAACAGACCATGGCGATGGTTGCCGACGAGCGCCGCGAGATCATCGAGCGGATCGCCAGTTCCGACCTGGCGACCATCCGCGGCGACGAGGAACTGGCGCAGTTCGCCATCGCCGGCGGGGCCGCCGCCTTCCGGGTTCACTGCTCCCAGTGCCATGGATCGGGCGCGGTCGGGTCTGTTGGATACCCGAACCTGAACGATGACGACTGGATCTGGGGAGGATCGCTCGAGGAAATCCACCAGACGATCAGCGCCGGCGTCCGGGACGAGGCCAACGACGATAGCCGGTTCTCCGAGATGCCGGCCTTCGGGGCCGACGGCATCCTCGAGGCTGCGGACATCCGCGACGTGACCGCCCACCTGCTCGCACTCGGCGGCCGCGAGCCGGTCACCGGCGACGCCAACTTCGGCAGCGAAATCTACGCCGAGCAGTGTGAGGTGTGCCACGGCGAGGGCGGGGAGGGCATGCGGGACCTCGGAGCCCCGGCGCTTGCCGACGCCATCTGGCTCTACGGCTCGGATCCAGACTCGATCATGGCGCAGGTCAGGCAACCGTCGCACGGTGTCATGCCGGCTTGGGGTGCGCGGCTTGGCGACACCGTGGTCAAGCAACTCACGCTCTACGTTCACAGCCTCGGCGGGGGCGAATAGCACGGCAGTGCGATGACCCAGGCAGGCGAGCCCGAGCTTCACGAGGTTTCTGCGGTCGAGCATCACCGCAAGGGCCCGCTCTATGCGCCGCGGGTCCGCATCCATCCCAAGCGTGTTCGCGGGGCCTTCCGCCGGCTGAAGTGGTGGATCATGGCGGTCACGCTCGCCATCTACTATGTCACGCCCTGGCTGCGCTGGGACCGGGGCCCGCACGTGTCGGACCAGGCGGTTCTGGTGGACCTTGCCAACCGGCGTTTCTTCTTCTTCTTCATCGAGATCTGGCCGCACGAGTTCTACTATGTGGCCGGTCTGCTGATCATGGCCGGTATCGGGCTGTTCCTGGTTACCTCGACGGTGGGCCGCGCCTGGTGCGGCTACGCCTGTCCCCAGACCGTCTGGGTCGACCTGTTTCTGGTGATCGAACGGTTCTTCGAGGGTGACCGGAACGCCCGCGTCAGGCTCGACGCGGCACCGTGGTCGGCCAACAAGCTGCGCCGGCGCGGTGCCAAGCACGCGGTGTGGTTGCTGATCGCGGTCTCGACCGGCGGCGCCTGGATCTTTTACTTCGCCGATGCGCCGCGGCTCGCCGTCGATCTCGTCCGCGGCGAGGCCCCCGGGATTGCCTACGCCACCATCGCGGTGCTGACCGCCACCACCTACGTGCTGGGCGGCCTGCTGCGCGAGCAGGTCTGCATCTACATGTGTCCGTGGCCGCGGATCCAGGGGGCCATGCTGGACGAGAACTCCCTTACCGTGTCCTACAACGACTGGCGCGGTGAACCGCGTGGCCGCCACCTGCGACGCAACCGGGAGGATGACGGCCCGCGCGGTGACTGCGTCGACTGCAATGCCTGTGTCGCGGTCTGTCCCATGGGAATCGACATCCGGGACGGCCAGCAGTTCGAGTGCATTACCTGCGCGCTGTGCATCGATGCCTGCAACGGGGTGATGGAACGGATCGGCCGGCCAGGAGGGCTGATCTCGTATGCAACGCTGAGCGACTACAATGCCAACATGGCGCTGGCGCGCGGGCCGGACGGCGAGATCGATCCGGGCCGCACCCGGGCGCCGGACGGAGGCCTCGCGGACGGGGTCCGCCGGTTCTCGTGGCGCATCGTGCTGCGGCCGCGCACGCTCGGCTATGCGGGTGTGTGGTGTGCGATCGGAATCGTCATGCTCGGCCTGCTGGCGACCCGCGACCGGCTCGAACTCCACGTGGTCCACGACCGCAATCCGCTCTTCGTGCGGCTGAGCGACGGGTCGATCCGCAACGGCTACACCATCAAGGTCCTGAACATGCAGACCGAGCCACGCGAGGTCACGCTCACGATCGAGGGCCTGCCGGGTGCGCGGCTTCGACTGGCAGGGGCGACCGGAGAGCCGTCGCCGTCGCTCACCTTCTCGGCCGCACCCGACGCGCTGAAGACGGCGAAGGTCTATGTCCATCTCTCGCGTGCCGATCTTCCGGGCTCGCACTCCGGTTTCCACTTCCTCGCCGAGGCGCGCGATGACGGTGAGGTCGCGGCGCGGGAAGCCGTGTTCGAGAGCCCGCGGAGAGACAGCGGGTGACCCGGCTGACTGGCCGCCACGTCGCCTGGATGTTCGGGCTGTTCTTCGCGGTGGTGTGTGCCGTGAACCTGGTCTTCGCGCTGGTCGCGACCGGAACCTGGACCGGGCTGGTGGTGCCCGACAGCTATGTCGCGAGCCAGCGCTACAATGCGGTGCTGCGCCAGGCGGCAGAGCAGCAGGCGCTCGGCTGGGACGGCAGGCTGCGGGTCTCGGCAACAGGCCTCGACTTCACCCTGACCAACCGGGACGGCACACCGGTCCCGTTGGGAGCCGTCGCCCTGCGCCTGGAACGCCCGGTCGGGACCGGGGAGGATACCGGTGGGCAGATGCGCATCGACGGCGACCGTGGCGTGTTCGGGCCACCGCCGGGGCCCGGTGTGTGGAACGTGCGCGTGGATGCGGTCGCCGTTGACGGGACGCGCTTCAGGCTAGAACAGCGGATCAGCGTCGATGCTCCGGGCTGACGCGGCGATCCCTGACCTCGATGCCCGCACCGCGGACACCGCCGTCCGGCGCCGGGCCGGACGCTGCGAACTGGTTCTCTCGGTCCCCGGCATGCACTGCGGCGTCTGCATGCGCACGATCGAGACCGGTCTTGCCGCGGCGCCGGGGGTGGTCGAGGTTCGGGTCAACCTGACGCTCCGGCGCGTGCGCGTGGTCTGGCGCGAGGGGGTGACCTCGTCGGCAGCGATGCTCTCGGCCCTGCGCACGCTCGGGTTCGAGGCGCATATCCCCGACCCTGATCGCGAGGCGGCGGGAGACGACGCGCGGTATCGCCGGCTGCTGCTGTCGCTCGCGGTTGCCGGGTTCGCCGCCGGCAACATCATGCTGATGTCGATCGCGGTCTGGTCCGGTGCCGATGCCAGTACCCGCGACCTGTTTCACTGGCTCTCGGCGCTGATCGCCATCCCGGCCGTCGCAGTGGCCGGCAGGCCGTTCTTCTCCGGTGCGCTGGCAGCACTCGCGGTCCGGCGCCTGACCATGGATGTTCCGATTTCGCTCGCGGTGATCCTTGCCGTGGCCCTGTCGCTGGTGGAAACCGCCCGGGGTGGTCCGCACGCGTATTTCGACGCCGCGGTCGGGCTGCTGTTCTTCCTGCTGATTGGGCGCACCCTCGATCACCTGATGCGCCGGCGCGCCCGCGGTGCCGCGACGCTGCTGTCGCGGCTGGCGCCCCGACATGCGTTGCGGGTGGCAGCCGACGGGAATGTCCGCGATGTCGATGTCGCGCAGGTGAGCGCGGGCGAGGTACTGCTGGTGCGCCCGGGCGACCGGATCGCGGTCGACGGCGAGGTGCTCGACGGACCGGGGCTGGTCGACGCGGCGATCGTCACCGGCGAGTCGGTGCCGGTGACACTGCGCGCGGGGGACGAACTCAGCGCCGGCATGCTGAACCTCGGTGACGGGTTCCGCATGCGGGCCACCAGACCGGTATCGGAGAGTTTCGTGGCCTCGGTCACCCGGCTGATGGAGGCGGCGGAGGGTGCCCGGGCCGGCTACCGCGCGCTCTCGGACCGGGCGGCCGCGGTTTACGTGCCGGCGGTGCATGCGGTTGCCGTCCTCGCCTTTCTTGGCTGGTGGGCGGCATCCGGTGATGCGTGGCACTCCGCCCGGATCGCGGTTGCGGTCCTCATCATTACCTGCCCCTGCGCGCTGGCGCTCGCGGTGCCGATGGTGCACGTGGTGGCCGCGGGCCGGCTGTTTGCCGCCCGGATCCTGCTCAAGGACGGTGCAGCCCTCGAGCGGCTGGCAGCGGTCACCCACGTGGTGCTGGACAAGACCGGGACGATTACCACCGGCGAGGCCCGGGTTGCCGATGGCGGGCGGATCGACGCGGCAGCACTTGCACGCGCGGCCGGCATGGCGCGTGCGAGTTCACACCCGAAGGCGCGGGCGATCCGTGCGCTTGCCGATGCCCGCGCGATCAATCCTGACGACTGCTTGGGTGTGAGCGAACACATCGGCGACGGGCTGGAGTACAGGGTTGACGGACAGTGCTTCCGGCTCGGTCGAGCGGGCTGGGCCGGCCGGTCTGCCGGCGACATGGTGCTGAGCCGTGACGGCGAGTTGCTGGCCGGGTTCGGGTTCGAGGAGGTGCTGCGTCCCGAGGTTGCCGGCACGGTGCGCGCGCTGTCCGGGCTCGGCCTCGGGGTCGAGATCCTCTCGGGCGACCGGTCGGAACGGGTTGCGGCCGTGGCCGCTGCCGCCGGGGTCGATCGGTGGCGTGGCGAGGTGCCGCCGGGAGACAAGAACGTGCGGCTCGGGGAATTGCAGGCGGCCGGCGAGCGGGTCCTGATGGTCGGTGACGGACTGAACGACGGTCCGGCGCTCGGAGCCGCCCACGCCTCGATGGCGCCGTCGGGCGCCTGCGATGTCGGGCGCACCGCCGCCGACCTGGTCTACCTGGGCGACTCGCTCCGCGCTGTCTCCTCGGCGGTCGACTGCGCGCGCCGGGCGCGCACCCTCATGCGCCAGAACCTGGCACTGGCGGCGGTCTACAACCTGGTTGCGGTTCCGGTTGCGGTTACCGGGCTTGCAACCCCCCTGGTGGCGGCACTCGCCATGTCGCTCTCTTCTGTGCTGGTGACCGCCAATGCACTCAGGCTCGCGCGCGGCGCCGGGGCGGGGTGATGGATGTCTTGCTGCTCCTGGTTCCCGTGGCGCTGCTGCTCGGCCTGCTTGGGCTGGCGGCATTCATCTGGGCGCTGCGGACCGGGCAGTTCGCCGACCCCAGGGGCGCGGCCGAGAGAATACTCGGTGAGGACGACATCGACACCACGTAACGGGGCTGCGCGCGCCCGCCGGTTGTCTGGACCTGCAGAACCTTCGCGCCACTCGGATGGTCTGGCACGGCCGGCGCCCGGCGGCGCGGGTGACCCGGAGCCGGGCGGACCCGGGAGGGCCGAAGCGGCACCGTTTTTTCGGGTGTCACTCCAGTCTGCAGGCAGGAGCGGTCGCGCTCCCGGGCGCGCCGCGTGCCTGTGGCGACCCCGACGGCTCTCCCGGTGACGCCGGCCGGCGTCGCGTTGAGGGTGTGCATTCCGGTTGATCGGTGGGGAACCCGGCTGACGACGCCAACCCGCTCGATGACGCGGCCGGAGGCCGGTTCAGTGCGCCTGCATTCCGTGAACCTGTACTGTCGATCGTCACGTATCGGACAGTTGTGCGCGAGATCACTCCTCGCGCATACAACGGCAAGATTCCACAACTGCACCGTAGCGGGTTTGGTGTGCCTCTCGGCACCTCGACCTACCCGGGTGCAGAATCAGAACAAGTTCGCTCTCCGGCAACCCCCTCGCGCTGACCGGTACAGGACGGGCACCGCCACGAGGCGGTCGAACGGCATCTTGAATGCCGGGGTCAGGTCAAGGCCGGATGCTCTTCGCCCGACCACCGAACAGCGGTCGGGGACACGGACCTGTCGAGCGTGAACAGTCGTGCCCCGTGCGGCGTAGCGAGGGCCAGGAGACAGACGTCGGTCAACGGCCGCGGATCCCCCCCGCAACCTGGACCGGTCCACCGCGCTGTCGTCGAGCAGGCTCACGTCGTCGGGAAACAACCGGTGCCATGGAGCAGCGACGGCTTCCTCATGCCGCATGACCCCGTCGGCAGCTCCCGGGGCGTTCGGATGTCCGGGCCGGGAAACGATGCGTACGCAGCCGTCGCATGGGAGGACACGACGCCCATCCGTGCCCGATGTGACTGACGAAGCAATCGGACGCCGTCGCATGGTGGGTGTGGTTTCTGTCGAGCAGGCCGATCAGGACGTTGACATCGAGCAGGGCCCGCACCGCTCAAACCCCGGGTTTCCCGCGAAACTCGTCCGCCAGCTCGTTGGTGACGACTGTCCCGCCCGCTGGAATCGGCGTGAAGCAGTGGAGACCCCGTTGCGCCCGGGTCTGCGCCGCGGAGCCGGCCCGTGCGCCGCGTGGCCTTCGCCCCGGTCACGGGCGGGGCAGCGCGGACCGACACCGGGACTCCGCCATCGAACGTTGCTCGGGATGCCGCAGACCAGCTCGTCGCACGGGGCCCCGATCATTCGGGCGCCGGGAGGCATGACCGTCCGATCAGTGACGGGCGAGTTCCGGGAACCCGGGATATTCCGTGCCGTGATCGCCTTCGTGATTCGCCATCCCCGGTTTCGTGAGGAGAACCCTGTGCGGGGAATAGGCCTCGACGCGGCGAGCTGGCTTCTCGTGCCATCGCAGGTTGAATGCGCAGTTCTTTCCCTTCACGGCAAAGAACATCATGTCCGAGTAGGGCAGATGGTCGTGAATCCACCAGGCCAGCGCCCGCCAGGAAGTTCCCGCTTCGTAGCGCGGAATGAACCATGGGATGACGATGCTCGCGGTTGCCCCCATCAACTCTTCCGCATCCCTCTGGTCCCAGACGTGGCGGGCACGATTCCATTCCGTTCTCCCGCAGTTGTAGCCCTTGTCCTGCCGCTCGGCGCCGTAGGTGTTCACCTCGACGGAACGGAACGCCGAACGGATCGATACATGTCCGAACGTCGCATGCAGGGGCTCGAGCAACTTCTCGCAGAGCTGTGTTCCGGCCGCGATCGCAAGATCTGGATCGTCCGGGATGTTCCGGATGCCGTGGAAGTTCGCAATCTCGCTGTAGAGCATGTCGCGCATGAAGAAATGCTCCGAGAGCCGGACCCGGCCGAGCTCTTCGAGGGTCTTCATCGACGTAGGCTTGCGCATGGGGTGTTGCCTCAGGTCTCGTAGGGTTCACCGTTCCGGCGGGTGAACCGAAAGCTGCCGCCGGATTTCCGCGCTTCCAGGTCGACGTCCGGGTAGTGCGAACGCTCGTTCGGCGAGCGAGTGCCGATCTCGAGATAGCTTGCCGTTGAACCGGATCGATTGACGAGATGATGGCCGTTCGCCCGTCCGGCCGGGAAGCCCGCGCACGTGCCGGCCTCGAGTGTCTCCTCGCCATCGTCGCTGACCAGGACCAGTTCGCCTTCGATGACGTAGATGAACTCGTCCTCGTGTTCATGCCAGTGTCTCTGGGAAGACCAGGCGCCTGATGGCAGCGTCGTCAGGTTGACGCCGAACTGGGTCAGGCCGAACACGTCGCCAAGGATGCGCTTGATCCGGTCCCTGCACTCGGCCGCAAGAGGCTCGGGGTAGCCGCTGCCGACGCGAGCCTCTACATCCGCCGCCCTGACCGCCGCCGATCCGGCCTTCGGTGAAAAGTCTGTCATCAGATCAGTCCTTGCCCTGTTGTACCGGTTCGCCGACGGGCCTTGTGCGACCGATCTCCCGGCAGTGCCCCGGATTGTCCCTTGGAAGTCATACCGCGCGGTCTCCGGCGTGGGACGAGGTCACCGCAAACCGGTAGCCGCCCGGACCTTCGATGTGGAAGGTGTCGTGGATTCGTCCGCGCTCGACTTCGGTGGCTGTCACTCCAGCGCCCGTGAACTCCGCGCGGGCTGCGTCGATGTCGTCGACCATGAGGTCGAACGGGGCCTTCCGGCCCGGTTCGGTCGGCGCCCGGGTGCGGCTCAGCACCAGGTGGGTGCCGCCGCGCAGCTCGAGCACTCCGAAGTCCTCGCCCTTGAAGATGTCGCGCATGCCGTGGCGCACAAAGAACGCGTAGGCCTCGCCGACGTCCTCCACCTCCAGCCTCACATGTCCCACCGCGAGTCTCGGTCTTGCGTCAGTGCTCATTTCTCCCGCTCCGAAGTCACCGCCTGCATCGTTTCCGCCAGCGCCTGCCCTTCGGCGCTGCCGATGTGGCTGGCGGAAGAGATACCATGCCCGGGTGGATGGGTGTACGGGTCGATTCCCGGCGTCGTACGGACGTGCACGACCGTACGACTGCCGTCCCGGGATGCCCTGATCAGTCGGTGCAACGCGGAGTCCGGATCGCGCGGGAACGACCGATCTTCCGCGCGGCGAGGCGAAGGTGTGCGGGGCCATGCCTGGCTCTCCGGCACGCGAGGAAAGAATTGAAGATCGATTCCGGGGATGCCGCCCTGGCCGATGTCGGTCGCCTTCCCGATGATGCCTGACGCGTGCGCACCCCGCTCGGGAGTTGCGGCTGCGTCCCGGTTGTTCGCACTCGCAGGACGGGCGATCTCCTGCAGCGCGAAAATCCGGGCGAGACCCCGTATCTCTAGTTCCCTCACACCCCGGCAGAGCGTGAGGTCCTATGCGAATTTCCCGGCGTAGCCGCCTTCCGATGCCGGCTCCACGAAGTGGATCAGCAGGCCGCCGCCAAAGTTCTGTGGGTGCACGAATCCGATCAGCGACCCGCGCCCGCCGGGCCGTCCCTCGTGATCGATCATCCGCCAGCCGTCGCCCGCAAGCCGGGCAAGCAGCGCATCGATCCTGCCGGTGGCAAGGGCGATATGCGCCAGTCCCGGGCCGTGCCGGTCAATGAACCGGGCAATCGCACTGCGGTCACCCCGGGTCGAGCCCCCGTCTGCGGGCGGCCGTTCACCCGGAGGCAGGGGTGGCCCTGCGTCGGAGAGAAACTCCAGCTCGCAGCCCGCAAGTGTCGCGAAGACGGCCCGCAGCCCGCCGAGGATATGCGGCGGGCGCGAGTGGAAGACGGCACCGTAACGGTCGGAGACAAAACTCTCGGTCACGGAGCGCAGTTCGAGATCGGTCTCGCTGCTCTCCAGCGGGCAACCCAGGGTGTCAACGAAGACCCGGATTGCGTCGTCCTCGTCGGCGCACGCGATTCCGAGATGGTCGATGCCGATGACCGGGCCGTCATGCCAGGGAATGTCGAGCGGCTCGGTAAACCGGGTCCGGACACCGGCGGTTGCCGCCGGATCGAGTGCGGCAAACCGCCGTCCGCCGGGTCCGGTGCCCTGCAGGACGACCGGCAGTGCACCGGCTGCAGCGACGGGATCGGGGGCCGCGAGCGCCATGTGATGGACCCCCGGGAAGACGGGGGAATCGAGCCAGGGGTCGGTGGCCTCGAACACTCCGATCGCGGTACCGCCAACGCCGAAGAACGTCACCTCCCGCGACCCGAGCGGCACGGGGGTTGCCTGCAGCCCCAGCGCCTCGCCCAGAAACCGGCCGGTTGCCTCGGTATCCCGCGCGACGAGGGCGACGTAGGACAGGATCTGGCCGTTCATGGTCACAGTTCCTTGCGTTGGACGAAGTGCAGGAGCACCCCGCCGCTGGCGGCGGGGTGAATGAAGCCGATCTGCGCACGCCGCGATCCGGGACGACCGCGCCGGTCGATCAGGCGATGGCCAGCCGCATCAAGACGGGCGAGAGCCGCCGCGATGTCCGGGGTCTTGAAGGCGACGTGGTGGAGTCCGGCTCCGCGCATGGCAATGAACCGGGCGATGGCGCTGCGGTCGCCGCGGGTGTTGCCGGCAGCATCGTGCCGGGCCTCGTCGGCCCTGACGCGGGTGGTCAGGTCCTCGAGAAACTCGAGTTCGGTATCGCCGACGGTGATGAAGGTCACACGCATGCTGGCGACCAGGCGCGAGCGACGGACATGGAAGACCGGCAGGTCGGTATCGGTGGTGAAGCTCTCGGCGATGGTCTCGACCTCACTGTCGGTCTGCTGACTCTCGTAGCGACAGGCGAGGCGTCCGGTAAAGATGTCGCGGGCCGCGCGGTTGTCGGTCGAGGCGACCCCGATATGGTCGACCCGCTCGACCACGTCGGACGAGGCGGTCCAGGACTCCAGCGGTTCGGTCAGGCGCACCCGGACCCTCAGGGTTTCCGACGGGGCGAGCGCCACCTGGCAGCGTCCGCCGGGACCGGGCCGTGGTTCGCCGCAGATCGGAATGCCGGTCGCGGCGGCGGCGCCGGGCGGGTCGTCGTCGGCAATGGCGACGTGGTGTACGCCGCGAACGGTCCCGGGCCCGAGGAACGGATCGGTCGCAGCGAACAGCGCGAGTGCCGTACGCCCGGCCCGGATCGCCGGCACCGTGCGGCCATCCATCGCGAGTTCGTCACGCGGCAGTCCGAATGCATCCTCGAAGAATTCCGCGCTTGCCCCGGGATCGGCGACGGCAAGCGCGATGTAGGCAAGCTCGGGAACCGTCATGGCTGCGCCTCCGCCGCGTCAAACAGGGCCGGCAGCCCCGGTTTGTGAATCTTTCCGGTGGCGGTCCGCGGCAGGTCGGCGCCCTGTGCCAGGCGGATCGTGGCCGGAACCTTGTAGGCTGCGAGCAGTTCCCGGCACCAGGTGCGCAGCACCGTCGGATCGACGGTCCTTCCCGGCTCCGGTTCCACCACGGCCGCCACGATCTCGTCGCGGTCCGGGTCCGCGAGGCCGATCACGTGTGCCTCGCGCACATCGGGATGCTGGATGAGCACGGTCTCAACCTCCAGCGGTGACACGTTGATGCCGCCGGTCTTGATCAGTTCCCGGATGCGTCCGCGAAACCGGACCCGGCCATCATTGCCCACCAGCCCGAGGTCCCCGGTCAGGAACCAGCCGTCGGCGTCGAAGGCCCGGGCCGTGAGTTCCGGAGCCCGGAAGTACCCGGGAGTGACGTGACCGCGCACGGCGAGTTCCCCGACAGTGCCGTTCGGAAGCGGCGCGCGGGTCCGGGGGTCGACGGCACGAATCTGCATGCCCGGCAGCGGCAGGCCCTGGGTCGCGAGGCGAAGGTCGAGCGGGTCGAGGGCGTCGCTGACTGCGCAGTTGCCACAGGTTTCAGTGGAACCGTAGACGGTGCAGAGCTGCGGGGCCGACAGGGTCTCGACCATGAAGGTGACGTCACGTGCGAGCCCGATGGTCAGCCCGGTACGCATCGACACGAAGGCTTCGGCTGACCAGCCCGGATGATCGCGCATTGCCCGGACCATGTTGACCATACCGTAGAAGACCGTGCAGCCCTCCTCGCGGATCAGGCGGATCGCGCTGCCCGGATCGAACCGTTCCTGCAGGACCAGGGTGCCGCCGTGGCTCATGACCGCGGGCAGGGCATTCGCGGCGCCGAACGACCAGAACAGGGGGATGGCGCACCAGAGTCTGTCGTCGGCGGTCAGGTGCTGGCGCTCGCCGATGTCGAACCCGTTGGCGATGACGTCGCGGTGCAGCAGCGTCACCCCCTTCGGGTCGGCGGTGGAACCCGAAGTGTAGAGGATGAAGCATGTATCCCCAGGTCCGGGTCCGGGTCCGGTGGCGGGTTCGCCGGCAAGGGCGCGGTCCCACGGCGTGCCGACCGGCGAGTTGTCGACCGATACCAGGCAGTCGGGCACACGTTCCGCCCGGCGCAGCGCCGCAAGCCAGTCCCGGTCACCGAATGCCGGTGCGAGGACGAGGGCCGCGGGGTCGCAGTGCGCGAGCGTCCATGCGAGTTCCCGCGGACTCGAGAAGGTGCTGATCGGCACCGCGATCGCGCCGATGCGCAGTGCGGCCATCACCGAGATGAGCCATTCCGGTCGGTTGGGCAGCAGGATTGCCACCCTGTCGCCGCGTTCGACCCCGTGTCGCTGCAGGAACCCGGCAAGTGCAGCACTTCGCTCCCGCCATCCGGCCCAGTCGAGACGCTGCCCGCGCCAGATGATCGCCTCGCGGTGCCGGTGCCGGCCGGCCATCTCGTCGAGGAGATCGGTGAAGGTGTGCGCCCGGGGTCTCTTGCTGGTCATTTCGGTCTCAGTAGACGGGGCGGCGTTTCTGGCGGAACGCCGCGACACCCTCCGCGAAGTCGGGGCCGGTGCGGACCGCATCGCCGAGTTCCTGGTCCATCGGTTCGCGGGCGAGCGCATGCGCGGCGAGGGTCGCACTCATCTGGGTCTTGACCGCCTGGACGGCCGACGGGCTGTTGGCGGCGATCACACCCGCGGTCTCGATCGCCCAGTCGAGCAGGTCGTCTGCTTCGACGATCCGGTTGACCAGGCCGATCTCGACCGCGCGCCGGGCCGTGATCAGCTGCCCGGTCAGCAGAAGATCCATGGCGTGGACATGTCCGATCTGTTGCGCGAGCTTCACCGTCGCCCCGCCGAACGGGTAGATCGACCAGCGCACCTCCGGCAGGCCGAATCGCGCATGCGGCACCGCAGCCCGGATATCGCAGGCGAGCAGCAGTTCGACACCGCCTCCGGCACAGTCGCCGTTCACGGCGGCGACGATCGGCTTGGAATAGGTGTCGGTCTTGAGCAGGGCGTGGTTGACGGCCGCGGCCTGTTCCTGGTCGGCGGAGAGGTCACCGCCGATATCGGCCCCGGCGCAAAAGGCGCGGCTTCCGGCGCCGGTCAGGATGATGCAGCGGGTCTCGTCACGCTCGAGCTCGTCCCACAGCTCGCCGAGCTCGCTCAGCATCTCCCGGCTCATCGCGTTCATCTTCGGCTGGTTGTCGATGGTGATGATGGCGATGTGAGGCGAGTGGCGGGCAAGGGGGAGAGGCATGCAGGACCGGCCGGAAAGAGTGCAGTGACACGGGCCATCTTGGCTCCCCCCGCCGGTATGGCGCAACCGGCAGCTTGCCCGCGGCATCGCGGCTGCGTTATCGAACGGTTCGAAACGCGCAACCGGGGAGGGGTTGATGAAGGCGGTGATCTGCAGCCGGCTCGGCGGGCCGGAGAACCTCGAGGTCCGTGAGATCGATCCGCCGGTTCCGGAACCCGAAGAGGTGTTGGTCCGGGTCCGCGCGGCGGGCGTGAACTTCGCCGACACCCTGCAGATTGCCGGGACCTACCAGAACAGGCTCGCTCCTCCGTTCGTGCCCGGAATGGAGGTTGCAGGCGAGGTCCTTGAAATCGGTTCGGCCGTGACCCGCCCGTTGCGCATCGGCCAGCGGGTGATGGCCTACATGCGCGGCGGCGGCGCCTTTGCCGAGCAGGCCGTCGTGCGCGGCGACTGGCTGGTGCCGGTGCCCGACGCGATGGACGACGTCATCGCGGCCGGGTTCCCGACTGTCTACGGAACCTCGGGGTTTGCCCTGAAGGAACGCGGCGCGTTGCAGCCTGGCGAGACCCTGCTGGTGCTCGGAGCAGCCGGTGGTGTCGGTCTGACTGCGGTCGAACTGGGTCGGTGCATGGGCGCAACCGTGATCGCGGCCGCCGGCGGACCGGCGAAATGCGCGGTCGCGCGTGAGCACGGGGCGCACCACACCATCGACTACCTCACCGAAAGCATCCGTGACCGGGTCCGCGTCCTGACCGACGGTGCCGGGGCCGATGTGGTCTATGACCCGGTGGGCGGCGACGCCTTCGACCAGGCGTTGCGTGCGGTCGCCTGGCACGCCCGGATGCTGGTGATCGGGTTTGCGTCAGGCAGGATCCAGCAGGTGCCGGCCAATATCGTGCTGGTCAAGAACATCTCCGTGATCGGCGTGGTCTATGGTGCCGAGACCGAACGGGACCCGGCGCACGGGTCCTCGTTCGTCAGCGAGGCGGCAGACCTGTTCGTCCAGGGCCGGATCAGTCCCCGGGTGGGCAGGGCCCTTCCGCTTGAGCAGGCGGGCCAGGCGCTCGAGGCGCTGCTCGCACGCTCGATTGCCGGCAAGGTGGTGCTTACGATATGACGGTATTATAATACCGTTAATACAACTGCATGGACCAAAAGGAATTTTCCGGTCTTGACGATCGCAACTGGGCTGCGTACACCCCTGGTTGCGAACAGTGAGAATGCGCGTCGCCGCGCCACCGACCGAAGGGTGACAGATCATGAAGACCTACACGGCGAGACCGGGCGACATCGAAAAGAAGTGGTGGCTGATCGATGCCGAGGGCCTGGTGCTCGGACGGCTCGCGAGCGTGATTGCCCTGCGGTTGCGCGGCAAGCACAAGCCCATCTTCACCCCGCATATGGACTGCGGCGACAACATCATCGTGGTCAATGCCGAGAAGGTAAAGCTGACCGGCAACAAGCGGTCGGACAAGACCTACTACCGCCACACCGGCTATCCCGGCGGCATCAAGTCGATTACCGCGGGCAAGATCCTTGAGGGCAAGCACCCGGAACGGGTGGTGCTCAAGGCGGTGGAGCGGATGATCAGCCGCGGTCCGCTCGGCCGTCGACAGATGTCAAACCTGAAGGTCTATGCCGGCCCGTCCCATCCGCACGAGGCCCAGCAGCCGGAAGTCCTCGACGTCGGTGCGATGAATCCCAAGAACAAGAGGTAGCACAATGGCAATGGAAGACCAGGTGCAGACGGACGCGACCGGCCTTGACTTGCTCGGCGCCCTGCAGTCGCAGGAAGAGCAGGCGGCACCCGAGCCGAAGATCGATGCGCACGGCCGGGCCTATGCCACCGGCAAGCGCAAGAACGCCATCGCGCGGGTCTGGATCAAGCCTGGTCTCGGCCGGGTCAACGTGAACGGCCGTGACATCGAGGTCTACTTTGCACGCCCCGTGCTGCGCATGCTTATCGGCCAGCCGTTCGATGCGGCAGGCCGGACCGACCAGTACGACGTGGTGTGCACCGTCGGCGGAGGCGGGTTGTCCGGACAGGCCGGTGCGGTGCGCCACGGGATCGCCAAGGCGCTCACCAACTACGAGCCCGACCTGCGGCCGGTGCTGAAGAAGGGCGGGTTCCTGACCCGTGACCCGCGGGTGGTGGAGCGCAAGAAGTACGGCAAGCGCAAGGCGCGCCGCAGCTTCCAGTTCTCCAAGCGATAGACGCGGGGCCAGCCGGGCGCGCGGGGGCAATGGCCGCGCGAAACCGGGAAGGCGCCGCTATCGGGCCGGATCACTGAACGAGGACAGGACCCATGCGTCTCGAGGGCAAGGTCGCCATTATCGTCGGAGCCGGGCAGCAGCCGGGCGAGACCATCGGCAACGGCCGCGCAACCGCACTTCGCTTCGCCCGGGAAGGCGCGCGGCTCTTCCTGGTCGACAGGGACCTCGACCGCGCCGCGGAGACCCGGACCCTGTGCGAAGCCGAGGGTGCCCAGGCCGACGTGTTCGCCGCCGACATCACCCGCGAGGAGGACTGTGCCGGGATCGCGTCCGGTTGCGTCGACCGGTTCGGGCGGATCGACATCCTGCACAACAATGTCGGCCGGTCCGAGGGCGATCGCGAGACCACCGGGATGGACCGCGAGACCTGGGATTTCCTGATGGCGATGAACGTCACCGGAATGTTCCTGGTCTGCAAGCATGTCCTGCCGGTGATGCGAGAGCAGCGGTCGGGCGTGATCATCAACATCTCCTCGATCGCCTCGACCTGTTCCCACAACACGGTGACCTACAAGACCGGCAAGGGCGCGGTGAACACCCTGACCCACCACCTCGCGATGGAAAACGCGTCGTGGGGTGTTCGGGCCAACGCGATCCTGCCCGGGCTGATGGACACGCCGATGGCGATCGAACGCCGGGCGCGTGAACAGAACGTCGACCGCGAGACGGTGCGCCAGGCGCGCCATGAGCGGGTACCGTTGCTGCAGCAGATGGGGACAGCCTGGGACGTGGCCAATGCGGCCCTGTTCCTCGCCTCTGACGAGGCGGCCTATGTGACCGGCCTGATCATGCCGGTTGACGGGGGCCTGTCGGCGAAGATCGGCTGATCGGCATGCGCCCGGTCGTCCGCAGCTACAGGGGCAGGCGTCCGAAGATCCATCCCGGGTGTTTCATCGCCGAGAACGCCGCTGTGCTGGGCGACGTCGAGATCGCGGCCGAGGCCAGCATCTGGTACAGCGTGACGCTGCGCGGCGACGGCAACGCGATCAGGATCGGCACCCGGACCAACATCCAGGACAACACGGTCGTCCATGTCGATCGGCCGGCCCACCTCGCGACAACGATCGGTGACGGTGTCACCGTCGGCCACGCCTGCATCATCCATGCCTGCACCCTGCAGGACCGCGCCTTCGTCGGCATGGGATCGACCGTTCTCGACGGTTCGGTGATCGAGAGCGAGGGCATGCTCGCGGCGCACTCCCTGCTTTCTCCGGGCAAGGTGATCCGGTCGGGCGAGCTGTGGGCCGGTGTTCCGGCCCGGCGCTGGCGTACGCTCCGGGACGAGGAATACGAAATGATGAACCACATCCGCGATGTCTACTGGCAGACCGCCCGGGATTTCCTGGCTGACATGGACACCTCGTGGATGGCCGACTGGCTGGCGTGATCCCCGCCGCGATACTCTCGGAGCGGGTGACACCGGGACGGATGTCGCCAGCAGACCCAGAGAGCGCACCCGGCATGATGCCGTGGGTAAGGGGGCCGGAAGTCCCCCGCCTGGAGGTTATGGCGTCCTGCTGCGACCAGCGGCCTCAAGGAGGAGGCCCGCAATCCGGATATCAACGATTGGATCGATTGAAACGCGCCCATTGACCGGGTGAAGACGTCCGGGCAAGTGCACGCCGGGCTTGGGCGCGCGCTCGGCCTGCTGTGGGGCGCACGGGCTGGCTGGCCGCGGGGGATGCCAGCGCCTCGATCATGCCGGTGCTCGCCTCGGGCAATCCCGGTGCGCCGTCGATTATGATCGGCAGGCAGGCGGCACACGGTGTCGTCCCGGACCTGGAAGGCGCATGGGGCCGAGCAGGCTGAACCACTCGCAGTGGCGCTGTCGCCGTTCTATTCTCGGTTCCGATCCGCAGAAGAGCGGGAACACTGTGCGAGGAGCAGGGTCGATGCAGGAAAGCCGTTATGACTACGTGATCGTCGGCGCCGGTTCTGCGGGCTCGGTTCTCGCCAACAGGCTGTCCGATGGCGGACGCCACTCGGTGCTGTTGCTCGAGGCCGGCAGGCCCAGCCATCCCTGGTCGCGAATCCCGGTGGGGTTTGCGAAGCTGATCGACAACCCGCGGGCGAACTGGCTCTACTCTTCGGAACCCGACGAGGGATCCGGCCGGCGCCGCATTCCGGTTCCGCGCGGCAAACTGCTCGGTGGCTCGAGCTCGATCAACGGGATGGTGTTCGTGCGCGGCCAGGCCCAGGACTTCGATCACTGGGCCCAGCTCGGCAACCGCGGCTGGAGCTATCAGGACGTGTTGCCGTTCTTCAAGTCGATGGAACGCTATGACGGCGGTGATGATGCCTATCGCGGCCGGTCCGGTCCGCTCAGGGTCACCGAGCCGCGCGAGGGCGGACCGCTCTACGACGCCCTGTTCGCTGCCGCGGGCGAGATCGGCATCCAGCGCAGTCCGGACTACAATGGCGCGAGCCAGGACGGGATCGGCCTGACCCAGGCCACCATCCAGCGTGGCCGGCGCATGAGTACCGCTCGCTGCTACCTCGACCCGGCACGCGGTCGGTCCAATCTCGAGATCGTTACCGATGCGCTCGCCGAGAGGCTCGTGCTTGAGGGAGGGCGGTGCACCGGTGTGCGATACAGCCGGAATGCGATGCCGTTCCAGGCCCACGCCACGCGCGAAGTGATCGTAAGCGCCGGATCGATCAACTCACCACAGCTGCTGGAGCTTTCGGGCATCGGCCAGGCTGGGTTGCTGAGGGAACTCGGGATCGAACCGGTCCACGAGCTGCCCGGCGTGGGCGAGAACCTGCGCGATCATTACGCACCGCGCATGAAGTGGGCGGTCACCAGACGTGGCGTGACCTACAATGACCTGGCCCGCGGCATCGGCATGGTGCGGCAAGTGTTGCGTTACGGCCTGAAGGGAGAGGGGTTCCTGGCACTGCCGGCGTCACCGGTGCGCGCCTATGTCAGGACTCGCGAGGGCCTCGATTCGCCGGATGTGGGCATGTCGATCATGCCGTTCCTGATCGGGCGGAACATGAACATTGCCGATCAGCGCGGGCTGACCCTGATCACCCATGTGCTGCGTCCGGACAGTATCGGCTCGATCCACCTTGCCTCGGCCGACGCCGCCGACCCTCCGACGATCCGGTTCAATTTCCTCTCGACCGTGGATGACCGCACGAAGCTGCTGGCCGCGATGCGCATTGCCCGCGACTGGATGGGGGCGCCGGCACTCGAGGGGTTCGTCGGCGAGGAGATCGCACCAGGAGTTTCGCGTGCCGGCGACGAAGAGCTGCTCGACTGGGTCCGGCAGACGGCCGAGACCACCTACCACCCGGTGGGGACCTGCAAGATGGGATCGGACCCGATGGCCGTGGTGGATGACCGGCTGCGGGTGCACGGGCTGGCCGGGCTCAGGGTTGTTGACGCCTCGATCATGCCGACACTGACCTCGGGCAACACCAACGCACCTTCGATCATGATCGGCGAGAAGGCCGCGCGCATGATCCTCGAGGACGCGGACGCCGGCGTGGACCACGCGGCCCGTGCGGCCTGACCGGTCCGTGTGACATCCATTCGGGTACAGGAGATGCCTGCTCCACCCCGGGGTCCCGGACTGCCGGTCGCGCTCGACAGGTGTCAACCGATAGTCCCGGAATAGGCATCCCGGACATCACCTGCTTCACGGTAGTATGTCCTCGAAGCGTCCCGCATCGGCTGATAGTCCCAGGGCCGGTGAACGCCGGTTGCGAGCGCGCCACCGACAACGCGCCGTGCCGCCTGTGCCTGTCGTACCGCCCTGTCAAGCGCCGGCATGTCCCAGGTTGCGGCCGCGACCGCCTCGAGATCCGCCTGAACTTCCGCCGAGCCGGCGTCGCCTGCCAGGTTCCGGGTCTCGTCCGGATCGAGTTCGAGATCGAACAACAGCGGTGGATCTTCGGAACTCGTGATCAGCTTGTGCCGCCCCTTGCGAACCATCACCATCGGCGCGGTGACACCCTCGGCCGTGTACTCCGCCAGCACGGTATCGGGCCAGTCCGTTACCGGTCCGGTCGCAATCGGGATCAACGAGTGTCCGTCGACCGGCAGCGCCAGTTCCGGCAGCTCACCGTTTCCCGTCAGTTCGAGCAGGGTCGGGAACAGGTCGAGGTGAGAGACGTTTTCGTACACGCGTCTGGGGCCTAAGGCGAAGGGGGCGTGCAGGATCAGCGGTACGCGGACCGACCACTCGAAAAACGACATCTTGAAGAAAAGCCCGCGCTCGCCAAGCGAATCACCATGATCCGAGGTAAACACGACGAGGGTATTCCCGGCCGCACCAATCTGGTCCAGCGTCTCGAGAATCCTGCCGATCTTCGCATCCACGTAACTTGTTACCGCGGAATAGGCGAGGCGCATGCGAAGGACGTCCGCCTCGTTGACCGGGTCCAGGTGCCGGCCCGTCAGGAACCAGTGGCGACGGCTGTGCGGGTCACGTTCTTCAAGCGGTATATCGGGTACAACCGGCCGGTCGACCCCGCCGGACCGGCTGCGCGCGAGCCAGGCCGGAGGCGCCAGATAGGGATCGTGCGGTGAGAAGAAAGAGACCGTGAGTGCGAACGGCCGCCCGTCACCCTGGTCGGCATGTTCGTGCAGCCACCGTATCGCCTCGAACTCGACCTCGTCGTCATAGGCAATGTTGACGCTCTTGCGGTGCGGCCCGGCATCAAGCACGGCGCGCATGCTGTGATACCACTCGAGCCATTGCTCCGGACCGAGCCGCCAGTCCGGTGTCCAGAGAAAATTCGCCGGGTAGACGTCCGTGGTGATCCGTTCCTCGTAGCCGTGCAGCTGATCCGGTCCGACAAAGTGCATCTTGCCGGCAAGACAGGTCCGATAGCCGGCAAGGCGCAGGTAATGCTGGAAGGTCGGTACCGAGGCGGGAAACTCGACCGCGTTGTCGAACGCGCCGATGCGCGAGGGGAGCTGTCCGCTCAACATCGAGAAACGTGCCGGAGCGCAGAGCGGGAAGTTGCAGTAGGCGTTCTGGAACACGATGCCTTCGGCAGCAAGATTGTCGATATGCGGCGTCTTCACGCGTTTTCCGCCGTAGGCGGACAGTACTTGCGGCGCAAGCTGGTCGACCATGACGAAAAGGATGTTCGGACGCCGGGCCATGCGCACGCTCCCTAGCCGGAGACCGGGATCTGTCGCCAACTATAGTTCGGATGCGGCGTGCTCACCATCTCGCCGAGGGCGATCGCGCACTGCCTTTCAACCTCGGCGGTCCCGTCCCCATGTCCCGTTCTTCCCGCCGCCCGATCCGGCTCCGGTCGGTGAGCGCGGCTCCGGGAACCGGGACGATTTTGCGGCCGGATTGCCCCACACGGCGCACAGGCGCGCCGCGCGCATGACCGGGCCTCATGCCTGTCCTGTCGGAGCGAGGCGCCGACCCGTCCGATGCCGCTCGTCCACTACGGACCAGCGGCACGCGGTCCCGCGCGCAGGTCGCCTGATGCGCCTGTCATGCAACGAGATTCGCGCCCGCCCCCGGGCGGTGAAATCCGTACCATCCTGCTGCCGAACGAGGACTGACCACGCCGGCCGATCCCGGCATCTTCGCCCTGGCCACCTGGGCTAAAGTGACACCTTGCGTTCTACCAGTGAATCGGTCGCGCCCAGCCGCCGGTTTCGAGCTGGAAAGATCCGTTTACAGGTGCTATTGTCGGACCTGTTCACAGGGCTTGAGGATCCGACATGAGCACCAAGTTCTCCGAGGACATCGTTCCGCTAACCGACCTGAAGGTGAACCCCGGCCGCATCGTCAAGCATGTGACAAACACACATCGTCCGGTGCTGCTCACCAGTCGCGGGCGCGGTGTGGCCGTCGTGCAGTCGGTGACCGACTACGAGATGGCCGAGGAGGAGCGGGCGTTCATGCGCGCGGTCGTCGCAGGTCTCGCCGACCTGGAGGCCGGTCGAGAGCTGTCTCTTGCAGACGCGAAGGCTCGGCTCGGCTCGGCTTGAAGTAGGCGCATGGCGAAGGTCGCCATCCGGATCGCCGAGTCCGCACTCGCCGATCTGGAAGAACTGCGTGCATGGTACGCGGAACAAGGCGTGCCGGATGTGGGTGAGCGCCTGATCGACGAAATTGTCGTGAGTATCGAGGCGCTGGCCGATCATCCCGATATGGGCCGGATCGTCCCGGAGTTCGACCAGCCCTATCTCCGCGAGCTGATCCGGCCGCCATTTCGGATTGTCTATCGCCGTGACCCGAAGCACGTGCGCATCGTCCGGGTTTGGCGAAGCGAGCGCCTGCTCGGTGTGCCGGACGAAGACTCGCCCTGAATTGGGGTCTTCGCGGACCATTACACTGCAATAATCATCCGCCGGCCGTCCGAAGCCGTCCCGTACTTCCGATCCAGCTGTCCACACTCCGAGGCTCAGCCTGCTCGCGCCTCGACAGTCCGTATCTCCGACACGTCCACCGTGCGCTCGGCGACCGCCAAGTCGTGGCTGCGCTGCAGATTGATCCAGAAACGCCCGCCATTGCCGAACAGCTTGCCGAACCGCACCGCCATCTCGGCGGTCACCGGCTGCTTCTCGTTCAGGATGTCGTAAAGCGTCTGCCGGGAAATGCCGAGAGCATCGGCCACAGCCGTCTTGCTCATTGAGAGCGCAGGCAAGATATCCTCCCGCAGGACTTCCCCGGGATGCACCGGCTCGATGGAAGGGTGTCTTTCGATCATTGATGATAGTCCTCTATGTCCACGTCCACGGCGCTGTCTTCGGCCCATCCGAAGGTCACGCGCCAGTTGGCCGTCAGGCGAACCGCGTAGCGGCCCGCCCTGTCGCCCTTCAGCGCGTGGAAGTAAGAACCTGGATAGTTCATGTGCTCTGGCCGTTCGGCGGCTTCGAGCGCCGACAGGATGCGCCTTAGCTTGCTCATCCACTCGCCGTTCAAGCCTCTCGCCTGGCCACGGGTCCAGTACCTCGAGAGCGCCTTGTGCCGAATACTCCCAATCACGACGGTAAGGTGACTGCGGCGGTCCGGATTGTCAAGTAAGACCTTACAGTTTTGCCCGGAACGCTGGAGTGCGGTCCCGGCCGGAATTCCGCTGCCCGGAACCTTCTCGCCACCTGCGGGCGCACTTACCCTTCGCGAAGTGCCGCCCGCCAGGCAAGGGCGCCCACGAAATGCTTGAGTTCAAGAAGGTGGACCACATCGGCATCCGGGTCGGCGACAAACCCGGTTCCATCGCCTCTTACGAGCGAATAGGCTTCCGGACGCTCTCCGACACCGGATTCGACAAGGCTCATCCAATCATCGGAAACCTCGCGGGATACCCCTTCCTTGACGTGCACGCGGTTGCAGCGATGACGCGGCGGCGCGGCTGGTCTTCCTGCGGTGCGCGGCCGGCAGGCCTCCGGTGCCGGTCACTGGTCCGGAACAGCGGGCCGGCGCATGTCACGAGACCTGTCGTCGGTTGCGGGAGCACCGCACGGCATGGCGCCCGGTGCTTGCGTTCCTGTTTTCTCCCGCGGTCGCGGACACCCGTGGACACTTCGCACGCTGCCCGCGCATCGGCGCGGTCCGGCGGATCGCTGGCGGGCCGGGTTCGCCCCTGTCCGGGTTCGGGAGCCCATGGCGTGGCGAGGGAGACATGCATGCTGGCAACGACCGTCGAAGGACACTCCCGGGAAACCGCCCGGCATTCCGCGCCCGGCGAACGGTCCGCACACGCGTTGCGGGTGCAGGCCGGGCGGTGGTTCCCGGACGACTGCCCCGGCCCGCGCGTCGCAGCGGACACAGACAGCGAAGGGGACTGATCGATGCGATCGCAACGCCTGGTGCACATCGTCGGCTGCCATGCGGAAGGCGAGGTCGGCGACGTCATTGTTGGTGGCGTCGCCCCGCCGCCCGGAGACACGCTGTGGGAACAGTCCCGGTTCATCGCCCACGACCAGTCGCTGCGCCGGTTCGTACTGAACGAGCCGCGCGGCGGCGTCTTTCGCCACGTCAACCTGCTGGTGCCGCCGAAGGATGCGCGCGCCGCCATGGGTTTCATCATCATGGAACCCGAGGACACGCCGCCGATGTCGGGGTCGAACAGCCTGTGTGTCGCGACGGTGCTGCTGGAGACCGGCATTCTGCCGATGACCGAGCCTGAAACGGTGATGGTCCTGGAGGCCCCCGGCGGGCTGATCCGCGTGCACGCCGCGTGCTCGGATGGCCGCGTCGACCTCGTCCGCGTGCACAACCTGCCGTCATTCGCGGCACGGCTCGGAGCCGCACTCGAAGTCGAGGGGTTGGGAACGCTCACGGTGGACACCGCCTACGGCGGCGACAGTTTCGTCCTGGTCGACTCCGACGCGCTCGGTTTCACCCTGAACCCCGACGAGGCGCGGGACATCGTTGATGCCGGCATCCGCATCACCCGGGCGGCGAACGAGCAACTCGGTTTCGTCCACCCCCAGAACCCCGACTGGCAGCACATCTCGTTCTGCCAGTTCGCGGCCCCGGTCCGCGACGTCGACGGTATCCCGACCGGCCGCAATGCCGTGGTCATCCGGCCCGGGAAGATCGATCGGAGCCCGACAGGTACCGGATGTTCCGCGCGGATGGCGGTCCTGCACGCGCGGGGGCAGCTCGCGGTTGGCGAGCGCTTTCGCGGGGTGTCGATCATCGGGTCCGTGTTCGACTGCCGTGTGGAGGAGGAGGTGACGGTGGGCGGTCGGCCGGCCATTGTCCCGTCGGTCGCGGGCCGTGCCTGGCTAACCGGGACGACCCAGCTCTGTCTCGATCCACGTGATCCGTGGCCGGAAGGCTATCGGCTGAGCGACACCTGGCCCGCCGGCACCGGGGCCCGAGCCCCTGCCTCGCGGGACCCCGGGGACTGACCCGTAAGGCGGGTGCCGTTCTCACGGGGGCAGTGGCAGTGACCCCGCAGTCCCCGCCGGACCTGTTCACATGGGTGCACCCATCGGCTGGATCCCCGGGAGGGGTGCGCTCGATCCCACGGCAGACGGGACCGGCGGACCCGGCGCATGGCGCGATCCCGATTCCGGCGGTCCGGCCTCTTCGCCGGCATATCCGAGGCCGGTCCGGTCTGCGTCGCGACCGTCTGGCCGCGGCAGCCAGCCGACTGTCGCGGGGTCTTCACGGAGTACGACACCGTCTTCGAGGCGCCGGCCTGGGAATCGATGCGGATCCTTGCCGTGGCCCTGCCGGTCGACTGCCTCGATGACAGGATCGACAACCACTTCAACACCTGTCCGGCGAACCTCTGCCCGGCGCCAGACGGTGATCCGCTGCGGCACCGGCAGGGACGTCGCCGGCCAGACCATCCTTGCCTTCAACGACGCTCCCGGCGGATTGCTGGTCATGGTGCCGGACGGGACCTGGCAGGACGTGGCCGCACGTCCCGGCCAGCCGGTGGTCAATCTCGGCGACATGATGCGGCGCTGGACCAACGATCGCTGGAAGTCCAGCCTGCACCGGGTGATCAATCTTCCGGCGGACCGGCGCCGCGACGGCAGGCGGCAGTCGATCGGCTCCTTCCTGCACCCGAACCACGACGCCGAGACCAGCTGCATCGAGACCAGCTGCGGCGACAGGCGCCCCGCGCGGTGTCCGACGATCCGCGCCGGAGACCACATGCGCGAGAAGATGCGGCGCCGGGTCGACTCCCGGGCCGGGCGCGGCAGACTCCGGTTCTCGATTTCCGGCTCGCGAACGCGTACACTAGAAAGTGCACGACCATCCGGCGTGGTGGTTGCGGGCCGCGGTCGGGAGGAAAGGGTGCCAGGGGCACGGAGGACTCGCAGACGGCGCAACGCACCGCCGCTCGGGCGGCGGCGGCCCCTTATCTTTCGTCTGCGCAGCTACCTGCTTGCCGGGATCCTGATTACTGCGCCGATCGGCATTACCCTGTGGCTGACCTGGGGGATCATTACCTTCTTCGACAGCCAGGTCGTGCCGCTGATCCCGCCGCGCTACAATCCGGAATCCTATCTCCCGATCCCCTTGCCCGGCCTCGGCCTGATCCTTGCAGTGGTCGTGCTGACACTCGTCGGCTGGCTGACTGCCGGCCTGGTGGGGCGCTGGCTGGTTCGCCTGAGCGAGCAGTTCATGGCGAGCATGCCGATCGTGCGTAGCATCTACGGCGCGGTCAAGCAGATCATGGAGACCATCCTTGCGCAGAACGCCGATGCATTCCGCTATGTCGTGCTCCTCGAGTATCCCCGGCGCGGCATCTGGACGATGGGCTTCGTCACCGGTCATACGGAGGGCGAGGTGCAGAACGCGATCGACACCGAGATGGTCAATGTCTTCGTCCCCACCACGCCGAACCCGACATCGGGATTCCTGCTGTTTGTCCCCGAACGCGACCTCCACTACCTCGACATGTCGTCGGAAGAAGGGTTCAAGATGCTGGTATCGACCGGGATCGTCGCGCCACCCGACGGCAGGAGCGACGAGATTCGGGCGGTCCCGCAGATCCTGGCCGGCAAACAGACGCTCGCGGAGCGCGACAATGCGCCGGCGACAGTCCTGAAACCCGGCCGGAAGAGATCCCCCTGAACCACTGCACCGGCACTGTGCGCGGCGCCTCGCGCGGCGCCGGCGGAGACAGTTCATGCCCGACAGCCCGGCCCTGGCGGAACGCCGCAGGAAACTGCTGTACCGCAGCCTGTACACCGGAACCCGGGAGACCGACCTGCTGCTCAGCCGGTTCGCGCGGGCACGGCTTGCCGGCCTGGGACCCGACCAGCTCGACGCCTACGAGGCCCTGCTCGCGATCGAGGACCCCCGACTCTACACCTGGATCACCGGGATGGAGGTGCCGCCGCCGGCTTACGATACCGATGTGCTGCACATGATCCGGTCCTTCCACCATGCCTGACAGCAGCCAGGTTCCGGTCAATCACTACGGATCCGCCCCGACACTGGTGGGGGAGGTGCCGGAAGGCTGGGACGCGCGCGTGCTGGCGCGGCTCGCCGGCGACCACACCCGGGTGCTCCACGTCTGCCGCGATGATGCCCGTCTCGACAGCCTTGCCCGCGCGCTTGCCTATTTTGCTCCCGACCTCGAGGTCCTGCGGATCCCGGCCTGGGACTGCCTGCCCTACGACCGGTCGTCGCCGGACGGATTTGTCGTCAGCCAGCGCGTGGACAGCCTCGCCCGGCTCGCCGCCTGGCCGGTTGCCCGACCGCTCGTGGTGCTGACGACGGCCAACGCGGTACTCCAGCGGGTTCCTCCCGGGAGCTTCTTTGCCGGATCGTCGCTGCAGGTGCGGGTCGGAGCCAGCTGTCCGATTGAACAGGTCCAGGCCTTCCTCGAGAACAACGGCTATCAGCGGACCGGGACCGTGCGCGAACCCGGCGAGTACGCGATCCGCGGTGGACTGGTGGACCTGTTTCCCTCGGGCAGCACCGATCCGCTGCGCCTCGACTTCTTCGGCGACGAGATCGAGGAAATCCGCGAGTTCGATCCGATGAGCCAGAAGTCCACAGGAACGCTGGAGGCACTCTCCCTCTCCCCGGCCTCGGAACTGCTGCTGACCAGGGAAGGCATCCAGCGGTTCCGGACCGGCTATCGAGGGCACTTCGGCGCACAGGTCAGTGATGACCCGCTCTACCAGGCGGTCAGCGAGGGTCGACGCCACCAGGGCGTGGAGCACTGGCTGCCGCTGTTCCACGAGGCGCTGGAGACCGTGTTCGACCATGTCGGGGATGCGTGCGTGGCGTTCGACAACCACGCCGGAGACGTGCTCTCGACCCGGTTCGAGATGATCGCGGAGTACTACGAGACCCGCAGGGTCGCGCACGAACGCGCCACCGGCGACGCCGCCATCTACCGTCCGCTGCCGCCCGGACTGCTGCATGTCGACCCGGCCGAATGGCAGGACATGGTCGCGGAGAGGAAGGTCTACCGGTTCTGCGGCCCCGGAGAGCTGCCGCCGGTGGACGCGTTCGAGGTATTGCATGCTGGCGCACAGGCTGGCGTGAACCTCGTCGAAGCCCGGGTCAACCCCGATCGCGCGCTCCAGGCCGAGGCAGTCGAGGCGGTCCATGCCGCGCTCGACGCAGGCGAGCGGGTGCTGCTGACCGGGCACTCGGACGGGTCGTGCGCGCGTATTACCTCGCTGGTCCGCGAGGCCGGGGTGACCGACGTCGAGCAGGTTGGAAACGCCGCGGAGTTCGAAGGCCTCGCTGCCCACGTGGTCGGGGTGGCGGTGCTGCCGTTCGAAAACGGGTTCCGGGCCGAGGGAACCCTCTACATCACCGAGACCGATGTCCTGGGCGAGCGACAGTCGCGCCCGGCGCGCCGGCGCCGGCGGGCGGGCGAGGACTTCCTGCGCGACGCCGCGGCGCTGTCGGAAGGCGATCACGTGGTGCACGCGGACTACGGTGTCGCGCGCTACGAGGGACTGGAGACCCTCGATCTCGGCGGTGCCGCCCACGACTGCCTGAAACTGCTCTACGCCGACGACGACCGGCTGTACGTTCCGGTCGAGAACATCGAGATCCTGTCGCGCTACGGCTCGAGCGACAGCCTGGTCCAGCTCGACCGACTGGGCAGCGCCGCCTGGCAGGCGCGCAAGTCCCGCGTCATGGACCGTCTGCGGGACATGGCCGACGAACTGATCAGGATCGCGGCCCAACGCCAGGTGCAGTCACTGGCCCGGATGGTGCCGCCACCCGGGCTCTACGACGAGTTCTGTTCGGGTTTCCTGCACGACGAGACCGAGGACCAGCTGCGCGCGATCGGGGATTCACTCGACGACCTCTCGCGCGGCCGGCCGATGGACCGGCTGATCTGCGGCGACGTCGGCTTCGGCAAGACCGAGGTGGCGTTGCGCGCCGCCATGGTTGCGGTGATGGATGGGTTCCAGGTGGCGGTGGTTGCTCCGACGACGCTGCTCGCCCGCCAGCACCACGTGCTGTTCAGCCAGCGGTTTGCCGGCCTGCCGGTCACCGTGCGTCAGCTATCCCGCCTGGTCAGGCCGAAGGAGGCGGCGGATACCCGGCGCATGATCGCGAACGGCACCTGTTCCATCGTGATCGGCACCCACGCCGTGCTGGCGAAGTCGGTCAGGTTCGACAACCTCGGCCTGCTCGTGGTCGACGAGGAACAGCGCTTCGGCGTTGCGCAGAAGGAGCGCCTCAAGCAACTGCGCAGCGACGTGCACGTGCTCACGCTTACCGCCACCCCGATCCCGCGCACCCTGCAGCTCGCGCTGACCGGGGTGCGGGACCTCTCGATCATCGGCACCCCGCCGGTCGACCGGCTGTCGGTGCGGACCTTCGTGACCTCCTGGGACCCGGTGGTGGTGCGCGAGGCGCTGCAGCGCGAGCGCAACCGCGGCGGCCAGAGCTTCTGCGTCTGCCCCCGCGTCAGGGACCTGCCGGAAATGTACGACCGGCTGGTCGGGCTCGTTCCCGATGCAAAGATCGCGACGGCGCACGGCCAGATGCGCCCGGCCGAACTCGAGGAGGTCATGACCGGGTTCCTCGACGGGGCGTCCGACATCCTGCTGTGCACCAACATTATCGAATCCGGTCTCGACATCCCGAGTGCCAACACCATCATCGTGCACCGAGCGGAAATGTTCGGGCTGGCCCAGCTCTACCAGCTTCGCGGCCGGGTCGGACGCTCGAAGACCCGGGCCTATGCCTACCTCACCACCGGGTCGCGGACCCGCAGGCTTCCCGACACCGCGCGCCGCCGGCTCGCGGTGATGCGGACCCTCGACACCCTCGGCGCCGGGTTCAGCCTTGCCAGCCACGACATGGATATCCGGGGCGCCGGCAACCTGCTGGGCAAGGAGCAGTCCGGCCAGGTCCGCGATGTCGGTATCGAGCTCTACCAGCACCTGTTGCAGGAAGCCGTGATGGCGGCCCGGGAGGACAGGGACAAGGGTGCGGCGGTTCTCGAGACCTGGATGCCGCAGATCTCGCTCGGGATCCCGGTGCTGATCCCGGAGAGCTACGTGCGCGACCTGTCGGCCCGCCTGGCGCTGTACCGGCGGGTCTCGCGGCTGACGGACAACGTGGAACTCGGCGAATTCGCCGAGGAACTGGTGGACCGGTTCGGTCCGGTTCCCGAGGAAACCACCAACCTGATGGAACTCATGACCATCAGGCTCATGTGCCGCAAGGCGGGGATCGAGAAGGTCGATGCGGGACCGAAAGGCGGTGTTGTCGGGTTCCGCGAGACGGCTGACATCAATCCCTCCGGGCTCGTCGACCTGATCACCCGCGAGCGCGGGACGGTGCAGTTGCGCCCCGACCACAGCCTGGTGTTCCGTCGGAACTGGCACGACCCCCACGAGCGGGTACGCGGCGTGAAGCGCGTGATCCGGGACCTGCGCGCCCTCGTCGGCCAGTAGGAACTGCGAACGGATGCCGTCTTTGTGCCTCCCCCGAAACCGTGCGACCCTGCGGCCGCGGAGTGACGGCGTGCAGACACCGGATCCTGGATGAGCGGACGCAACGGAGCGGGATAGAGCATGGACGAGACCGGACTGAGTGCCAACGCGGCCAACCACGTTCCCCTGGTTCCGGCCGACTTTCTGGAGCGGGCAGGCGCGACCTGGCCGGAGAAGACCGCGGTCATCCATGGCAGCTTGCGGCTGACCTACCGTGACTTCCGTGACCGGGCCCGGCGCATGGCCTCGGCCCTGATGCGCCGGGGTATCGGCAAGGGTGACGTGGTGTCGATCATCGCGCCCAATACCCCGGCGATGCTCGAGGCCCACTACGGCGTGATCATGGCCGGCGCGGTGCTGAACGCGCTCAACTACCGTCTCGATGCGACGACCATCGCCTTCATTCTCGAGCATTGCGGTGCCCGGCTGGTACTGGTCGACCGGGAGTTCTCGGCGCTGACGGAGGACGCGCTCTCGCGCATGGACACCCCTCCGGCCGTGGTCGGGATCGATGATGAGCTGGCCGCGTCAGGTGATCTGATCGGCGAAGTCGACTACGAGTCTTTTCTCGCTGAGGGTGACGCCGATCCCGACTGGCCCCGGCCCGCGAACGAGTGGGAGTCCATGGCGGTCAACTACACCTCTGGAACGACCGGAAACCCCAAGGGGGTCGTGTTCAACCATCGCGGCGCGTTCCTCAACGCCATGGGCAATGCCATCGCATTCGGCCTCGACTCGCACACGCGTTACCTGTGGACCCTGCCGATGTTCCACTGCAACGGCTGGACCTTCACCTGGGGCGTGACCGCGGTCGGCGGAACCCACGTCTGCCTGCGCGCGGTCGATCCCGCGCCGATTTTCCGGCTGATCGGCGAGCACCGGGTTTCGCACATGTGCGCTGCGCCGATCGTGCTCAACCTGCTGATCCACGCTCCCGCCGGGGTGCGACGGCAGTTCGCGCATCGCATCGAGATTGCGACAGGTGGCGCTGCACCACCCAGCGCGGTGATTGCCGGCATGGAACGCATGGGTTTCCGGGTCACGCATCTCTACGGCCTGACCGAGACCTACGGCCCGTCCGGCATCTGCGCCTGGCCGCCGGAATGGGAAGGGCTGGAGCTTGACGAGAAGGCGACGCGCATGGCGCGCCAGGGCGTCGGGTACCCGACACTGGAAGGGTTCCGGGTGGTCGATCCCGCGACCGGCCGCGACGTGCCCGCCGACGGCGAGACCATGGGCGAGATCTGGATGCGCGGCAACACCGTGATGAAGGGGTACCACCGCAACCCCGACGCCACCGCCGAGGCGTTCGCCCACGGCTGGTTTCACAGCGGTGATCTCGCGGTCATGCACCCGGACGGCTACGCCGAGGTCAAGGACCGGTCCAAGGACATCATCATCTCCGGCGGCGAGAACATTTCCTCGCTCGAGGTCGAGGAAGCGCTCTACCGGCACCCGGCGATCATGGAAGCGGCGGTCGTTGCCCAGCCGCACGAGAAGTGGGGTGAGACACCATGCGCATTCATCGCCCGGGCGCCCGGCCATGACGGGCTGACCGAGGCGGAGGTGATCGCCTGGTGCCGCGACGCCCTCGCGCACTACAAGGTGCCGGGAACCATCGTGTTCTGCGACCTGCCGAAAACATCGACCGGCAAGATCCAGAAATTCGTGCTGCGCGAGCAGGCCAGGGAGCTGTGACGTTGCTCACGCCAGCCTGAAGACCGTGATCCGGCCGGCGCGTCCGCGAATGTCGAAGGCGCCGACCTCGGGGGCGTCGAGTCCGGCGGCTGCGATGGTCTCGCCGCTTGCCAGCACCACCACATCGTCTTCCGGCGCGATGTCCTTGCCGAGCTGTTCGATACGGTTTGCGACGTTTACTGTATCGCCGACAAGCGTGTAGTTGACACGGCCGGGAGCGCCGATGGTGCCGGCGATCACCGGGCCGCTGTGAACGCCGATGCGCAGGCGCAACGCCTCGTCGCCGCGTTCCCGGCGCTCGAGGTTGTCGGCCCGGACCGCATCGGCGATGGCCCGGACCGCCCGGCACCCGCGGGCGGCGTGGTCGTCCTGGTCCTCCGGCGCCCCCCAGAACGCCATCATGCTGTCGCCGATGTACTTGTCGACGGTGCCGCCCTCGTGCTCGATCCCGTGGTTGAGCAGCGCGAAGTGCCGGTTCAGCACTCCGGCCACCTCGCCGGCCGACAGTCGTTCGGACATGCCCGTGAACCCGGCAATATCGGTAAACATCACCGTCACCACGCGCTGTTCCGAAAGCTCGACACCGGTGCCCGACCGCATCAGCCTGAGCACCAGCGCTCTCGGCACGAAGGTTGCGAACAGCGTCAGCCCTTCGAGCATCCGGGCAAAGGCGTCACTGGCCTCGTTGAACTCGCGCACCAGCGAGGCACGCGCTGTCGGAGCGCTGGAGAAGTCGAGGTCACGGACCTGCAACGACAGCCGGGCAAGCTCGCGCACCGGCCGGCGGATGTAGCGGCCCAGCAGGAACAGGGCTGCGAGCGCAAGCGCGACCAGCACCAGCCCCACTGTTGCGGCCCCGATCAGCCTTGTCCAGACATTCGCACCCTCGAGCGCGCCGGCCGGAGCGTGGAACCCGACCATCCAGGGAACGCTGTCATAGTCTGCGAGTTCCTCCCACAGCAGGATGTGGTCCTCGCCCCGTTCGGAGGTGATGAAGCGGGCATTGGCACGCTGGCCGGCTCCGATCACCCACGGCGCGCGGCTTTCGCTGTCCGCAAAGGCCTGCAGGATCGGATCGTCAAGCACCGCGAGGTCGGGCAGAGGCCGGTCGGGGCCGATATGGTTCTCGATCGGAATGCCGAGCAGATTCGGGTGGGCGATGACCTGGCTTGTTCCACGCAGGATGAAGGCGGTTCCCGACGCTTCCGGTGCGAGGTCGTAGACGAACCGGGACAGTTCGCGCAGGGTCACCCCCGCCGCCGTCACACCGACCAGCCGTCCGTTGCGGCTGACAGGGACCACCACCGGAATGACGGTCCGGCGGATCGAGGAAAGGTAGGCCGGATCGAGCCAGAGGGCATCCGCGTCCGGCGCCATGGTGGCGAACAGGCGTGCAACCCCCTCGTCCCCGGTCCAGGTGGACAGCTCGTAGCGGCCGGACCTGCCGTATCGCAGATAGGTGCCATCCACCCCCAGAAACCCGGCGTGTCGCAGGTGCGGGATCAGTGCCATGGTGGTGTGCAGCCGGTCGATCGCATCCGGTCCGGGATCTCCGTCAAGCCCTGCGACCAGGCCCGCGGCGTGCCTCGCGTGGGCTTCCGCCGGTGCGACGTGCAGGCGGATGGCCCGGGTCAGGCCATCGAGACTGCGCTCGGCGCGCAGCGTGGTCAGGTCGGTGGTGTTGCGTATCGCGACCAGGAGACCGAGCAGGTAGATCGAGGCGAGCGCGGTGAGCACGATGCCGCCGACACCGAGCATGAGGATCGCCGTGATCGGCAGGTCCCGGCGGCTCGTCATGCGCTTTTCACTCCGCAGGTGTTGGTGCGGACCGGACCCCCGGGGTGGGTGCGTGCGGCGCGGTCGGCGGCGAGTGTCCTGCGCCGGATCAATGCCGAATTCGCGCTGTGGCAGCCTGCCGGTGGCCCGGGCACCGTCTTCCTCACATGGCGGCGAATGGTGGTTGGCACTGAGGTCCTCTACCTTATACCAAACCATAAAGGGTGATAATCGGGGGCTCGTCCAGCCGGTCGATGGCGGTAACGGTGCGCGCCCGGTCCGGCTTGAGGATACGCCTCGGCTCTCCGGCCGCGCTCTGCCTGATCCGTATCGAGTAGCTCACGCCGGACCGGGTCCCGGTCCAGCTCCGGGTCTCCGGGGTCGCGGAGGCGGTCGATGGCGACGGAGAGATCGTCGAAGCCTTCGAGGTCGTGTTCGACGGCGAGTCGGATCACGTCCACCCGGCTCTGGCGAAGCTGCTGCGCGGCCGTATCCAGCGCATCGACCACCGGCCCGGCACTCGCGCTGTCACCTGTCGGGGCATGGCAGTACCGTACGAATAGAAGTGAGTGACAGCAATTGACTGCGCATTATCAAGTAAAGGCACTCGCGATTGCAGGCAAGGCCAGCGAAACGAGGGAATCGTGCGACCGTACCCGGCCAGGGCCTGCCCTGCCATCGGCAATGCAACAGTGTTGGCACCGTCCTGCCGGCAACCGTGGATGGCCTCGCGCCCACAGGCCGTCGAGAACCTCCCGAACCGCTGCGACGGGCGTTTCGTGCGGCGGGAACTCCGTTATGTTCTCACGCTTGCGAAGGTCCGGAACGTGTTGATTTGCCCGCAGGCGCCTGGTGGAACCCACGAAGAACTCCCGTTGCCCGGGCGTCCGATGATCGGCGACCGGCTCTCGTTTTTCGCCATGACAAGCGAAAGCGCAGATGTCAGCCAGTCGGCTGCGGGGTGCAATCCAGGAACCGTCAGAGGACCAAATGGTCTCCTGATTACCCTCGAATCTAAGGTAATCCTTCGTTCGTCGGGTGATGGGGTTTGAGATTTCATCGATTGAGGGTTCGCTTCCAGTCTTTTCGAAGGGGTCGCAGCCAGATGTCCTTTCTGGGCTCGGCCCGTTTCATGTGCGTGTCGTAGCGTCCCCGGCCCTGGGTGGTCCCGACCCGTATCCAGCCCGAGGCGCGGTAGACGGCGCCGGTATAGCGCGGCGTCTCGACGAAGGTCTCGATGAGCACGGGCGTGGTGTTGTAGCGCTCGGTCCAGTCCCCGGGCAGGCACCGGCGCACGATGGCGAGGATGTGCGAGCCGAGGTTTGGGATCTCGACCCAGGGCAGGATCAGGAAGCGCGGATTGTCGACCACCAGCGACAGGTTCTTCTCGCGCATCTCGGGCGACCATCCGATGAATCTGTCGCGCGGGGCGAGCTTCCAGGCGGCGGTGGAGAAGCCGAGCATGGCGACGGGCCAGCCGTCGCGGTCGTGGACGGCGTAGCGCATCTGGGCGCCGACCAGGGGCTTGTATCCGAGGTAGTGGTAGCGGGCGACGAACTCGTTCCACAGCTTCCCTTCCCGTGTGTTGCGCACGACGGTGCGGAAGTCGAGAGGTCGAACCTCGTCAAGGGCGGTCGGTGCGGGGAACAGCGGCGGCTCGGTGTCGGGTCCGAAGACGATGGGCTTGGGCCGACCCTGCCGCCCCCTTGGCGGCGGCAGGACGATCATGCCGTCGCGGTGCATGGCGAGCATGGTCACCTTGGCCATCATGTCCTTGAGGCCGCCGTTGGGCTTGAACCAGCCGATACGCTGGCAGAACTCTCGGGACAGGGCGGCTCGGGAGGGCTGCGGATCGGCGGCGATCAGAGCGCGCAGCAGCGCCATCTCGTCGGTGGTGAAGTCGCGCCCGTAGTAGCGGCACTCGATCGTGCCGGTCATCCCGGCGCCGTGAACTTGCGCTTGCGCGCCGCGCTCAACGTCCAGGGCAGCCAGGGCGCGAGGTCGTCCGGCGGCTTGCCGCCATTCTTCGCGCACGCCGTCAGCCATGCCTCCAGCCAGCGCAACACGTCGATGCCGTGCATCGAGAGCGTGCCCACCACGGAGTGCATGATCGCGGTGAACTTCGCGCCGTCCTCGCTGTTCGAACCGAAGCTCAATCGGCGTCGGATGACCGCGCAGCGCAGTCCGCGCTCGGCGATGTTATTGTCCATGGGGACGAAGGGCGTGTCGAGGAAGACGCACAGCCCCTCGCGATGCTTGAGCAGTCTGCGCAGCGGCTTGGCCTTGCGGGACCCGTCCGACAGGCTGGCCAGCTCCGCTTCGGCGTCCGCGAACAGGCGCTCGACGGCGGTCTTCAGGGCAGCCTGCGCCGCGTCGAAGGCCGGCGTCTGGCGTTCGGGTGCGCGAGCGGGATCGTACTGTTCCAGCCGCTCCCTGTTCAGCCGGTAGATATCCGCGATCCGCTCGACCCAGCCATCGCTCCAGGCAGAGAGCCGGACATGGCCGACCACGCTCTGGACGAAGTCGCGCCTCTGGTGGGCCCAGAGATGTTGCGTGCAACATCTCTGGGCGTATGTTGCGGCCATCAATATGTTGCGAAGAGGCTGGATCATCCCACCACACATGAGAATCCTCCGTCTCTCCGCAACATAATTTTCTGATTCTCATTCGTTTGCCATGGTCATGTCTCCAACCACAAGGAGACATGATCATGTTCGAGGACCTTTTCATCGACCGCGGCACCATAGCCAGCTATCTCGCTGCGCCGCTGCTTTACGAACGGCTGAGTTACCTCCGGCATTGTGCAAAGGCGGGAGCCCGGCAACCCACATTGCGCAAGATTGCAGTTCATCAGACCAGCCTTGTTCATTTTCTTGAGCTGCACGAAGGCGATCGGGTGAGCGTGGTCCAGGTCGAGGTTGCGGCCGATCAATGGTCGATTCCCGGTGGACGTCGGTCCAGGCGATCCGCGTTGCCGCAGGCACGTCAGAGATTCCTCGGCCACGCGGTACGCTGGCTGAGTTTCGTCGACATGTTGGAGCAACCCGACGCGCCGCGACACGTCCACGCCGGCGAAGTCGCGGTCTTCGAGGCATGGATGCGCGAAGAGCTTGGGTGGTCCGAAGAGACGATCCGCGGTTGCCTCAGTACCGTCGATTGTTTCTTCGACGGACTGGATGAACGCGAGGTCGCCCTGGCCGCGGTCGAGATCACCGACATCGACCGGGAGGTTGCACGCTGGCATACCCGCGACTGTAGCCGGATCACGATCCACGATTACTCGCAGCGTCTCCGCACCTTCTTCCGGTTCGCCGAACGCCGGGGCTGGTGCACCCCGGGGCTGGCCGAAGGGATCATGCCGTCGCGGTTCCATCCCGGCGAGTCCCTCCCGAAGGGGCTGGCCAGGGACGAGGTTGTGCGTCTGCTCGCCACGACCGAGGGCAGCCGGCCAGCCGATGTGCGCGACCGTGCCATCTTGATGGTGCTGGTCGCCTATGGCTTGCGCGCTGGCGAAGTCGCCGGTTTGCGGCTCGACGACCTCGACTGGGAGGACGAGACGTTGCGGGTCCGCCGTCCGAAGCCGGGACGGACGCATCACTATCCGCTCTCGCGCGGCGTGGGGCAGGCGATCGTGAGATATCTGCGCGAACTGCGGCCCCCGCGTCGCGAGCGAACACTTTTCCTCACGTTGAACGCCCCGCTCCGTTCGCTGAGCGGAGCTGCGATATCCCATGTCGTCAGAAACCGCCTCGACCGGATCGGCATCACGGGCAAGCGTCGCGGTCCGCATGCGCTGCGCCATGGCGCGGCGCAGCATCTCCTCGACCACGGCTTGTCGATGAAGGAGGTCGGCGATTATCTCGGCCATCGCAGCGTCGCGGCCACATCGGCGTACGCCAAGGTGCAGCTCGGCGCACTGCGCGAGGTCGCCCATATCGACCTGGAGGGCCTGGCATGATGCTCCAGGACGCGATCGACCGCTATGTCGCGTGGCGCCAGGCCCACGGCGCGAAGTTCGACACCAGCGCACGAGTGCTGCATTACTTCAGCCGGCATGTCGGCGAGAGCATCGACTGCGGCACCGTCGCCGACGAGGATGTACTCAGCTTCCTTGCCGGCAATGGCCAACTCACCCGGTACCGGGCGAACAAGTACAGCGCTTTGACCGGGTTCTACCGCTATGCGATCAGCCGCGGCTATGCGGAACAGTCGCCGCTTCCGGCGTCGGAAGACGAGCCGAGAAAGCCGCGTTCGGCGCCGCCCTACGTCTACTCCCATGACGAGTTGCGGCGGCTGTTCGGTGCCATCGATATCAGCCGGCAGCGCCCGGTCCAGCTTGACGCGGACACCCTGCGGGCGCTGCTCCTGGTGCTCTACGGTGCCGGGCTGCGCTTCGGCGAGGCTCAACGCTTGACGCTCGACGACGCCGACCTTGCCGATGCAGTGCTGACCATACGGAATACGAAGTTCTTCAAGACCCGTCTGGTTCCTGTCGGCCCTCAACTCCTCGACGCCCTGCGGGCCTACGCGGCCAAGCGCGTCGAACGCCCTCTGCCGCAGGGCGCGGTCTCGACCTTCCTTGCCAACCTCGATGGCACCCCTTTGGTCAAGGCCACCGTCAACTACGCGTTCGCGAACCTGCTCAAGGCGGCCGGGATCCACCGCGACAAGGATGACCGACGGCAATCCCCGTTCGTTCATTCTCTGCGCCACACGGCGGCCGTGCACCGGTTGGAATCGTGGTACCGCCAGGGAGCCGACGTGCAGCGGCTGTTGCCGGTGCTCTCCACCTGGCTCGGCCATGCGCATCTCGACGGGACCCAGGTCTACCTGTCGATGACGCCCGAGCTGCTGCATGAGGCCTCGGTTCGCTTTGACGGCTATGTCAACGGAGGCGACCATGAGTGATCTCCGCACGCTCGGCCCCTGGCTGCGCCGCTTCCTGGCCGAACACATTGTCACGGAGCGCAACCTCGCCCGGAACACGCAGAAGAGCTACCGGGACACCTTCGCTCTCCTGCTGCCGTTCGTGGGCGCCAAGGCCCGCAAGCCGGTCGACCGGCTCGCGGTGGAGGACCTCACGTCCCGGCGCGTGCTGCAGTTCCTCACCCATATCGAAGAGGACCGCGGCTGCTCCGTGCAGACCCGCAATCAGCGCCTGACGGCAGTTCGCGCCTTCGCACGCTTCGTCGCCAGTCGCGATCCCGCTCATCTCGAGTGGAGCGGCAATATCCGTTCGATTGCATTGAAGAAGGCAGCGCCACAGCCCATCGGCTGGCTCAGCAAGACGGAGATGAAGGCTCTGCTTGAAGTCCCCGACCGAGGTACTCCGAGGGGTCGGATAGAATACGCCCTGCTCCTGTTCCTCTACAACACCGGCGCGCGGGCCTCCGAAGCGACGAACCTGGTGGCGGAGGATCTGAAGATCGGACGACGCGACGGCGGCCATGCACTCGTGACCATCGATGGCAAGGGCGGAAAGCATCGCCAGTGTCCTCTCTGGCCGCGGACCGAACGTGTTCTCTCCACACTGGCGGAGAAGCGAGCGCCCGGCGATGCCGTCTTCCTCAACCGGCAGCAGCGACCGTATACACGGTTCGGGGTCTATCGGCTTGTCGAGCGTTGCGCGGCGCGGGTGCCGACGCTCGCCGGGAGGAAAATCACGCCTCACATGATCCGCCATACGAGCGCCTGCCATTTGCTTCAAGCCGGAGTCGACCTGAACACAATCCGTGCCTGGCTGGGTCATGCGAGCCTCGATACCACCAACATCTACGCCGAGATCAATCTTGAGATGAAGGCCAAGGCGATGGCGCTGTGCGATGCCGCAGAAGCCGGACCGGATCGCCCATGGAAGGAGAACAAGGGGCTGATGGCCTTCCTTGACGCGCTGTGATCACAGAAAATTATGTTGCGGAGAGACGGAGGATTCTCATGTGTGGTGGGATGATCCAGCCTCTTCGCAACATATTGATGGCCGCAACATACGCCCAGCACCAGCACAGGATCACTTTGCCGCCGAGCTCGCGCGCCAGCTTCCTGTAGGCGCTGTAGCGGTCGCAGACCACATACACGGTGCAGGCGGTGTCGCCGAACAGGCTCTTTGCGACCTCGGCGCTGCGCGAGGGGTCGATGAGGTAGTAGACCGCATCCTCGCTGACCGAGATCCACAGCCAGGCGCGGCTCGACCGGCCGTTGCGGCGGTACTCCTGCACCCGCCAGCCGGTCTCGTCGGCATGGCGTAGCGCCGCCTTGTTCTGGTGCGCGAGGATCGCTTCGGCGAGCGGCTCGAACAGCGGCACGAAGCGCTTGATGCTGTCGGCCAGGGTTCCCGGCGAGATCGCCAGCCCCTGGTCCCCCATCCAGGCCGCGATCCGGTTCAGCGGGCGCAGGCAGACACAGTGCTCGAAGAGAAAGCGCGTCCAGACACCGATCCCGTAGGACGTGTTGTCGAACAGCCGCGCCGGCGGGGGCGCGGTGACTTCCAGGGGCGAGGACGCGCAGTCGCAACCCCGGCGCCAGCGTGTGCCGAGGATCCTGCGAATGTGGGCCTCGACCTCGATCTCAATGAGGCTCGTGGAACGCTCGCCGTTGGCGACATAGGGCTTGCCGCAGCACGAGCAGGTGCGCGCGGCCTTCGGCGGATTGCGCCGTTCCTTCTTCTCGCCGAGCCCGGGCCGCGGGGTGCGGCCGTGGCCCGGCGCGCCACGCTGCTGGCCGCGCTTGCGCCCCGCACCCTCCTTCTTCTGCTTCTCACTCTTGCTCCCGAACAGTGCCTGAGACAAGGTGCTCCGGGTCGATTGCAGTTGGGCTATCCGAGCTTCCAGTCCCGCGGTCCGGGCCCGCAGCGCCTCTATCTTCTTGCCCAACCGGGCGTTCTCCCGGGTCAGGGAACCGACTTCCATGCGCAGCGACGTGATCGTGCCGCGCTTGCGTGAATCGACGCCGGTCTCGGTAAGCAGCTTCTCCAGCCGCGCCACTTCCGACTGATGGAACAGCGCGTCCTTCGCCGTGCGCCGGACTGCCTTCACCTCCTCGACCGCCGCCTTGAGCTTGTTCCGGCTCCTGTCGAGGTTCCACTTCAGCGAACCGGCATGGGAACGGGCGGTCCGCTCCGCCACAAGCAACTCTTCGGCGCGCGCGTCCGCCGCGTCCGCCCGCGCCCGCTCCTGCTCCGCGCGCGCCTCCGCCTGTTCGCACAGGGACTGCCAGTCGGGAGCCTCGCGCACCGATGCCGCCATGGAGGCCGAACAGAGCCCGTCGTCGCTCTCGGCCAGCGTCAGGGTCGCCGCAAAATCCTCGTCGCGCATCGCCATGGACGCGACGATAGCGAATCCCCGCCGGCGTTACCAGAGCCGCGCGCATGGAGCCCAAAACGAACTCGGACTGCCCATCACCCGACGAACGAAGGATTACAATCTAAGTGGCATTTAGTATAGAATGTCGCCATGTAATGCACTGATAGCAATGGAGAATTCCATGGCCCGCGACCCGGTGCAGTTCCAGAAAGGAATCAGCCTCAACGAGTTCCTCTCGCTCTATGGAACCGAACAGCAGTGCTTCGACGCCCTGTACCGATGGCGCTGGCCCAATGGCTTCGTGTGCCCGAACTGCGGCCACGACCGAGGTTGCCAGTTGACCACACACAAACTCCAGCAGTGCTATCGCTGCAACCGCCAGACCTCCATAACCGCCGGCACCATCTTCGAGGCCACCAAGCTGCCCCTGACGGTGTGGTTCCAGGGCATCTACTTCATGACCCAGGACAAGAAAGGTGTCTCGGCGATGACACTGCATCGCCAACTCGGCATCTCCTACAACGCCGCATGGCGCATGCGTCACAAGCTGATGCAGGTGATGATGGAGCGAGACCGCGCGCATCCACTCGGCGGGTTGATCCAGCTCGACGATGCTTACCTCGGGGGCGAGCGCAGCGGCGGCAAGCGCGGGCGGGGTGCGCCGGGCAAGACCCCTTTCGTCGCCGCGGTCGAAACTAACGCCGAGGGCCACCCGTTGCGCGTGAAGCTCACCGTGGTCGAGGGCTTCCGACTCACCGAAATCGCCGCCTGGGCGCAGCAGCACC
>MPMT01000104.1 GCA_002238645.1 Alphaproteobacteria bacterium bin52 | reverse complement strand
ACGAAGCTCCCGGATGCGCCGGACGCCCGGCGACCGGTCCGCGCTGACCACCGCGGAACCGACGGCGTTGAGGCCGAAGCGGTCCTCGAAATACCGGTAGCCGTCATGGAAGACGATGAACGGCTTGCCGCGTGCCGGGGTCAATTCGGCCGTGATCTGCTCGGTCAACTCGTCCAGCCTGCCAAGCACACCCTGGGCGTTGGCCCTGTAGGTTGCCGCATTCGCCGGATCCGCCTTCGTCAGGGTGTTCGCAATCGCTTCCGTCATCGTCCGCGCGTTCACCGGGTCGAGCCAGACATGCGTGTCGAACGTGCCGTGTCCATGGTCATGGTCGTCGCGGTCGTGACCCGCTTCCGCGTGCCCCTTCTCATGATCGTCCTCGTGGTGGCCTTCCTCTCCGGTCAGTTCCTCGTCGTGGGCGCCGTGGTCGTCCCTTTCCTCCTTCGCGTGCTCCTCGCCGTGATCGGCATGGGCGTCGGATTCGAACGCTCCCCCGTCCCGGAACGGCAATCGAACCAGCCCCTTCGTTTCGGCCAGGGTCGTGATGCGCGCCTTCGTGCCGAGCGATTCAAGCGCGCCCGCAAGAGCGGTCTCGAGCGCCTCGTCGATCAGGAACACGACATCGGCACCCGCAACCGCGGCGGCATCGGAAGGCCGCAGCGAGAAAGTGTGCGGCGAGGCCCTGCCTCGTATGAGCAGATGGGGTTCGCCCACGCCGGCCATCACGGCACTGACCAGCGAGTGAACGGGCTTTATCGAAGCGACGACTCTCAGCTCGGTGTCGGCCAGCGCCAAGCCCGATGGCGAACTGCCGGCCAGGGCGGCGGCGGCGAGCGTCATCGCGGTGTACCGAACGGTCGCGGCGAATGGACCCATATCGTCATCTCCTGTAGCCTGCCTGTATTGCTGGTCCGTGTCGGGTTCGGCTTCCTGCCTGAGGGAGCGGCCCTTGCGGGAATGTCTTGTGGCTCGAGTTTGCCATTCGCCCCCCATTCGAAAAAGCACCCCGGGGAGCCCGTTTTGGTTGCGACGGAACAAATGGGCGTGGCACCGGCCGGAAACGGCGGCACGCGCGCGCTTGTGACGGCCCGTGACATCGGCGTGCGCCGCGGCGACCGCTGGATCATCCGGCATGTCGATTTGCGGGTAAGGCGGGGTGAACTGGTCTTTCTCATCGGCGCCAACGGCGCCGGCAAGTCGACATGCGCCAGGGCCGTCCTGGGTTTGATCGAAACCGACGAGGGTGTCATCGAACGGGCGAACGCGCTCGAAGTGGGCTATGTGCCGCAGCGGCTGACGGTGGGGCCCAACCTCCCCCTTTCGCTCCGCCGTCTGATGACCCTGACGGGTCGTTTCGCCGCACGGGAAATCGACGCGGCACTCGACGCCGTCGGCCTCGAACGACTCGGAGACCCGCCGGTCATCACCCTGTCGGGCGGCGAGTTCCAGAGGCTCCTGCTGGCCCGGGCGCTCATTCACCGTCCTGACCTGCTGGTGCTGGACGAGCCGGCCCAGGGAGTCGATGTCGCGGGGGCGGATGTCATGCACGAATTGATCGACGAAGTCCGCCGTGACCTGGGTTGCGGCGTTCTCCTGATCTCCCACGACCTGGAAAGGGCGATGGCAACCGGGGACGACGCAATCGTTCTCGTGCCTCACGAGCATGACGGGCCGACGCGCGCCGGGAGTGACCACGGCGCGGCGGGCTGAACCGTGCTGGACGACTTCTTCGTGCGCGCCATGCTCGCCGGTATCGGACTGGCTCTGGTCACCGGACCGACGGGGTGTTTCATCGTGTGGCGGAGGCTCGCCTATTTCGGCGAGACCATCGCCCATTCAGCGCTGCTGGGTGTTGCCATCGCCATTCTGACCGACCTTCACCTAGCATTGGGCATATTCGCGGTCGCCTCGGTCATCGTGCTCGCGATGTTCTATTTCGAGCGGCGCGACTCGTTGCCGACGGACACCCTGCTTGGTCTGTTCTCGCACGGCGGGCTCGCGCTTGGCATCGTCATCCTGTCGTTTTTCCCGAACATGCGGCTCGATCTTCACGCGCTGCTGTTCGGGGATATCCTTGCGGTCTCGCGCCTGGACCTGGCGGTGATATGGCTCGGCGGCGCGGCCGGCCTGGCGGTGCTCCGGTGGATATGGCGGCCTCTGCTGGCGGCGACCATCAGTACCGATCTTGCCGCGGTGGCGGGGATGCACCCCGAGAGGGCACGGCTGGTGTTCGGCATCCTCCTGGCTGCGGTGATTGCCGCCGCGATCAAGATTGTGGGTGTCCTGCTCATTGTTGCGCTGCTGATCATTCCCGCCGCAACCGTCCGCCGCTTCGCCTCAAACCCGGAAGCAATGGCGGCCGGCGCCGCCGCCACGGGTGTCGCCTCGGTGGTCGGGGGGCTGTTCGCCTCGGCGCAGTTCGATACGCCGTCCGGCCCCTCGATCGTGGTCGCAGCACTGTTGCTCTTCCTGTTGACCCGGCTGCACACCCCGCGGCGGTAGTGCGGGCGGCTGCGGCGCAAAGGTTGATGATAAGGCCAGTGCGAATGCGAAGCGGTCACAGGCGGTGTTCCGACCGGCATTGTCCGTGGTCGGCCAGCACCTCGATGATTCGGCAATCGCAGACGCGGCCGCGACCGCACTCGCTGATCATGCGCGCCAGTTCGGCCTTCAACGTGGTCAGGCTGGCGATCCGACGGTCGATTTCGACCAGGTGGCTGTTGGCGATGCTGTCGACCTTGTGACACGAGGATTGTGGCTGCTCGGACATGGCCAGCAATTCCCGGATATCGTCGATCTCGAAGCCCAACTCGCGGGAATGCCGGATAAAATTGAGCCGATCGACCCCGGCTTGCCCATAGAAGCGCCGGTTGCTGTCGGTACGCGGTGCCGCGGGCAGCAACCCGATCTGCTCATAATACCGGATAGTCGGCACCTTGACCGCAGTGCGACGCGAAAGCTCGCCAATCGAAAAAACCATGGAATGCCTCTTGATCCTCTAGTCGCTAGAGGAATTAGCATCGCACGGCATCGAATGGAAGGACCGAGATGGCAGAGCCAATCAAGACAAAGTACCGCGTTGGAGGAATGGACTGCGCGGCATGCGCGAGCAAGATCGAGACCGCGGTAAGCCGGATCCCTGGCGTTTCCGAAGTCGGCGCCAGCTATACCGCCGGCACGTTGAACGTGGTCTATGACGCGGTTCAGTTCAGCGCCATCCAATACGCCGTCAAATCGCTGGGCTACAGCATCTCGCCGGTCGGCCCCACACCACGGGCGGGCAATGACACCCTTCACCAAAACGGTCATGACCATGACCACGCCGCCGGTCATCTCGATCCTGGCGACGGCCCTTGGTGGCGGACACGCAAGGCGACACTTACCCTGGCCTGCGGCCTTGCGCTGATCGTGGCCTATCTGGCCGGACGGCTTGTACCCGATACCGGTCATTTCGCATTCATAGCCGCGCTGCTCGTCGGCCTGATACCTGTCGCGCGACGAGCGCTGGCCGGCGCCATGGCTGGCACGCCGTTTTCCATCGAATCCCTGATGACCATTGCCGCCACCGGAGCCGTCATCATCGGCGCGACCGAGGAAGCGGCGATAGTGATCCTGTTGTTCCTTGTCGGTGAACTGCTCGAAGGCGTGGCCGCGGGCCGCGCCAGCGCCAGCATCAAGGGGCTGGCCGATCTGGTGCCCAAAACGGCGCTCCTGGTTGAAGGCGATCAGACCCGTGAAGTACCGGCAGCAGGCCTCGCAGTGAACGCAATCGTCATGGTGCGCCCCGGAGACCGGATACCTGCCGATGGCGATATCGTCGAAGGGCACAGCGCGATCGACGAATCCCCTGTCACTGGTGAAAGCGTGCCTAAATCCAAGCAGGTGGGCGATGAGGTGTTTGCCGGCACGATCAATACCGATGCCGTGCTGAAAATACGCGTCACGGCGAACGCGAGCGACAACACCATCGCGCGCGTCGTGCGGCTGGTAGAGGAAGCCCAGGAGAGCAAGGCGCCGACCGCCCGATTCATCGATCGCTTCTCGACCTACTACACACCCGGCGTGCTCGGCGTCGGTGCCCTGGTGGCGATCGTACCTCCGCTTCTGTTCGGGCAGGCGTGGAGCGAATGGGTTTACAAGGGCCTTGCGATCCTGCTGATCGGTTGCCCGTGCGCCCTCGTCATCTCGACGCCGGCCGCAATCGCCGCCGCGCTGTCGGCCGGCGCGCGTCAGGGCTTGCTCCTCAAGGGCGGCGCGGCGCTCGAACGCCTGCGCTTGATTTCGACGGTCGCGCTCGACAAGACCGGAACGCTCACCGAAGGCAAGCCACAGGTTACGGACATCGTCGGGGTCGGCCGTTCGGAGTGCGAAGTGCTGTCGCTTGCCGCTGCGCTCGAGACGGGATCGAACCATCCGCTGGCGATCGCGATTCTTGCCAGGGCACAAGCCGACAAGGCGCCGATTCGGCCCGCCGCATCGGCCAGGGCCATCGCCGGCAAGGGTGTAACGGGTAGGGTTGGCGGCGAGGACGTATTCCTCGCATCGCCCGGGGCTGCGGCCGAACGCGACATGATCGAGCCGGAACTTCAGGCAGTGATCGACAAGTTCAATGACGACGGCAAGACCGTTTCCGTCCTCGTTACCGGTTCAGAAGTCGCTGGCTTACTGGCGATACGCGACGAACCTCGTACGGACGCCGAGGCCGGCCTTCATGCGCTCAAGGCCGCCGGCGTCGGTGTCGTCATGCTGACCGGCGACAACGCGCGGACCGCTCGGGCAATCGGCTCGAAACTCGGTATCGAGGTTCGAGCGGGTCTGTTGCCCGAGGAAAAGCAGCGCATCGTTCGCGAGTTGCAGTCCGAAGGGAAAGTGGTGGCCAAGGTCGGCGACGGTATCAACGACGCTCCAGCGCTGGCGGTGGCAGATATCGGCATCGCCATGGGCGGCGGCACAGACGTTGCGCTCGAAACCGCCGACGCCGCGGTGCTGCATGCTCGTGTGCTCGACGTCGCCGGAATGATCGACCTGTCCAAGGCGACCATGACCAACATCTGGCAGAACATCGCGGTCTCGCTTGGTCTCAAGGCCGCCTTTTTCGTGACCACCATCGTGGGTGTAACCGGGCTGTGGCCGGCTATCCTGGCCGATACCGGTGCAACGGTGCTCGTCACCCTCAACGCGATGCGCCTGTTGGGTTGGGGCGTTCGCCGCCTCCCTATCGCCGCTGCTCCGGCAGCCTAGTACTACAGTTGCATATGTAGCGGAGATGTGATCCTTTCGTTCCCTGACCGACACGGGGAGGATCAATGATGAGTATCGCCGCCTGGTCGGGCCCCCTCCTGGAGTGGGAGGGCGAACTGTCGTCGTTGAAGGCGCGTCTTGGTCCGGTATTTGGCCGTCGAGAGCTTCGTGAGACAGGAGGCGCATTTCTGGATGGCCTCTTGTCCGGGGTTGCTCGCAAGACTGGATGGATGGTGTCGGAGCACGCCGGCTTTGAGCGTCCCTGGCGGATCCAGGGTCTGCTGGGCCGGAACCGTTGGGATGCCGATGCGCTGCGCGACGAGGTGCGTGCCTATGTCATAGAGGCGCTGGGTTGCGAGGACGGCGTCCTGGTGGTCGACGAAACCGGTTTCCTGAAGAAGGGGCGTCACTCGGTCGGTGTTGCGCGCCAGTACACGGTGACGGCCGGTCGCATCGAGAACAGCCAAGTCGGTGTCTTCCTTGCCTATGCCGGCCGTTTCGGCCAGGCCCTGATCGACCGCCGCCTGTACTTGCCGAAGGACTGGGCCTCCGATGAGGCACGGCGGGCGAAGACGGGCGTCCCGGCCGAGGTGACCTTCGCCACCAAGCCGGCGCTGGCACGAGAGATGGTGGCGCGTGCCCTGGATGCAGGCGTTCCCTGTGCCTGGGTCCTGGCCGATGCGGTCTACGGGTCCGATTTCGGCCTTCGGTCCATGCTGGAAGAGCGGAGGCAGGCCTACGTGCTGGCGGTGCGCAGCAACCACCACCTGCGCTTCATCGAGCCCGCGGGCTTGATCGAAACGAACTCCGCGGAAGTCGCCGAGGGTCTCGATGACGATGCCTGGTCGGCGCATGCCGCCGGCGAGGGCAGCAAGGGTCTGCGGCTCTACCTTTGGGCGCGGTTCGCCCTGCCTTGGGACTGTCCCTCGGGCTGGCAACGCTGGCTCTTGATCCGCCGGTCCCGGAAAGACCCGGAGAAGCAGGCCTACTATCTTGTCTTCTGTCCCGTCGCCACGAGCCTTGCCGAGCTGGCCGGCGCTGCCGGTCTGCGCTGGACCATCGAGGAATGCTTTCAACGGGCCAAGGATGACCTCGGCCTCGACCACTGCGAGGCACGCTCCTGGCACGGCTGGCACCGCCACATGAGCCTCGTCATGGCCGCCGCAGCCTTTCTTGCGAAGTTGACTGCCGACATGCGCCGCATGGCGTGCCGCAAACGGAACAAATCGAGTCCGGTCACGGCAACAGCCGTCTCGCCACCATGAACGCCTTGGTCCCGACAGTTCCCGAAGTTCGCCATCTGCTCGAAAGACTTCTTCTCAGACCGCCCATCAGCGCCTCGTTCGTCATGCAATGGTCTTTCTGGCGACGAAGACACCAAGCCGGTGCCGCGCGATCCCACTACAAACGCTACGATGAAACGCAACTGTAGTACTAGACCGTCGAAACGGGCGACATCCGTTCCGCCGTCGCTCAACATGTCCAGCGAAGCCGCCAGATCGTGGGACGGCGGGTAGGTTTCGCCGAGGGAAGCGAGCCAAGCCTTGAACAGCTTCTCCGCGGCCTGCTGGGCATGGAAGCCGAAAATTTCGTCGGCGAAGACGGTTGCGTTATCCATGCCGCGAGGCGCGGCACTCCGCATAGGAAGCCCGCAAACTCGAACATCACGCTCGATCCGTACGTTAGGTTCCACCCCGCGTCCCTCAGCAGCGCGTCGATCTTGACGCGCGCAAACGCGTCCGTGGTGCCGCTCACTCGGCGACCCACGGATCGAACAGGTCCAGTCCCATCCCCACGAAGTCGCGGGTGTTGCGCGTGGCGACCGCCATGCCGCGGGACCGCGCGATGGCTGCGATCTGGCAGTCGGCCGGCGCGACGGGTCGACCGGACACTCGCCGCGTAGCGGCGATGTCCGCGTATTGGCGCGCGGCATCACGATCGAAAGGCAGCACGCGGTTCTCAAAGTCCTCCCTCAGGATCGCCTCGATCGCCTCCGCAAGCGCATCCCTGCGTCGGCCCGCCGGCAGAACCGCAACGCCGTAGCGCAACTCCGCCTCGCCGACTGCCGAGAAATACAAATCCGCTGCCCGACGACTCGCGACCCAACCGTCCACCGCCGGGTTCGGCGACGGGCGCAGCATTTCGGACACCACGTTCGTATCCAAACGAGCATGAGGCGCCGTTTTCCTCGCCCCTGTGCATGAACCAGTGGCGCTACGCGGGCACACCCGCGGGCTGTGTGCGGGTCTCGTGATTGTGTAGGGTCGGTGCTGGAGACGGAACGGAGG
>MPMT01000018.1 GCA_002238645.1 Alphaproteobacteria bacterium bin52 | reverse complement strand
CCTCGATCGCCGCCATGATCCGCTTGCTGATCATCCCCCGGTCCGCCACCAGGCACACCGAGCGGATCCCGAAGCGATGCTGAAGACGCCCGGCAACCGCCTCCAGCGCCGTCACGTCGGCGACGTTCCCCGGCCACATCTCCGAGCACACCGGGCGCCCGTCCTGGGTCAGCACCAGGCCCAGCACCATCTGGCGGCAGTCCGGCCGGCGGTCCTTGGAGCGCCCGCGGCGCCCGATGGTCTCGCCGCCCTGACCGGTGAAAGAGAGTGAGGTGGTGTCGAAGAAGACCAGGTCGAGATCGGTGAACAGGTCCCGATGGCGCGCGAAGAGCGCCTCCTCGACCTGGTCCTTGACGCAGCGCGGGGCGTGGGTGATGTGGTGCTGGTCGGCCTCCGGCAGCGGTTCACCCAGCCACGCCATCGCCCGGTACAGATGCTGAAGCTCCAGCTCGGCCGCCCCGTCGATGACCTGGTCGCGCATCCAGCCGCAGGCCGCGCGGTCGGAGCCCGAGACCATGATGCGGTGGAGCACGCTGGTGAAGATGGCGCGCTCGACGTCGAACTGGAAGCGCCGCCCGGCCAGCAGCGCCTGCACGATCCGTTGGCAGCCGCTGCTCTGCCAAAGACGTTCGAACACAAGGGCGGGGCCGATATGGCGCACCTCGGCGCCGTCCTCGCCGTCGTCGCTCCCCGGCTGGGCGGCGAGCACCATGAGCTGCTCGGAGAAGCGGCACGCGGAGTGCATCAGCCGGTCGAGGGCGCCGGACTCCCGGAGATGGTCGAGGCGGCCGAGCGTTGCGATGACGCGCTGTCGGACCTTCTTGCCGTCACGCTGGTTCTCGACGATCTGGATGTATGTGTTGGACCCGCTGACCTTGGCGCGGCAGAACATGGGTTCTTCTCCCCGAGACACTACATATCGGCCCCAGTTCTGCGCGTATACCAAGAGAAAACCGCCGAGTCTACCGCAATTATCACCCTTGTTGTGGCACCACATATTCTGCTGCTCACTGTCGGGACAAAGCCAAAATGCCCGGAACTCTGCGGTTTCTTCAGCCGCCGATCACGAAATCAGGGCCCAAACTGTTGAAGATGAGCATGAGGGTGGAGATCTGCGAATTCAGGCCAACCGCGTCCTCAATGTCGACCTGGAAGGCAATGCCGGCACCCGGTTCGGTCTCGAAACGGCCGGAATCGCGGAACGCCTCGAGAATCTGGCGCGCTCTCGAGGCCGCGACCAGAAAGAGGACAACATCTCGCCTGCCGGTGAGGTCGAGCCCGAAGAACGTGCCCTCCGGTTTCAGACCTTCGCCGCGACCACAGGTGATGACGGTCGCCCCGGTTGCGCCACTTCGATGACACTGTCGGTGCGTTCGTCTTCCACCAGGGCGACGATGAGTTTCAGCCCCATGACCTTCCCTCCCCGGTCTTTCCCCTGTCGCTCCACCAGCGCCTGTGCCATGCCGATGCACCGGCAAGGCCCAGAACCGACATGATCGGAAACACGCTGGCCAAAGCAATGGGAGTTACAAAGAAAACTTGGTGCGCCAGGCTAACCGGTGGAATGGAGCCGGGCACGGTCGCGGCCAGACCGAGACCGAGGGTAGCGACGACCGGTACCGTTACGGTCGATGTCGTCACCGAAGACGGTGCCGCACGGCATGCAGGAAGGAGTCACGGCAGCAACCACTGCGTTGAATGTCGGGGACAAGGCAGCGCACGCTGTGGTCCGGTTCCGGGAGCGCCCTCACGCCATCGGTCTCCGCACCGGGACCGCCGCCCGCGCCGGGACCGGAAGCTCACTGCGCGGTGTCGGCATCGGCAGGGGCCGGGGCTGCCCGGGTTCCTGTGCAGCGAGCGCGTTCCGGCAAACGGCGCCTCGCACAGCGACAGTCCCAAGCCATCACGATGCCGGGCGCAGGCACCCTGCAAGGGCGCCTGCGCCGGCCGCATCGTGTTGGCGGGCAAGGAGGGCGGTCGAGACCGCCCGTACCGCGACCGGAAACCCGGCGCCGGTCAGGAAGGCGGAATGTCGGGTTCGATGGCGAATTCCTCGACCGTGCCCGGCTGTGCGATCAGGCCCTGTTCGACCAGGAACTCGTCGAAGCGGCGGTATCTGCCGGCGTCGAGGGCGGCGGGTCTGAGCGCGAACCGGGGCAACGTGTCGCGAAACGCCCTCCTGTTCAGCTCGTCATCGAGACCGTCCCTGTAGCCGCTGAACATCTCCCAGGCGGCGTCCGGATGGTTGACTGTGAACTGCACCGCCGCCTCGAGCGCGCCAACCAGTGCGCCGAGTTCCGGCCGGTCAAGATCGGCCGCATTCGCCACCACGATCAGTTCGTCATAGCCGGGAACCCCCTCCTCCTCGACGTAGAAGGCGCGGCCCGGCCGCCCGACGATATCCATCTGGTTGAGCTCGAAGTTCCGGTAGGCGCCGATCACGGCATCCACCTGACCGGAGATCAGGGACGGACTGAGCGAGAAGTTCACGTTGACGAGTTCGATATCGTCGGTGCCCAGACCGTGGCGCGCGAGCATCGCCGCGAGCAGTGCGTCCTCGAAACCGCCGACCGAGAACCCGACCTTGCGTCCCTTCAGATCGGCAATCGAGCGAATCGGTCCGTCGGCCAGGACCACCAGCGTGTTGAGCGGGGTCGCGACCAGGGTGGCGATCCGCACGAGCGGCAGTCCCTCGGCATGATACAGGTGCAGTTGCGGCTGATAGGAAATCGCGACATCGGCCTTGCCGGCCGCCACCAGCTTGGGTGGATCGCTGGGATCGGCAGGCTCGATCATCTCGACCTCGAGACCGGCCTTCGCGAACAGCCCGAGCTTCTCGGCCACCACCAGGGTGGCATGGTCGGGATTGAGGAACCAGTCCAGCATGACGGTGAGCTTCTGCTGGGCCGACGCCGGCGAACCGGCAATAAGCAGCAGGACGGTACACAGGACAGGTCCAGTCCGTCGCAGGAGGGTGTTGATCATCTGTGAGTGCTCCGGCAGTGCGCCCGGAAAACACGATGCGAAGGAGGAATGACGGGCAGCAGGTCCGATCCCTTCGCCGGCATTATCCGGATCAGGTTCAATGGGTCACCCGGTTTCGCACCAGGTTTCTCAGCCGTCTCTCAGGCTCCCCACGGTCCCGGCCATGGTGGCGACCGCCGCGCCATGGTGTCAAGTCGATGCCAACGCGTCCGCGCGGCGTTCCAGCACCGCGACGAAGAAACCGTCGGTTCCGAACCCGTCGGGATCGAGCCGGAGCATGTCGGCACCGGCCCGCGGCAGTACTCCGCCACCGCGCGCGGCGACCGTGGCGGACCAGACATCACCGACCGGAAGCACCCGGTAGTCGCAGCGCCGCCGCAACAGAGCCGCCACCCGTTCCTCGTTTTCCTCCGCAAGCAGGGAGCAGGTGACGTAGATCAGCCGGCCCCCGGGCCTGGTCAGCCTCGCGGCCCGGGCGAGGATCGCGTCCTGGGTGGCGAGGATGCCGGCGAGATCCGTCTCGCCATATCGCTGCCGGGCATCGGGCGCGCGGCGCCACGCGCCGATGCCGGTGCACGGAGCGTCGACCAGGACCCGGTCGAACCGTCCCCGGTGGCGCCGCGTGTACCGGTCGGCATCCCCGCCCAGGACCCGGCGCTCGACATTATGCAGCCCGGCGCGCGCCACACGCGCGGCTGCCCGGTCGAGGCGGGCGGCCGACACGTCAAGCGCCAGCACCCGTCCCCGGTTGCGCATGAGCGCTCCGAGCACCAGGGTCTTGCCGCCGGCACCGGCGCAGAAGTCGGCGACCTGCATGCCGGGTTCGACCCCGGTCAGCAGGGCCGCAAGCTGCGCGCCCTCATCCTGGATTTCGACGAGCCCGTCGCGCAGAGCGGCAATCCCGCGAACCCGCGGCCTCCCGTCGCAGCGAAGTCCAAGCGGCGACCAGGGTGTCGGACTGGTCGCGAGCCCCGCCCGCTCCAGCCGGCGCCGTACCGCGAAGCGACCGGTCCCGTTCAGGGGGTTAATTCTCAGGTCAAGTCCCGCCTCGCGGCCCAGTGCCGCCATGCAGGCGGCGAACCGGTCGCCCAGCACCGGCTCCAGCCTGTTGGCGATCCAGTCCGGGCACTCGGCACGCACAGGTGCGGGCATGTCGGGATGACCGGGCCCGGCACCGCACAACCAGTCGAGCAACCGGCGTTCCCCATGCGAGGGCGGCGGCGGCGCGTGCGGGGTTCCGGCGAACAACGGGGCCGCCGAGGTGCTGTCAAGGCCGTCGACCAGGGCGAGGTCGGCAAGGACCCGGGTGCGGGCCGACACATCCGCGCCCAGCCTCCCGGCCCACCAGTCGAGCCGGCACCGGGAGCGGACCACTCGCCAGACCCGGGCCGCGACGGCCGCCCGGTCCCCGGAACCCGCGTAGCGCCGCGCGCGGAAGTACCGGGACATCACCCGGTCGAGACGCCCGGGCTCCGCCTCCGCCTGTTCAAGGATTTCGATCGCGGCCGCCAGCCGGCCGGCCGGTGTCACAGGCCGGCCCGGTAATTCGGCGCATCGCGGGTGATCGTCACGTCGTGGACGTGGCTTTCACGCAGGCCGGCAGCGGTGATGCGCAGGAACCTGCACCCGGTCTGCATGTCGGAGATGGTCCGGTTACCCGTGTAGCCCATCGCCGCCTTCAGGCCGCCGACAAGCTGGTGGATGACCGCGTTCAGCGGCCCCTTGTACGGGACCCCTCCCTCGATCCCTTCCGGGACCAGTTTCAGACTGTCGGCGACCTCTTCCTGGAAGTAGCGATCAGCCGAACCGCGCGCCATCGCGCCGATCGATCCCATGCCACGGTAGGACTTGTACGACCGCCCCTGGTAGAGATAGACGTCGCCCGGGCTCTCGTCGGTGCCGGCGAACAGCGATCCGATCATGGCGCAGTCGGCACCGGCCGCGATCGCCTTGGCGAGATCGCCGGAATACTTGATCCCGCCATCCGATATCACCGGCACACCGGCCTCGCGGCAGACCTCCACCGCGTCGATCACGGCGGTGAGCTGCGGCACGCCCACCCCGGCCACCATGCGGGTGGTGCAGATCGAGCCCGGACCGATCCCGACCTTGACCGAATCCGCCCCGGCGTCGATGAGCGCCCTGGCGCCATCGGCGGTGGCGACGTTGCCGGCAATCACCTGGATCGAGTTGGAGAGCCGGCGAACACGCGAGACGGTCTCGAGCACGTTCTCTGAATGGCCGTGCGCTGTATCGATGACCAGCACGTCGGCCTCGGCATCCAGCAGTGCCTCGGCCCGTCTCAGACCATCGGATCCGGCACCTGTTGCGGCCGCCACCCGCAAACGGCCCTGGACATCCTTGCAGGCATCGGGGTGATTGACCGCCTTTTCCATGTCCTTGACGGTGATCAGCCCGACGCATTTCTGGTTGTCGTCGACGACGAGCAGCTTCTCGATCCGGTGACGGTGCAGCAGGGCGCGGGCCTCCTCGGGCGAAACCCCCTCGTGCGCGGTCACTACACGGCGTGTCATCAGATCCCTGACCGATTGTCGCAGGTCGGTCGCGAACCTGACGTCGCGGTTTGTCAGGATACCGGCGAGCTTGCCCGACCTGCGCCGCACCACCGGGATCCCGCTGATCTTGTTGCAGCGCATGAGCTCGAGCGCATCGGCGAGCGTCTGGTCCGGGTGAATGGTCACCGGGTTGACCACCATGCCGGACTCGAATTTCTTCACCGCCCGCACCTCTGCGCTCTGGCGCTCGATGGACATGTTCTTGTGAACGACCCCGAGACCTCCGAGCTGCGCCATGGCAATGGCGAGCCGGCTCTCGGTCACGGTATCCATGGCCGCCGAGATCACCGGTACTGCCAGTGCGATCTCCGGCGTCAGGCGGGTGCTCGTGTCGGTGTGCGTCGGCTGGACAGACGAGTGCGCCGGCTCGAGCAGGACGTCGTCGAACGTGAAGGCCTGGCGGATCTGCATGGTGCTGCCTCGCTGTACTGCGATGGCACGCCACTATACACCCCTTGCGGCACGGGCAAGCACATTCGCGGATTCCCGGGGATCCGATGCCCGCTCCATCGCCCCTGAACCGGAGGAATCGGGTCCGCCCCGCTCGACCGGCCTGAACCGAAGGAGCAGGTGCCCGCTCGCAGGAAACAACGCTGCCGACCAGGGGCACATTTCGCGGCTGACCACGGGCATTGCGCGGGTTGCCATCGGGGCACCACAGGCCTCTGGCGATGCGGTCAGGTCCGTTCCCGACGTCCGGGCGGACCGCGTGACGTGTCATCCGTGCGCCGCGCGCTCCTGGCGCGGACGGAAGGCGCGGCCTGCCTGTCAGCATGACAGGGGACCGCGGCCTCGGGGGAATTCGCGGATGCGAACAGCGAAGAATGTTGTGACTGCCGGCACCGGGCGGTAGATGAAGGACATGGATGTCCTCGTCGTGATCATGCTGGTCGTTGCCCTGCTTCTGGTCATCGGAACGCTGGCGGGCGGGCTGATCACCATGGCGCGCGGCGGCGACGCCGGACCGCGGCGGTCCAATCTGTTCATGCGCTACAGGGTGCTGTTCCAGGGTGTCGCGGTGCTGCTGTTCATCATCCTCCTCGCGATCGCAAAAGGGTAGGAGGCATCCACCATGGTCGTGCTCACGCGGATCTACACCCGGGGCGGCGACAGGGGCATGACGTCCCTGGGAGATGGCAGTCGCGTGGACAAGCACTCCGCCCGCCCCGAAGCCTACGGGACCGTCGACGAGGCGAATGCGGCGATCGGACTGGCCCGCCTGCACGCCTCGGGCGAGCCGGACGCCATGCTGGGCCGCATCCAGAACGACCTGTTCGATCTCGGCGCCGACCTGTGCACGCCCCACAAGGAGCACCCGGAACACCCGCCACTGCGCGTGACCGGAGAACAGGTCCGGCGGCTCGAAGCTGAAATCGACGCCATGAACGAGCGCCTCGAGCCCCTGTCATCCTTCGTGCTGCCGGGCGGAAGCGTCCTGTCCGCCCACCTGCACCACGCACGCACGGTTGTCCGCCGCGCCGAGCGGCACGTCACCCGGCTTTCGGGTCAGGAACAGATCAACACGCACGCGATCCGGTACGTAAACCGGCTGTCAGACCACCTGTTTGTGCTTGCACGCCACGCAAACGGCGACGGGCGCGATGACGTGCTCTGGATCCCGGGAGCAAACCGGTGATGCCGGGGTCCGCAGGCAGGAACCGACTGGCCGTCCCGGATAGTGCGGCCTCGACCGACCCGCACCGTCACCATCGTCGGACACGGCAGTTTCGCTCCTGACGCCAACCGGATACGGGACCCGGGCGACGCGCTCTCCCGCAGGCCTCGCCGCCTGCAACCGGAACCGCGCTGCGCTCACATCGAGGCGCACCGGGGGGACTTCACCCCCGGACACGGCTCCATTCTACTGCACCAGCGGCGATTCGGCGAAGGCGATGTCGAAACCGGCAATCCTGGCGCTGCGGGCGAGCAGCCGGACATACTGCGCAAACGCGCGGCGCCAGGACGCCTCCTTCAGATACTCCGCGATCCTGTCGGCGACGGCCTCATAGGGCAGCGCACGTCCCGGCACGCGCTTGTCCACCCGCACGACATGCACCCCGTAGCGCGTCTTGACCGGAACCGGCGAGAGCTGCCCCTCTTCAAGGTTGAACAGAAAGGTCTCCATCTCCGGAACCGTGTCGCCGCGCGACAGTTGCCCGAGGCGCCCGTCATTGTGCCGTGAATCACAGGCCGACCGCGCCCGCGCGACGTCGCCGAACCGGTCCGGCGAGGCGGACAGCACATCGATCAGTTCACCGGCCAGGGTTTCCGCCCGCGCGCGCTCCTCCTCGTCATCGGGCCGCGCGGGCAGCAGGATGTGCGCCGCCTCGACCAGGTCGGGGCTGCGGAATCGCGATGGATTGTTGGCATAGTAGCGTCGGCATTCCGCCTCCTGCGGGACGGGAACGTCGACTTCACGCTCGATCACGTCGCCAATCGCGGTCTCCTCCTGCGTCACGTCGATGCCGAGAGCGCCGGCCCGGTCCAGGAGAAGGGCCCGGATCACCAGCCATTCGGCCGCCGCGCGACGCGCGGCATCCGCGTTCTCCGCCGGGTGATACTGCATCTCGCGCAGGATCTCTTCCTCGTCGATGCAGCGGTCATTGACGCGGATCATGGCCGTCGTCAGGCCGCACGGCGGCCTTCGCGGGTGCGCACCACCTGGTAGCCGCGCCGCCCCAGGTACCCGACCGGCGCACTCCAGACATGCACCAGGCGGCTGAACGGGAACACCAGGAAGATCGTGAGGCCGAGGACGATATGTACCTGGTAGATCCAGTGGACGCCCATCGCATAGTCCGCCGCATCGGACTGGAAGGTGACGATCTTCTGCGCCCACAGCGAGAGCTGGACCATGATCTCGCCACCTTCCCTGTGCGCCCATGACAGGGGCAGGCTCGCGAGCCCGAGAACGAGCTGAAGCCAGAGCAGGACCAGGATCGCAATGTCCATGACGCTGGAGGTGGCGCGGATGCGCGGATCGAACAGCCGGCGATGCAGAAGCATGGTGAGACCGACAAAACACACCACGCCGAACAGACCGCCGGCGACGATGGCGAGCACCTGCTTGGTGCCCGAACCCATTCCGAAGGCGTGGTAGATCTCCTTGGGCGTCAGCAAGCCGACGAAGTGTCCGAAGAACAGCAGCAGGATGCCCACGTGGAACAGGACGCTGCCCCAGATCAACTGATGGCGGCGCAGCAACTGGCTCGAACCGCTGCGCCATGTGTACTGCTCGCGGTCGAAACGGATGAGGCTGCCTGCCAGGAACACCGTGGCCGCCAGATACGGGTAGTAGCCGAAGACGAGGATGTGGAACCAGTCAGCCATTGGTCATGCTCCGTCGATTCCGGGCGGGCGCGGCGCCTCCGGGGGTACGGCCATGCGGTTGAGGACGTTACGGGCCGCAACGCAGCCGCCGTCGGGCGCACCATCGAAGGCCGGGACTTCCTCCCATTCCTTGTCAATCTCCGCCGCCTCCTCCGCCAGGGACTTGTCGTGCTTCAGAAGACCTTCCACCAGGGAGCGCTCGGGCTTGCGGGCGGCCATATCCTCCAGGGCCTGCAGCACACCGGCATAGTCGCTTCCACGCCGTTCCAGCCGAACGCGGATCGCCGCGAGGATATGAACCACGTCGGCGAGCAGGCCCGACGCTTCCTTCGGCTCGACGAGGGACAGGAACTCGAGGAAGAGCGGGAGATAGTCGGGCAGTTCGTTCGCGCCGATGCTGTAGCCCTTCGTCCTGTAATGCTCCGCAAGATTGACCATCGCCTGGCCGCGGTCGCGCGACTCCCCGTGAATGTGCTCGAACAGGTGCAGCGAGAGGTTGCGCGAACGGTCGAACAGACCGACATAGGCCTCCTGGGCGGCCAGAAGGTCTTCGCGCGCCAGCCTCGCGGCCAGCCCGCGAACCGCCCCGCGCGCGGACCGGGACAGGGACCGCTCCTGATCGACAAGCGTGGCGATGTCGCCCGCCGCCCCTGCCAGTTCGGGGCTCGGGTACTGCAGCAGCGCGCCGAGAGCCCGGTAGACCATCATTGCCCGGGTACCACCCTGTCCGAACGACCGCCGGCGGACGGGCCGACCCGCACTTCGTGGCTGAACAGGTCGATCTTGCCGCCGCCACCGCTGCAGCCGTCGCCGAAGCTGAAGCCGCATTCACCGCGAAGATCGAATGCCTCCTCCGCGTATTCGCGGTGGCTGGTCGGGATCACGAACCTGTCCTCGTAGTTTGCGATCGCCATGGTCTGGTACATGTCCTCGATCGCGGCCTCGGTCAGGCCGACCCGGTCCAGAACCTCCAGTTCACGCCTGTCTTCGACATGCCGTGCGCGCATGTAGGCCCGCATCGCCAGCATCCGCTCCAGCGCGAGCTTGACTGGCGCCTCGTCGCCCGCGGTCAGCAGGTTGGCGAGGTAACGCAGCGGAATGCGCAGCTGCGAGACATCCGGAATGAGACCGTGGGAACCGAGCGCACCCGCCTCTGCTGCCGACTGGATCGGCGAGAGGGGCGGCACGTACCAGACCATGGGCAGGGTGCGGTATTCGGGATGCAGCGGAAACGCCACCTTCCAGTCCATCGCCATGCGATAGACCGGGGAGCGCTGCGCAGCATCAAGCCAGGACTGCGGCACTCCGTCAGCCCGCGCCTGCCGGATCACTTCGGTATCGAAGGGGTCGAGGAAGATGTCGAGTTGGGCCTGGTACAGGTCCTTCGGATCTTCCACCGCGGCTGCGGACTCGATCCGGTCGGCGTCGTAGAGCAGCACGCCCAGATAGCGGATGCGTCCGACGCAGGTCTCGGAACAGACGGTCGGCTGGCCTGCCTCGATGCGCGGATAGCAGAAGATACACTTCTCCGACTTTCCGGAACGCCAGTTGTAGTAGATCTTCTTGTAGGGGCAGCCCGAGACGCACATGCGCCAGCCGCGGCACTTGTCCTGGTCGATCAGGACGATGCCGTCCTCCTCCCGCTTGTAGATCGCGCCCGACGGACAGGCCGCCACGCAGGTCGGGTTCAGGCAGTGCTCGCACAGGCGCGGCAGGTACATCATGAAGGTGTTTTCGAACTGGCCGTAAACCTCCTTCTCGATCGCCTCGAAATTCACATCCCGGCTGCGCTTGGAAAACTCTCCGCCAAGAATCTCCTCCCAGTTCGGCCCCCACTCGATCTTTTCCATGCGCTCGCCGCTGATGAGCGAACGCGGGCGCGCCGTGGGGGGAGTCTCGGACTCCGGAGCGTTGTGCAGATGCTCGTAATCAAATGTGAAGGGTTCGTAATAGTCGTCGATCTGCGGCATGTCAGGGTTGGCGAAAATCTTCGCAAGAATTCGCAGCTTTCCACCCATCTTCGGTGCGATGCGGCCGTTTTTCTTGCGCACCCAGCCGCCGTTCCAGACCTCCTGGTTCTCCCATTCCTTGGGATAGCCGACGCCGGGCTTGGTCTCGACATTGTTGAACCACGCGTATTCCATGCCTTCGCGGCTGGTCCAGACGTTCTTGCAGGTCACCGAGCAGGTGTGGCAGCCGATGCACTTGTCGAGGTTGAGCACCTTGCCGATCTGCGCGCGAATCTTCATTCTGCCGCCTCCCTCACCGGGGTCCGCAGGGGACCCTCCTTCCAGTCAACCGTCTGCATCCTGCGCACGATCACGAACTCGTCGCGGTTCGAGCCAACGGTGCCGTAGTAGTTGAAGCCGTAGGACTGCTGCGCGTAGCCGCCGACCATGTGGGTCGGCTTGACCGTCGCGCGGGTGACTGAATTGTGAATGCCGCCACGCTCGCCAGTCACTTCGCTCGCCGGCACGTTCACGATCTTCTCCTGCGCGTGGTACATCAGAGTCATGCCCTCCGGCACGCGCTGGCTGACGACCGCGCGTGCGACCAGTGCGCCGTTGGCGTTGTAGGCCTCGATCCAGTCATTGTCCGCGACACCGATCTTGCGGGCGTCGATTTCACTGATCCACACGATGGGCCCGCCACGCGAAAGCGTCAGCATCAGCAGGTTGTCGGTATAGGTGCTGTGGATGCCCCACTTCTGGTGCGGCGTGATGAAGTTCAGCACCACCTGCGGACTGCCATTGTCCTTGTCGTCGATCAGCGGCCGGATGGTCTTGGTATCGACCGGCGGCTTGTACACGCAGAGCTGTTCGCCAAAGGCGCGCATCCAGAGATGATCCTGGTAAAGCTGCTGGCGCCCGCTCAGCGTGCGCCAGGGGATCAGCTCGTGCACATTGGTGTAGCCGGCGGTGTAGGTGACATGTTCCGCCTCCACGCCCGACCAGGTGGGCGAGGAGATGATCTTGCGGGGCTGGGCCTGCAGGTCGCGAAAGCGCAGCTTGTCCTCCTCGCGGGCTGCCGCGAGATGTTCGTGGTCCCGTCCGGTGGCCCTGCCAAGGGCGGCCCAGGCCTTCACGGCGACATGCCCGTTGGTCTCGGGCGCCAGCGCCAGTACCACCTCGGCCGCGTCAATATCGGACTCGATCCTCGGCAATCCCTTCGAGACGCCGTCCTCGCGCACCTCGCCGTTGAGCCGCCTGAGAAACTCGACCTCGTCCTCGGTGTTCCAGGCGATCCCCTTGCCGCCATTGCCGGCCTTCGTCATCAGCGGACCCAGGGCCGTGAACTTCCTGTATGTGCTCGGAAAGTCGCGTTCGACCACGACCATGTTCGGCATGGTCCTGCCCGGGACCGGATCACATTCGCCCTTCTTCCAGTCGCTGACCCCGAAAGGCTGCGCCAGTTCCGTCGGGGTATCGTGGAGTGTCGGCACCAGCACGAGGTCGCGCTCGGTGCCCAGCTCGCCCTCTGCCACTTCCGAGAAGGCCTTCGCGATACCCTTGAAGATCTCCCAGTCGCTGCGTGACTCCCAGACCGGGTCGACCGCCGCAGAGAGCGGGTGAATGAACGGGTGCATGTCGGACGTGTTGAGGTCGTTCTTCTCGTACCAGGTGGCGGTCGGCAGCACGATGTCGGAGTACAGGCAGGTGGTGGACATGCGGAAGTCGAGCGTGACCAGCAGGTCGAGCTTGCCTTCCGGTGCGGAGTCATGCCACGCCACCTCGACCGGCTTCTGCTCGCCGGTCTCGCCGAGATCCCTGCCCTGCACCCCGTGCTGGGTGCCGAGCAGGTGTTTCAGGAAGTACTCGTGGCCCTTGCCGCTCGAGCCGAGCAGGTTGGAGCGCCAGACAAACAGGTTGCGAGGCCAGTTTCTCGGGTCGTCGGGATCCTCGCAGGACATCTGCAGACTGCCGTCGCGCAGCCCGGCAACCGCCGCCTGCACCGGATCGGCGTCGCCGGCACTCCTGGTGACATCCAGCGGGTTGGCCGCGAACTGCGGAGCCGACGGTAGCCAGCCCATGCGCTCGGAACGGACATTGAAGTCGATCAGGCTGAGCGACTGCCAGTCGCCCTCGGGCGCGAGCGGCGAGACAATCTCGTCGACGGAGAGTTTCTCGTAGCGCCACTGGTCGGTGTGGCTGTACCAGAACGACGTGCTGTTCATCTGCCGCGGCGGACGGTTCCAGTCCAGCGCGAAGGCCAGCGGCAACCAGCCGGTCTGGGGCCGCAGTTTCTCCTGACCGACATAGTGCGACCAGCCACCGCCCGATTTCCCGACACACCCGCACATCACCAGCATGTTGATGATGCTGCGGTAGATCATGTCCATGTGGTACCAGTGGTTGAGCGCAGCCCCGACAATGACCATCGAACGACCCTCGGTCCGGTGCGCATTATCAGCAAACTGCCGGGCGACGGCGATGACCCTGTCCCGCGCAACCCCGGTGATGCGCTCCTGCCAGGCCGGCGTATAGGGTACGTCGTCGTCAAGGCTCGCGGCCACGTTCTCGCCGCCAAGCCCCCGGTCGAGCCCGTAATTCGCCACGAACAGATCGTAGACGGTGGCCACCCGCACCTCGCCGTCGGCCGTCCGCAGCTTCCTGACCGGCACGTTGCGCCACAGCACCTCGTCGTGATCCGTGCCGGCGAAATGCTCGTGCTTCGCATGGCCGAAATACGGGAAGCCGACGGAGACGACCTCGTCGCGTATGTCGATGAGGCTCAGCCTGAGGCTCGTGTGGGAACCGTCGCCGCCGTTCTTCTCCTCGATGTTCCACTTTCCGGTCTCGCCCCAGCGAAAGCCGATCGAACCGACGGGACAGACCGGCTCGTCATCGCGTGCCCCGTCGATGGCGACGGTCTTCCATTCGGGATTGTTGTCCTGGCCCAGCGCGCCCGGCAGGTCGGCCGCGCGCAGCATGCGGTCGGGCACGTATCCGTTTTCCGTATGCCGCAGGGTGACCAGGAACGGCATGTCGGTATACCGGCGGCAGTAGTCCTCGAAATACGGGCTCCTGCCGGCCAGATGCCACTCCCTGAGGATCACGTGCCCCATCGCGAGGGCGAGGGCGGCGTCGGTACCCTGTTTCGGATTGAGCCAGACATCGGCGAACTTGGACGCCTCGCTGTAGTCGGGCGTGACCGTCACCGTCGTCGCGCCCTTGTAGCGGACCTCGGTCATGAAGTGGGCGTCGGGCGTGCGCGTCTGCGGCACGTTCGAGCCCCACATCATCAGGAAGGTCGAGTTGTACCAGTCCGCGCTCTCCGGCACGTCGGTCTGCTCGCCCCAGGTCTGCGGGCTCGACGGCGGCAGGTCGCAGTACCAGTCGTAGAAGCTCATGCACACCCCGCCGATCAGCGAGAGATACCGTGAGCCTGCAGCGTAGGAGACCATGGACATGGCCGGGATCGGCGAGAAGCCGATGATGCGGTCGGGCCCGTGGGTCCTGATCGTGTAGACATTTGCCGCGGCAATGATCTCGTTGACTTCCTCCCAGTCGGAACGCACGAAGCCGCCGAGGCCGCGCACACGCTGGTAGTCGCTGCGCCTGGCCTCGTCCTCGACGATCGACGCCCAGGCGGCGACCGGCGCCATGGTCCTGCGCGCTTCGCGCCAGTACCGGACGAGCCGGCTGCGAACCAGGGGATACTTGAGCCGGTTGGCGCTGTAGATGTACCAGGAGTAGCTGGCCCCGCGCGAACAGCCGCGGGGTTCGTGGTTCGGCAGGTCCGGGCGGGTGCGCGGATAGTCGGTCTGCTGCGTCTCCCAGGTGATGATCCCACCCTTGACGTATATCTGCCAGCTGCAGGAGCCGGTGCAGTTTACGCCATGGGTCGAGCGCACCACCTTGTCGTGCTGCCAGCGCGCCCGGTAGGAATCCTCCCACTCGCGGTCTTCGCTGGTCACGATGCCATACCCGTCCGCGAAGGTGTCCACGGTCTTCCTGAAGAAGGTCAACCGGTCGAGGAAATGGCTCATGAGTTTCCGCCTCCCTACGGGTTCTTCACATAGGCGTTCCTGCGCAGATAGAACCACCAGTTGATGCCGATACAGATCGTATAGAAAGCCGCGAAGCCGTACAGCGCATATTCCGGTGTCGTTGCCTTGATCTGTTCGCCGAACACCTTCGGAATGATGAAGGCGCCATAGGCGGCGACGGCCGACGTCCAGCCGAGAACGGGGCCCGCCTGGACCTTGTCGAAGACGACGGCGATGGTGCGGAAGGTTGACCCGTTACCGATCCCGGTGGCCGCGAACAGGATCAGAAACAGAACCAGGAACGGCAGGAAGTAGTCTTCCGGCGTCTCCGACGCGTAGGCGAGAGACAGGAAATAGGCCACGCCCAGCGCGCAGGCGACCATGACGACGGATATGATCTGCGTGACAAGCGCCCCGCCGAACCGGTCGGAGATCATGCCACCGATCGGGCGGATCAGCGCGCCGATGAAGGGGCCGGTCCATGCATACATCAACGCGCTCGGCCCGTTCGGATTCACCGTCGTGTGGGTCACGACGCCGTCCACCTCGATATGCTGGAAGCCGAACACGACCTTGATCGCGAGGCCGAAGGCAGCGGCGTAGCCGATGAACGAGCCGAAGGTCATCGTGTAGATGACCGTCATTGCCCAGGTATGCTTGTTCCTGAAGATCGCGTACTGCTGTTCAAGGCTCTGGCGTATGGGGCCGCGAATGAGCCTCAGCGCAAAGACCGTGGCCGCGATCACGAGCGGCAGGACGATCCACTTGCTGAGTTCGAGGCCGGATCCGCCCGCGCTCTCCGGCAGCAGGAGCCACAGGCCGATGGCGGCGGTGACGAGACCGACGGCCAGCATGCCCAGGATCTTGCCAAAGGCGCCGACGGTCGAGTCGAGGCCCGGCGAAACATGCTCCGCGGTGATGTTGTTCATGCCGAACCAGGCGGCGATCACCAGGGGAACCAGGATGGCAACCCAGATGTAGCCGGCATTGTGGATGTAGGTTTCGGTGCCCGCCGGGATCTTTCCGACCAGCGTGCCCGAGCTGTTGGCAAGGATGAGCGCCGAGCCGCCGAAGACCCCGACCGTCATCACGAGGGGGACCAGGATCTGCATCGTGGTGACGCCAAAATTGCCGAGCCCGGCGTTCATGCCGAGCGAGTAGCCCTGCACGTTCTTGGGGTAGAAGAACGAGATGTTCGACATCGAGGACGCGAAGTTGCCGCCGCCGAAGCCCGACAGCAGCGCCATGATCTGAAACTGCCACAACGGTGTTTCCGGATCCTGCAGCAGGAAACCGGTGCCCGCCGCGGGAATGATCAGCAGGGCTGTCGTGAGGAATATCGTGTTGCGGCCGCCGGCGATGCGGATGAAGAACGACGAGGGGATCCGCAGGGTCGCGCCGCTCAGTCCGGCAATTGCGGCAAGGGTGAACAGTTCCGCCTGGCTGAAGGGGAACTTCAGGTTGATCATCTGGACGGTGATGATCCCCCAGTAGAGCCAGACCGCGAAGCCGCACAGCAGGCAGGGGATCGAGATCCACAGGTTGCGTGTCGCGATACGCTTGCCCTCGGCGTTCCAGAACTTCTCGTCTTCCGGATCCCAGTTCGTCAGGTTTCTGGCCATCTCCCTCCCCTAATCCGGCCCGCCTGGCTCCATTGCCCGCGTCGTGGTCCGTTACGTTCCGGTAGGCGGCTGCGGCTGCTCCGGGACATCGCTGAGGTAGCGCTCCCCGACCAGTTCCGGATACCGGCGACGTTCCATCAGGCGAATCGCAACATGCATCCAGACCGTGCTGACCAGCACGATCGCGAACATGAGCATGAACGAACTTGTCCAGACGCCGAACAGGTCATTCAGGATTCCGAACGCGATCGGCAGCACGAACCCGCCCAGCCCGCCGATCATGCCGACCAGTCCGCCGACCGACCCGACATGATGCGGGTAGTAGACCGGAATGTGCTTGTAGACGGCGGCCTTGCCCAGCGACATCACGAAGCCCAGCAGGACACTGAGCACCACGAAGACCGGCAGGCTGATTCCGAAGGAGAACTCGATGGGTCCCTCGATGCCCTGCACGATGTAGTCGGTACGCGGGTAGCTCATGACGAACAGGCACGCCAGCGACACGATGAAGGTCAGGTACATGACGAAACGCGCACCCCACCTGTCCGACATCCAGCCGCCAAGCGCGCGAAACACCGAGCCCGGCATGGAATAGGCCGCCGCCAGCATGCCGGCAGCCGCGAGCGAAAGGTCGTAGGCGCCGACGTAGAATCTCGGCAGGTAGGAGGCGAGCGCAACGAAGCCGCCGAACACGAAGAAGTAGTAGGTCGCAAAGCGCCAGACCTGCATGTTCCTGAGCGGCGCCAGCTGCTCCTGTGCCGAAACCGGCTTGCGTCCCTCGCGCTGTCGCGCAACCTGTGCCGGGTCGGGCCTGGCCAGCAGCCAGAAGCCCACGGCGGTGATCGCCAGCGCGACGGCATAGATTCGGGCGGTCTCTTCCCAGCCGAATGCGAGGACGAGGAACGGCGCGCCGAAATTCGTTACCGCCGCACCCACGTTGCCGACGCCGAAGATTCCGAGCGCCGTGCCCTGGTGTTCCTTCTCGAACCACTGCGACGTGTAGGCGATACCGACGATGAAGGATCCGCCGGCGAGCCCGACGCCGAGTGCGGCGATGAGGAACACCTCGTAGGTCTGCACTTCGGACAGCAACCAGCAGGCAACCGCGGTCGCAAGCATCTGGATCGTGAAGACCAGGCGGCCGCCATACTGTTCGGTCCACACGCCGAGAAAGATCCGGCTGACTGATCCGGTCAGGACCGGCGTCGCCACGAGGATGCCGAACTCGGTTTCGGACAATCCGAGGTCCTGCTTGATCCTGACGCCGATGATCGAGAAGATCGTCCAGACAGCGAAGCATACGGTGAACGAAAAAGTACCGAGCCCAAGTGCGCGATACTGATCACCCTTGGTCACACCCGACAGGTCGTGCATCGAACCGGCCTCCTTCTGGGAACTTCCGGTCAACCGAACCGCTGCTGTGACTCCAACAGGACGGTGCACTGCGTTCGTCGAATTCGGTTGCCCTGGTGTCTGCCTTTCTGCTTCCCGTGGTGTCTGGTGTCGGGCCCGCCTTCGACGGCCCAGCGGTTCAGGGTATTCGTGGTCGTGTTCAACGTCAATTTGCTACCGGAGGAACCCGGTCGCCGCCCGCGGACAGTCAGCGCCTTCGGACCGAACGTCCCGCACCGGTCACGGGGCGGCCTGCCGACAGGGTGCCGCATCGACCGGGCGATGCCTCCCGCCGCCGTCCCCCGACGGACCGTCCGACACCCTTCCCGCTTTCCCGGAACCGCAGTTCCGCCGGGTGATGACGGGACCGCCGTTCCCACCCGTTCTCCTCACCGGGTGTTCTCGCAGGCCGGTGATGCGCGCGCAGCAAGGCGCCGCGGGGCCGGTCGCGTCAGGAGGCTTCCCGCATCGGCACTTCGGCAGCTCCCGACCGACGCTTCCGCAAGAATGCCATCCAGCCTGAAAACCGTGTTCTGCCGGACCGGTTCCCGGTTGCCGCGTCCGGCTCATGCCCGCCGCGGCTGGAACAGCGGCGGTGCGTAGAGTGCGAGAAACACGGCGAAGGCCAGGAACCAGAAGCAGGCGGTCACCCATATCGGAATCGCGCCGGGAGCGATCTCGAACGCACAGCGCGCAAGGACCGACGTCGTGGCCAGCCCGTAGATCGCGACGGTCCCGGGCCCGGCCCGAAGCTCGCGGCCGGTGTGGCCGAGAATCGCCCGGGTCATCACGGCGAGCGTCATCGTACCCATCGCACCGATCGTCAGGACGTGCAGGGCCAGCGCCGCCGTCACCTGCCCGCCGAGCATCGAAACCCCGAGCAGGGCAAGACCGGCCACCAGCCACAGGTATCCCAGGTGAAGGACCGCGACCAGGGGTTCGCCGAGCGTCAGCCAGCCGCGCCAGCGCACGAGCCGGATCGCGTTGGCGGCGCCGGCGGCAACCAGGAAACTCCCTGTCACCTGCGCGGGCGCCGAAACGACCCACGCCGCAAGGGCAACGGCGGTCAGGACGAGTGCTGCCCTGTCGAACCGGGTCGGCGGCACGGCGATCTTCGGACGGTCCGGCTCCGGCAGCCAGTTGCGCGTGAAGCTCGGCACGATGCGCCCGCCGATCACGCTCATCATCATCACGATCGCGGCAACCGCCAGCCGCGTGCCCGCTGCACCGGTATCGGCAATGTCGGCCGCGGACAGGTGAAACAGGAAATTGGCGGCGAGAAGCAGCGTGAGCAAGGCGAGGACCGGCAGGTTGCGCCAGTTGCGGGCCGCGACGATGTCCCTCCCGACCAGGCCCGTCAGGGCCGCGAGATACGCAAGATCGATGCCGGCCGCGGCGACGAAGCCCAGTTCGCCGCCCCACCAGACGGCTGCCCGGCCGGCCAGCCAGGCAAGGGCAAGCGCTGCGAGCGAAGCGCCGCGAACCGGCGGGCGGCCCGTCCAGTTCGGAACCGCGGTCAGCAGGAACCCGCCGAGCGCCGCCCCTACATAGCCGAATACCATCTCGTGAACGTGCCACAGGGACGGACTGCCCGATCCCGGAAAGACGATCGCGCCCTCCCACACCGCGATCCACAGCGGCACGACCGTTGCGGCCCACAGGCCGGCCGCAAGAAAGAGAGGTCGAAAACCGTTGCCCAGGAACGCGCGACCCAAAAAGCCGCAGCACCCTTCGCAACCTTCCCGGTGCGACATCGGTCCATCCAGATACAGACACCCGCGGTCACTCTCGTGCTGCAGAAGCCATGCGGGCAGTGGCAGCCTGACATCCGTGCAGTGCCTATCCCGGGGGACGGGCCGCGTCCATACCGGCGGTGCTCAGTCAGCCTGCCGGCATCGCGTGTCACTCATGAGAAACGCGACGATCACCGTTCGCGGAACCGGGATCGCTGCAAGCGGACTCCAGGGTACTCGAAGGGGGCTCGCAGGACTGGCCGCACCTCAGTGATGCAACTGGGAACCCCTGAAGACGGTCAGGCGTGACAGGCTGTGAAACCGGCACCGGGAATCCGCTGGTCAGGGCGTGTCGGCAGTCCCGGTTGCGTTTCCGGGAACGGTATGCCCCGATTCAGCTGCGGCGCCGCCGCACCGGCGCTTGACAGCGTGATGACGCTTACCTAAGACCCGCTTGCCTGCCACGTGTGCGGGTCCCCCCTTCCGCAGCGCAGCCGGAGTCGCCATGAAGGTGCTCGTCCCCGTCAAGCGGGTGATCGATTACAACGTCAAGGCCCGGGTCAAGGCCGACCAGACGGGTATCGAACTCGCCAACGTCAAGATGTCGATGAACCCCTTCGACGAAATCTCGGTCGAAGAGGCCCTGCGTCTGCGGGAAGCCGGGATCGCGGAGGAGGTGGTTGCCGTCTCGATCGGCGAACAGAAATGTCAGGAGACCATCCGGACCGCGCTGGCAATGGGAGCCGACCGCGGCATCCACGTGCTCCACGACGGCGAGACCGAACCGCTCGCGGTCGCGAAGATCCTCAGGGCGCTCGCCGAGAAGGAAGAGCCGAAGGTCATCATTCTCGGCAAGCAGGCGATCGACGACGACTGTAACCAGACCGGCCAGATGCTGGCGGCGCTGCTCGGCTGGGGTCAGGCTACCTTCATTTCCAGGCTCGAGATCGCCGGCGATACGGTCAGCGCCACCCGAGAGGTGGACGGCGGCCTGCAGAACATCGAGCTCGCCCTGCCCGTGATCCTGACAACGGACCTGCGCCTCAACGAGCCGCGCTACGCCTCGCTTCCCAACATCATGAAGGCGAAGCGCAAGCCGATCGACCAGTACACCCCCGAAGACCTGGAGGTGGATCCGGCGCCGCGGTTGCGGGTGCTGCGGGTGGTGGAGCCGCCCGGACGCGAGGCCGGGGTCAAGGTCGAAACCGTCACCGAACTGGTGGACAAGCTGCGCAATGACGCGAAGGTGATCTGATCATGGCGGTCCTGATCGTTGCGGAACACGACAACAGCGAACTCAAGCCGGCAACGCTGCACGCTGTCACCGCCGGTCTCGCGATCGGCGGCGGCCTGGAGCTTCTGGTCGCCGGGCACGACTGCGCCGGCGTGGCCGAACAGGCGGCGTCAGTCGCCGGGGTCGGCACCGTGAAGCTGGCAGACGCTCCGGAGTATGCCAACGGCCTGGCGGAAAACATGGCCCGGCTGCTGGTGCAGGTGGCTGCCGACTACACCCACGTCTTGGCGCCGGCGACGACCTTCGGCAAGGACGTCATGCCGCGCGCCGCGGCATTGCTCGACACCCAGCAGATCTCGGACATTTCCGAAGTGGTCGACGCGGACACCTTCGTTCGACCGATCTATGCCGGCAATGCCCTTGCCACCGTGCAGTCGTCCGATGCCGTCAAGCTGATCACCGTGCGCACCACCGCGTTCGAGGCCGCGGAGACCGGAAGCGGGTCCGGGACTGTCACCGCGCTCGGTGCGGCCGGCGACGCCGGCCTGTCACGCTACGTCGGGTCGGAACTCAGTTCCTCGGAGCGCCCGGAACTGACATCGGCCCGGGTCGTGATCTCGGGCGGGCGGGGCATGCAGTCGGGTGAGAACTTCCCGCTGATCGAGGCGGTGGCCGACCGGCTCGGCGCGGCGGTCGGCGCATCGCGCGCCGCCGTGGACGCGGGCTACGTCCCGAACGACTACCAGGTCGGACAGACCGGCAAGGTGGTCGCGCCGGAACTCTACATCGCCGTCGGCATCTCCGGTGCCATCCAGCACCTTGCCGGCATGAAGGACAGCAAGGTGATCGTCGCCATCAACAAGGACGAGGAAGCACCGATCTTCCAGGTGGCCGACTACGGACTGGTGGCTGACCTGTTCAAGGCCGTTCCGGAACTTGAGGAGGAACTGGAACGGCAGGGCTACGGTACCTGAACCTGGAGTGTGAACCGTGCTGAACCGGGTAGGAGTGATCGGTGCCGGCCAGATGGGCTCCGGCATCGCACATGTCTGCGCACTGCACGGCCTGGAGGTGCGGCTCATCGACCTCGGCCCGGACATTCTCACCGCGGCCCGGGACTCGATCGAGCGCAACCTGGCGCGCCAGGCCAGCCGCGGGCGGATCTCCGACGAGGAGGTCGTGACGGCAATGACGCGGATCTCGACCGGAACCGACTATGCCGAGCTGTCCGACTGCGACATCGTGATCGAGGCCGCCACCGAGAGCGAAGACGTCAAGCGGGACATCTTCAAGACCCTGACACCGCACCTGCGCGCCGATGCGCTGGTCGCCACCAACACCTCGTCGATCTCGATCACCCGCCTCGCCGCGACCACAGACCGGCCAGGCAGGTTCATCGGCATGCACTTCATGAACCCGGTTCCGGTGATGCAGCTGGTCGAGCTGATCAGGGGCATCGCGACCGAAAGGGAGACCTTCGAGGCCGTCCGTGACCTGGCCGAGCGTCTCGGCAAGACCGTTGCCGAAGCCGAGGACTTCCCGGCCTTCATCGTCAACCGGATCCTGCTGCCGATGATCAACGAGGCGGTCTATACGCTCTACGAGGGCGTGGGGTCGGTCCGGTCGATCGACACCGCGATGCGGCTCGGCGCCAATCACCCCATGGGCCCGCTGCAGCTGGCCGACTTCATCGGCCTGGATACCTGCCTTGCGGTCATGCACATGCTCTATGACGGGCTGGCTGACTCGAAGTACCGCCCGTGCCCGCTTCTGGTCCGCTACGTCGAGGCGGGCTGGCTGGGACGCAAGGCCGGCCGCGGTTTCTACGACTACTCCGGCGACGTTCCGGTTCCGACCCGGTAGCCGGTCCCTTCACTCCCCGGCCAGGAATTCGCCGATCAGCGCGACCGCCTCGGGCGAAGCCCAGTCGGCGGGTCCGACCAGCCGGCCGAGCTGGTTTCCGCCGGGCCCGATCAGCACGGTGGTGGGAAGGGCACGCACCTCGAGTGCGCGCATCAGCCCGGCCCTGGGATCATGGGTCGAGACCAGCGACGTGATCTGCATTTCCTCCAGGAACGGCCCGGTCGCCTCCTCCGCCTTGCGGTCGATCGAGACCAGCACGATCTCGAAACGCGGATCGGGGATCGCCGCGCGCAGTGCGGCGAGCGACGGCAGTTCGTGCACGCACGGTGCGCACCAGGTCGCCCAGAAATTCACCAGCACGAACCGGTCCGAAAACGCTGCAAGCTTGATAGGGGTTCCGCCTGACCCTATGAACTGTGTGTCTGGCGCCGGGACGGGAGGGTCGTGGCGGACAAACCCGAACAACCCGTCGGTCGACGCCGCCCATGCGACCGGCATCGTGCAGGCCAGGAAGACAGTGATCAGCAGGGACCGGACCGCATGACCCATGTTTCTCGTTCTCGCGTGCAAAGGAAGGCCTCCGGGCAGTGACGAACCGGCACAGGGATACCGACAGTCGCGCCTCCAGCGCAATGTGGGGCGGGCGGTTCCGGGACGGCCCGTCGGCGGTCATGGAGGAGATCAACCCCTCGATCGACTTCGACCGGCGCTTCTACGCCCAGGACATCGCCGGTTCGCGCGCCCACACCGAAATGCTCGCAGCCCGCGGCCTGATCAGCCAGGAGGACGCCGGGCTGATCGCGCGCGGCCTCGACCAGGTCCGCCGCGAGATCGAGGATGGCCACTTCGCGTTCAGCCGCAGTCTCGAGGACATTCACATGAATGTCGAATCGCGGCTCGCGGAACTCGTGGGAGATGCCGCTGGCCGGATGCATACCGCGCGGTCGCGCAACGACCAGGTCGCAACGGACTTCCGGATGTGGGTCCGGGACGCGATCGACAGGCTCGACGACGCCCTCATGGCACTCCAGGAAGCCCTGATCGACCAGGCCGAGGCCGGGGCCGAGACAGTCATGCCCGGCTTTACCCACCTCCAGGCGGCACAGCCGGTCACGTTCGGGCACCATCTGCTGGCCTACGTGGAGATGTTCGGCCGCGACCGTGGCCGTTTCGCCGACTGCCGCGCCCGCCTGAACGAATGTCCGCTGGGCGCTGCCGCGCTGGCCGGGACGTCGTTTCCGATCGACCGCGACCACACCGCATCTGCGCTCGGTTTCGACCGGCCGATGGCCAACTCTATGGATGCGGTGTCGGACCGGGACTTTGCGCTGGAGTTTCTCGCTGCCGCCGCGATCGCCGCCATGCACCTGTCGCGGTTCGCGGAGGAAATCGTCAACTGGACCAGTGCCCAGTTCGACTTCGTGCGTCTCAGCGACGCGTTTACCACCGGCAGCTCGATCATGCCGCAGAAGCGCAATCCGGATGCGGCCGAACTGGTCCGCGGCAAGGCCGGACGCATCTTCGGCGCGCTGCAGGCGCTGCTGGTCATGATGAAGGGACTTCCACTGGCGTTCTGCAAGGACATGCAGGAAGACAAGGAACCGTTATTCGATGCCGCCGACACCCTCGACATGTGCATCGCAGCCACCGTCGGAATGGTCCGCGACCTTCGGGCGAACGCGCCCGCCATGCGCCGGGCGACTGACCTTGGCTTCGCCACCGCGACCGATCTTGCCGACTGGCTGGTCCGCAGCCTCGACATGCCGTTCCGGTCCGCGCATCACATCACGGGCGCGGTGGTACGGCTGGCGGAGGAACGCGGCTGCCGGCTCGACCAGCTCGACCTCGCCTCGATGCGGTCGATCGAGCCGCGGATCACCGAGGCGGTCTTCGAGGTGCTGGACCCGTCGCGGTCGGTGGCAAGTCGAACCAGCTTCGGCGGTACCGCACCGGTCAACGTCCGGCAGGCGGCGCGGACCGCACGCGACCGGTTCCTCCGGACCCGACCCGTGGGGACTGGTACATGAAGACCCGCATGCACTGGGTGCTGATGGCAGCGTTGTTCGTCTCTCTCGCGCTGCCGCTTGCCGCGTGCGGCAAGCGCGGGGATCCGAAGCCCGCGAACCCGGCCGCAGCCACGCACCCGCGAAGCTATCCGTCCAACTGAATGACAGGAAGGCGGAATCGCGTGTCCAGCATCACGTACCGGGGCGGGTCCCTCCATGTTGAACAGGTCGCCGTCGACGACATCGCCCGCGAGGTGGGAACACCGTTCTACTGCTATTCGGCGGGTGCCATCCGGGCACGCTACGAAGCGTTCGTCCGGGCCTTCGCCGGGGTTGACGCCAGCATCTACTACGCGGTCAAGGCCAACTCCAATCTCGCGGTGATCTCGCTGCTGGCCGACGCCGGCGCCGGCGTCGACATCGTCTCCGGCGGCGAACTGACCCGGGCGCTCCGGGCGGGGGTCCCGGCTGAACGCATCGTGTTTGCCGGTGTCGGCAAGACCCGCGACGAACTGTCGGCTGCCCTGCACGCCGGTATCGGGCAGTTCAACGTCGAGTCCGGCGCCGAACTCGAACTCCTGGCCGAAGTCGCCACCGGCCTCGGGGTCACCGCGTACGCGGGACTGCGGGTCAATCCCGATGTCGACGCCGGAACCCACGCCAAGATCACCACCGGCACACGGGAAAACAAGTTCGGGGTCGACATCGCCCGCGCACCCGAGCTGTTCGACCGGGCGGCCACGCTTTCCGGCATACGGCTCGAGAGCCTGTCGATGCACATCGGCTCGCAGCTGCTCGACCTGTCACCTTACCGCAGCGCCTACCTTCGGCTGCGGGAGATGACCTGCATGCTGCGCGGCGCCGGGCACCGGATCGATCATCTCGATCTCGGTGGCGGACTGGGGATCGGTTACGACGGAACCATGCCGGCCGCCCTGGACGCTTACGCGCGCATCGTCGCGGACACGGTGGGTGATCTCGGCTGCCGGCTCGGGTTCGAACCGGGGCGGTTCCTGGTCGGCGACGCCGGCGTGCTCGTCACCCGGGTCCTGTTCACGAAGCCGGGTGCGGACAAGTGGTTCGTGATCGCCGACGCCGCAATGAACGACCTCATCAGGCCGACGCTCTACGAAGCCCGCCACCGGGTGGTGCCGGTCACCCGGGCCGATGCCAGGGCCCCGGTGCGGCGATGCGACCTTGTGGGGCCGATCTGCGAGAGCGGCGACTATATTGCCAGGGACTGCGATATGGCCGTTCCCGATGGCGGCGACCTGCTGGCCATTCTCGACGCCGGCGCCTACGGCGCCGTCATGGCGTCGACCTACAACACCCGGCCACTGGTCCCGGAGGTGCTGGTGAAGGCGAACCGGTTCGCGGTGGTCCGGCGCCGGCAGACCGTCGAGGAAGCACTTGCGCTTGAACGGGTGCCGGACTGGCTGGCCGACCGGCCGGGGGGTCCTTGACCGCGGGGGACTGGTGACATGACATTGACCGGTTGCAAGGTAACGAGGGACGAGGGATGAAGGTCACCGGCTCCGGTCAGTACCACGCCCGCCTGAGGTTCGCCCGGCTGGTGCTGGTCTGGGAATCACTGCTTCGCTCGGCGTCTCCTTCCCTCGGCGTCGCATTGGCGGTGCTCGCAGCCGCACTGCTCGAACTTCCCCAGCTGCTAGCCCTCGTGCTGGGCCCCCTGGCCCACGTCGGCCTGCTGGTCGCACTTGCAGTCCTGGTTCTCTGGCTGTTGCGCCGCGCCGTCCAGGGGTTCGAAGTGCCGGACGAGGCGGCGGCTCGCCGCCGGCTCGAGACCGACAGCAACCTTGCGCACCGCCCGCTCACGACCCTGAGCGAACAGGCCGCCAACCGGTTCGACCCGCGCGCTGAACGGCTGTGGCGGGCCTGGCAGCCGCGGGGCGCGCCCCCCCTCCCCCGCGCGCCCCCCCGGCCCACCCCAACCGGGTTCGCCCCGCGCGCTGAACGGCGGGGGCGGGCCTGGCAGCAGCGGGTCGCGCACTCGCTCCCGGTCGTGCAGCTCGGGCCACCGCGACCGGTCCTGTCGTATCTCGATCCCGTCGGACTGCGGGCCGGAATCGGGATCGCGCTCATCGTTGCCCTGGTCGCGGCCAGGAACGACCCGGTCGCGAGGTTGTCCGCCGCTTTCGTGCCCGACCTGTCGGGGATGGTTGCAACCGCAGACATCACCGTCGACGCGTGGATCGACCCGCCCGCCTACACCGGACGGGCGCCGATTTTGCTTGAGCGGAACACGCAGGCCGGCCCTCTGGCAGCTCCGGTCAACAGCGTGCTTTTCGCCACCGTGAACGGTTCCGGAGCGGCTCCTGTGCTGCGTGTCCTCACGGACCACGTGGAGGAGGCGGCGGCGTTCGAGGAACTGGCCCCGCAGACCTATCGGGTTCGCCGTCAGATCGACACGAGCGCGGCATTTGCCATTCGCCACAACGGACAGGATCTCGCGAACTGGTCCGTCAACGTGGTACCCGACCTGCCGCCCAGCGTCCGGTTCGCCCGCCCGCCTTCCGCGACCCGGCGCGGGAGTGTCTCGATCTTCTACGAAGCCCGCGATGATTATGGCCTGGCTTCGACGGTGATCGAGATCAGACTGCTTGACGAGGATGGCAGCGTCGGCGAGGAGGTGCTCGAACGCGCCATGCCGCCGATCACACCGGGACGGACCGAACATGCCGGCCAGGGCATTCACGACCTCACTCCGCACCCGTGGGCCGGTCGCGCGGTCCGAATGGTTCTGCGGGCGTCTGACGGTGCGGGTCAGGCTGGCCGGTCCGAGCCCGAGGACCTGATCCTGCCGGAGCGGGTGTTCCTGCACCCGATAGCCCGGGCGGTGATCGAGCAACGCCGGCGCCTGCTGCTGCGCCCGGAAGACCGTGGCGACGTGGCGCGGGTCGTGCTCACCCTGGCGGGTCGACCGCACGCCTACGGGCACGACGTAGTGGCCTTCCTGGCGTTGAAGTCGGCGGCGCAACGACTGCGCCTCGTTACCGACGGAACCGCCGACCAGGAGGTGGCCGAGTTGCTGTGGAAAACGGCGCTGCGGATCGAGGACGGCGGCTTGTCCAACGCCGTACAAAGGGTCCGTGAACTGGAGCGCCAGTTGCAGGAGGCCCTCGCCTCGGATGCCTCCGACCAGGAAATCAGGCAACTGGTCGATCAGCTCAGGGAAGCACTGGACGAATACCTGCAGGCCATGGCCCAGGAAATGGCGCGCAACCCGCCGCAGCAACAATCATCGACCCAGACCGGGAACGATGCCAACGGCGTTCGCCGCGAGGACCTGCAGAAGATGCTGGACCGGATCAGGGACCTGGCGGAGACCGGCGCGCGCAGCCAGGCGCAGCAGATGCTCTCCCGGCTCCAGGAGATGCTGGAGAATCTCAACATGGACCAGCGCCGGGCCTCGCCCGAGGAAAGGGCGCTCGACCAGATGATGCAGCAGCTGGGAGCGATGCAGCGCAGGCAGCAGGAACTGCTCGACGAGACCTACATGCAGCGGCGCAGCCAGCCTGGCCAAGGCGATACGAGGGATCCGCCAACCGAGGGGGAGGCGGAATTCCGGCGCATGACGCCGCAGGAGCTGGCCGAGGCCCAGCGGGAGCTGCAGCGCAGCCTGCAGTCGATCCGCGACCGGCTGCGCGAATTGAGCCAGGAGGTCCCGTCCAGCCTCGAGCAGGCAGAACGCTCGATGGGAGATGCAACCAGGTCGCTTGACCGCGAGCAACCCGGCAGCGCGCTTGGATCCCAGGCCACCGCGATCGAACAGCTGCGCCGTGCCGAACAGGCGCTCCTGGACCAGTTGCTCCAGCGCAGCGCCGGCCGGCAGCAGCCGTCGGGCAGCAGCGCTCCCCGCAGCGGGACACGCGATCCGCTCAGTCCGCGCCGGCCGGGAGACGGTCATGACAGCGAGTCCATCATCGGAATTCCCGACGAACCCGACTTCCAGAAGACCCGGCGGATTCGCGACGAACTGCACCGCCGTTCGGGCGAAATCAACCGACCGCAGCTCGAACTCGATTACATTGACCGGTTGTTGCAGCGGTTCTGATTACCGGATGCGAAACCGGTCGTTGCAGTCCGGCAAAACGTCGGCATTATTCTCCGCACGGCGCGAGCGCAACGTGTATGGGTACGCCAGGTACTACCCGCAGGGCGAGTGAACCCGAATCATGAGCATGATGGCATCCGACAGTATCGTCTCGTTCGACAATGTCGAGATGCGCTATGGAGACAGTCCGCCCATTCTGCGCAACGTGACCTTCGACATTCCGCTGGGCAGTTTCCATTTCCTCACCGGACGCAGCGGGGCGGGCAAGTCGTCGATCCTGCGCATGATGTACCTGGCGCTGCGACCGAGCCGGGGACAGGTACGGATCTTCGGCCGCGATCCGCACCAGGGCAACGCGTCCAACATCGCGAAAATCCGCCGGCGCATCGGCATCGTGTTCCAGGATTTCCGGCTGATCGATCACCTGAGCGTGCTTGAGAACGTCGCCCTGCCGCTGCGCATTGCCGGAGAACGGGAATCGGTAATTCACCGGCACGTGTCGGAACTGCTCGAATGGGTCGGGCTGTCACGGTATCTGGATGCGCGTCCACCGGCACTGTCAGGCGGCCAGCAGCAGCGGATCGCCATCGCCCGGGCAGTCATTGCGCGTCCGTCACTCTTGCTGGCGGACGAGCCCACCGGAAACGTGGATGACCGGCTGGCCGACCGCCTGCTGTTCCTGTTCGAGGAACTCAATCGTGCCGGGACCACCGTGCTGATCGCCACCCACAACGAAAACATGGTCTCGAGGTATCGGCATCCCCGCCTCGTGATCATCGGTGAGGGCGTCGAGATGCAATACTCGAGGTACTCCTCCGCATCGACCGTCTACCGGAAGTGATGGCAGGGATGGCGCGACGCAGCAGACGTGAATTCGCTGTCAGCCACGGAAACACCGTCGCCTTCCTGGGCTGGACCGTCGGGGTCATGGTCTACCTTGCGACACTTGCCGTAGCCGGCGCCCTGTTTGCGCAGACGGTGCTCGACCGCTGGTCGCTGTCGCTCGCCGGCGTGGTCACGGTCCAGGTTCCCCAAGCATCACAACCGGCCTCGAACGGGCCCCTGAACAGGATCGACTCTGTCACGGCAATCCTCGACGAGACACCGGGCGTCCACGCCCATGCGGTCCTGGAAAATGCGCGGACCAGGGCACTGCTTGAACCGTGGCTCGGCGAGTCCCTGATTGCCGAACTTCCACTCCCGCTCATGATCGACGTCCAGCTCGAACGCGGCGCCCAGGTGGACTTCACCAGGCTCGGCGAGCGGATTACCTCTGTCGCGCCCGGCTCGGTGCTCGACGATCACGGGCTCTGGCTCTCTCGGGTGGCGGCCACCGCGTCGACACTGGCACGGGGAGGCTGGATCGTGGTTCTCCTGGTCGGGCTCGTGGCGGTGATTTCGGTCGTCTTCGCGATCCTGTCCGGCCTGACGGTCAACCGTGACATCGTCGAACTGCTCAAGCTCATGGGAGCGCGTGACACCTACATTGCCCGCAGGTTCCAGGGTCACATGGTCGGCACCACGCTTCCGGTCTGCGGACTGGGCGGACTGTGCGCGATCGGTACCGTACTCGCCGTCACGGGACTCGCCAGGGAAAATGGCGGCAGAGGGCAAGCGCTGCCCGTCCAGCTTTCCCCGGCTGCCCTGTCGCTGCTCGACTGGGTCATCGTCGCGGCCGTTCCCGTGGCATTCGCGATTCTCACGGTCGTCACAGCACGGCTGGCGGCCCTGTACGCACTGCGCCGGATGTCATGACGACCGGCGCACCGCAGGCGCGGATCAGCTCGTTCCGCCGGACCTTCGTGGTCCTGCTGGTGCTGGCACCCGTGGTCTGGGCCGCCGGGTTCCTGCGTTTCGTCGATCAGGTGCCGCGCCCGGGTCCGGTCCAGGCGGCACAGGCCGACGCGGTCGTGGTGCTGACCGGTGGGAGCGGACGGCTCGAAGCCGGGTTCGAGTTGCTGTCCGATCGACGGGCCGAACGACTGTTTGTCTCGGGGGTCAACGCGCGGGTCACGAAACAGCAGATGCGCTCCCGGGCGGGACAAACCGTGACCAACACGCTGTTTGCGTGCTGCGTGGAGCTCGGCCACGAGGCCAAGGACACGCTGGGCAATGCCACCGAGACCGCGGCCTGGGTCCGCAAGAACGAGGTGCGGTCAATCCTGCTGGTGACCAGCAACTACCACATGCCGCGCAGCCGGTTCGAGCTCTCGCTGCTGCTTCCGGACGTGGTGATCCATCCGTTCCCGGTCTTTGCCGAGCGGGTCGAGATGGACCGGTGGTGGCGGCACCCAGAGACACTGCAGCTGCTCTGGACCGAGTTCCACAAGACCCTGCTTTCCAGTCTGCGCGAACTGCTGTCCTGAGCCGCGGGGCGGCACCGCCCGAATTCCGTCAGTCCGGATCCGTGCCTGCGCCCGGCTCGTCCTGCGCCGGAATGGAGAAACGCGACAGGGCCGAAGCCTGGCGTGCCGCCATGGCGTGCTGATCGAAGTCGTCGATCAGGTCGTGAAAGAGCCGGTGCCAGTTGATCTCGGCGCCGAGATGCATGAACACCGATCCGAGTCCCACCGCGGCCCTGTCCATCAGGACGAACTCGCGCGGCGGCCTGACCCCGTTCAGCCGTCTCAGTTCGCCGTGGACCCGCCCGACGACCTTTCTCCCGTCCGTGCCTCCGTCGCGGTCCCGGATCGTGCGAACCCGGTCGACCATCAAGGGTCCGTAGAGATAACGGGCCCAGTGGTTCAGCACCTCGATGGTCTCGCGGTCGATATCGTCGAATCCCCAGTTCCGGTAGGCTTCGACCGCCAGTTCCTCGTCCCCGTCCCTGAGCGCGACATAAAGGTCGATCACGCCCCGCACGAACGGCGCCGGGAATACCCTGATGCAGCCGAAGTCCATCAGGTTGACCGAGCCGTCAGGGCGGAAGGTGTAATTGCCGAGATGCGGATCGCCGTGGATGACCCCGAAGTAGTAGAATGGCACGTACCAGGCCCGGAACATGTGGTGCGCAACCCGGTTTCGCATCTCCAGGCCGGTGTTCCCGGCCATGAACTCGTGCAGCGGCTGGCCCTCCAGCCAGGTCATGGTCAGCAGCCGGCCGGTGCTGAGTTCCTCCACCGGCTCGGCGAGATGCACGGTCTCCTCGGCCTCCAGCATGAACCGGTACAGTTCGAGGTGGCGGCGCTCGAGCGAGTAGTCGAGTTCCTCCCGGACCCGCACCTGCAGTTCCTTGTAGATCTCCGATGACCTGACCGCCCGGTCGTAGCGTTCGTACAGCGCCAGGACCACGCGCAGCTGCGCGAGGTCGGCTTCCACGGTGGACGCCATGTCGGGGTACTGGAGCTTGCAGGCAAGGATACGGCCGTCATGGTCGTGAGCCCGGTGCACCTGGCCCAACGAGGCTGCGGCAGCGGCGGTCTCGTCGAACCCGGAGAACAGGTTGCGCCAGCCGGGACCGAGTTCGGCCGACATGCGCCTGCGCACGAACAGTCGTCCCATGCCAGGGGCATTTGCCTGCAGCTGGCGCAGTTCTTCGACATACTCGTCGGGGAGCACGTCCGGGATGGTGGCAAGCAGCTGCGCGACCTTCATCAACGGCCCCTTGAGACCGCCGAGCGCAGCGCGAATCTCGGCTGGAAGCTCGCCACCGGGAAGGTTCAGCCCGAGGTAGCGCTGGCCGGCAACGCGCGCCGCAAGGCCGCCGACCGTGCCCGTTACCCGAGCATAGCGGCCGAGCCGCCTGGTGAGCCTGTTGTCCTCATTACCGTTCATTGGCCGCGCGACGATCCGTCAGGTCGCCGGGTACCACGGCGACGAATCCTTGTCATAGTCACGAACCACCCGGGCCACCCGGATCCGGTATTCGGCGAACAGCTCGGCGCGGCCGCGGGCCTGCGCCGAACGGTGTGTCCGGCGCTCGCGCCAGGTCCTGACCGCTTCCTCGTCACGCCAGAACGACAGGGACAGGACCTTGCCGGGGGTTGCAAGGCTCTCGAACCGCTCGATCGAGATGAACCCGTCGACGGTTTCGAGTTCGGGCCGCAACCGCGCCGCGATGTCGAGGTACTCGGCCCTGCCCTCGGCTGTCGGTTCCGCTTCGAAGATCACCGCATACATTGGACTGCTCCACAGGCAGGACGACGCGCCTCAGTGTACACGCGCGGGTAGCACCGGTGAACAGTACCCGCCCGCCGCGGCGATCAGCCGGTTGCATCCAGTTCATCGATGAAGGTCTCGATCAGTCCGAGTCCGCGGTCCCAGAAACCCGGATCGGAGGCGTCGAGCCCGAAGGGTGCGAGCAGTTCCCGGTGACGGCGCGACCCTCCGGCGGCGAGAGCCTCGAGATAGGCGTCGGAAAACCCGTGCGGTGACTCGCGGTAGACCGCGTAGAGCGAGTTCACCAGGCAGTCGCCGAAGGCGTAGGCGTAGACGTAGAACGGCGAGTGAATGAAGTGGGGAACGTAGGCCCAGAACACGCGGTAGTCGTCATCGAGGCGGATGGCAGGACCGAGGCTCTGCTCCTGCACGTCGATCCAGATGTCCCCGATAGCATCGGGTGTGAGCTCGCCCTTGCGGCGCTCCGCGTGCAGCCTGGTCTCGAAATGGTGAAACGCGATCTGGCGCACCACCGTGTTGAGCATGTCCTCGACCTTGCCCGCGAGCAGTGCGCGGCGCTGCCCCGGCCGGTCTGCGCCGGCCAGCAGCTCCTGGAAGGTGAGCATCTCCGCGAACACCGAGGCGGTCTCCGCAAGCGTGAGCGGGGTGTCAGCCATCAGGTGGCCCTGGCGCGCAGCCAGCAGCTGGTGCACTCCGTGGCCGAGTTCATGCGCGAGCACCATCACGTCGCGTGTGCGCCCGAGATAGTTCATCAGGATGTAGGGATGCGCGGACGGCACTGTCGGGTGCGAAAACGCACCCGGCGCCTTGCCGGGCCGCGGTCGGGCGTCGATCCACCGATTGTCGAAGAAGCGGCGGCCGAGTTCCGCCATGCGCGGAGAGAACCCGGTCCACGACCCCAGAACGATCCCGCAAGCCTCGTCCCAGGACACCTCCCGGTCGTCGTCATCGGGAAGCGGCGCGTTGCGGTCCCAGTAGGCGAGGGTATCGACGCCGAACCATCGGGCCTTGATCGCGTAGTAGCGGTGCGCAAGCCGGCTGAACCCTGCTGTCACCGCCGAGACCAGTGCCTCGACGACATCGTCCTCAACCCGGTTGTCGAGATTGCGCATCGAGACAGGCGCCCGGTAGCCACGCAACCTGTCCTCGATCTCCTTGTCCTTGGCCAGGGTGTTGGTCACGAGGCAGAACAGGCGTTCCCGGGCGCGGAGTTCCCGGGCAAGCGCCAGCGCCGCCGCCCTGCGGCGCGACCCGTCGCGGTCCGAGAGCATGTCGAGAACCTCTGCCAGGCCGAGGCTCTCCCCATCCACCTCGAAGACGATGCCGGCCAGTGTCTCGTCGAACAGCCGGACCCAGGCGACGCGCCCGGCCACGCTCTTCCGATGCAGGACTTCCTCGAGTTCCTCCCCAAGCTGGAAGTCGCGAAAGGCCCGCACGTCGCGCAGCCACGGCGCATAGCGCGCCAATTCCGGAGCGGCGAGCGCCCGGTCCAGGTCTTCCTGCCCGATCCGGTTGAGCTCGAGAACCAGGAACAGCAGGTCGGTTGCGATGGCGGTCACCCGTTCCCGGACGGACTGGCAGAACCGGCCGGTTTCGGGTGACGCCAGGTCGGCCGCATTGAGCAGCTGGGCGTAGGAGCCCACGCGCCCGAGCACCTCGTCGATCCGCTCGTATTCGGCCACCGCCCGGCCCAGCTCCGCACCGGAGAGGTCCGCCAGGCGACCGGCATGACGCTCCCGGAAGGCCCGTGCGTCACGTTCCGCACCCGCGAGATCGCGCTCGAGTTCCGGTGCATCCGGACCCGAATAGAGATCGTCGAGGTTCCAGTCGGGAAGCGTTCGCGTCGCTGGCGGTTGTGCGGCAGGGGTCATGGCGATATCACTTCTGGAGCATGCCGGTGACCGGCATACCGTTTCCGGCCGCTCGCTGCTGGTGGACGAGTTGAAAGGTACGGTGATGGACTACAGTGGCATCGGCAATCTCGCAACTGCCTTCTTCGACCAGGCGGACCGTCGCACGGATCAACCGTTCCTGTGGGCAAAACGCGACGGCAGTTACCGGTCATGGTCGTGGCAAACCGTCTCGGACGAGGTATGCCGACTGGCCGCAGGTCTCATCGACCTCGGGGTCACCGAGGGCGACCGGGTCGTCATCGTCTCGGAAAACCGGCCCGAGTGGGTGGTGGCCGACCTTGCGGTGATGGCGATCGGTGCCCTGAGTGTTCCGACCTACATCACCAACACGACAGAGGACACGCGCCACATCATCGAGCATTCCGGCGCGTGTGCTGCGATCGTGTCCACCGATGCCCTGATGGACACCGTCCTGCCTGCGGCGGAGGCGGTGCCGGAGTGCGCACATGTCATCATGATCGACGAGGGTCGAAGCCGGGAGGCGGCCGACGGAACCCGTATTCTGCCGCTCCAGGAGATTCCCGACCCCGGGTCCGAACGGGCCGCGCTCACCCGGCGCAACGCCCGTGCCATCGCGCGCGAAGCGCTGTGCTGCCTGATCTACACGTCCGGAACCGGCGGTCGGCCGAAGGGCGTGATGCTGACGCACGCCTCGATCCTGGCCAACTGCGCCGGCGCCCACGACCTGCTGGCGGAGATCGGGATCGGGGAAGAGACCTTCCTGTCCCTGCTGCCGCTCTCGCACGCCTACGAGCACACCGCCGGACTGATGTTTCCGATCACCATCGGCGCCCAGATCTACTACGCGGAGGGGCCGGATCGCGTCGCCCAGAACCTGCAGGAGGCGCGCCCGACGATCATGACGGCGGTACCCCGACTCTATGAGGTGCTGCACGATCGCATACGGCGCGGCGTGGACCAGGCCGGCGGACTGCGGGCGACGATGTTTCACCGGGCGGTGGCGACCGGCCGGCGGCGGATCGGGGACCCGGGTTCGCTCACGGTTTCCGACCGCCTGCTCGATCCCCTGCTCGACCGGCTGGTCAGGCGCAAGGTCGCGGCCCGGTTCGGTGGCCGGCTCAAGGCGTTCGTTTCAGGCGGTGCCGCGCTCAACCGCGACGTCGGCCTGTTCTTCCTCTCGCTCGGGGTGCGCATTCTACAGGGCTACGGCCAGACCGAGACGTCGCCGATCGTCAGCTGCAACCGACCCGGACGTATCCGCATCGAAACCGTCGGTCCGCCGTTCAGGGGTGTCGAGCTGCGGATCGCGGACGACGGAGAGATCCTGGTGCGCGGCGACCTGCTGATGAAGGGCTACTGGCGCGACCAGGAGAGCACCGACGCCACCATCGTCGACGGATGGCTGCATACCGGCGACATCGGCGTGATCGACGCCGACGGAGCGCTGTGCATTACCGATCGCAAGAAGGACATCATCGTGAATTCCGGCGGCGATACCCTGTCGCCGGCCCGGGTCGAGGGGTTCCTCACGGTCGATCCGGACATCGCCCAGGCCATGGTCTCGGGTGACCGCCGGCCGTGGCTGGCGGCGGTGGTGGTTCCCTCGGAAGAGTGCATCGGGGAATGGTCCTCCCGGCTGGACCTGCCGGATCTCGCGGCACTTGCCGATGACGACCGCTTCCAGGCCGCGCTCGTTGCTCGCGTCAACGAGATCAACGCCACGCTCTCTCCCGTCGAGAGGGTCCGACGCATCATCGTCGCGAGCGAGCCGTTTACCACCGACAACGGCCTGATGACACCGACGCTGAAGGTCAGGCGCCACAAGGTCATGGAAGTCTACGGCGGCGCGCTGGACCGCCTGTACGACCGCGGCGGCTGACAGCCTGAATCACGGTGAATCCGGCTGGCCCGGACACCGGCGCAGCACCGGTGCGCGCAGTTCCCCTCCCCGACCGGCACGAGGATCATGGCAAGGTCACTCACGGTTTCGACCAACAGTCGCCGAAAAATTGATGATTCGGCCATCAGAGCGTAACTGTACATGAAATCTTGACAAAAAATCCACACTCGCAGCACGGTTCGGCTTCTGACTGTACCTGTAGTAAACCCCGGGATCGGGAACCGGCACACTGGCATCGGGAACAGCAGCACCGGCAGCATGACCGTGGTGCCCCCGGCCACGACAGCCCGGTCCACCGGCACCGGCGTGGCGCTGTGCCAGGGGCATGATGCTGTCGGCGCAGGGAGAAGCCCCGCATCGCACGGCGTCCGGCCGGCATCACGGGCCGGACCTTGCGGATCGGGACCGGCCACGGCACGAGGGAGCGGTGTATGAAACGGGTACTCCTGATGACCGGCGGCGGGCGCGGAATCGGTGCTGCGACGGTGCGTCTTGCCGCGGCTGCCGATTTCGCCGTCGCGATCAACTACCGGGACCGGGCCGACGCGGCCGACGCGCTTGCCCACGAGATCGAGACCGGCGGACACCGGGCCATCACGGTCCGGGCCGACGTTGGCGACGACGCGGCGGTTGCGGGCATGTTCGCCGCCGTCGACGACGCGTTCGGTCCGGTCACCGCGCTCGTGAACAGCGCGGGAGTCGACGGGGGCGCGTTCAGGGTCTCGGACTTCCGCCCGGACGTGCTCGATAGGCTGTTTCGCACCAATGTCGTGGGCACCATGCTCTGCTGCCGCGAGGCGGTGCGGCGGATGTCGACCCGCCTCGGGTTCGGAGGCGGGGTCATCGTCAACGTGTCCTCGATGGCAGGCACGATCGGCGGGCGTCCGGGCAAGAGCCACTACGCGGCATCCAAGGCAGCGGTCGACGCGTTTACGGTCGGCCTCGCGCGCGAGGTTGCCCGCGAAGGCATCCGTGCCAACGCCATCCGTCCCGGTGTGACCCTGACCGACATGACCGCCCAGGTCCGCGACAACCCGGCCGAACACGACCACGTCTCCGCGACGATCGCCATGGGCCGGCCAGCCGAGGCTCGCGAGATCGCGGGTCCTATCCTCTACCTGCTGTCCGACGCCGCGTCCTTCGTCTCGGGCGCCTGCCTCGATGCATCCGGTGGCGGCTTCGTCATCGATCGCGGCCGTAACGGCCAATGACTGTGTGGAAGGACAGCGATGATGCCGACTTCATCCCCGGGGTACGCCGGTAACGCCGATATAGGCTGGCGGCCGGGCCTCGCCTGATCTGCTGGTGTCGTTTGCCGGACCGGACCGGGTGGCGATGACCTCTTGCCTCACCCGGTCGGCGGTGCGATGCGGTCTCGCGGTGATGTCCTCAGTCCGTCAGGAACTCCCCGAAGGTCCAGTCCCGGCCCGGGGCGACGCTGAACAGTGCCCTGGTGTACTCGTGGCTCGGGTTGGCAAAGATCTCCGCCGCATCGCCGTACTCGACCACCTTGCCGGCACTCATGACCGCGAGCCGGTCGCACACCTGGGCCGCCACCCGCAGGTCGTGGGTGATGAACAGCATCGCGAGGTCGAGCTGGATGCGGATGTCGTCGAGCAGGTCCATGACCTGGGCCTGGACCGAGACATCGAGCGCCGAGACCGCCTCATCGGCGATCAGCAGTTCCGGTTCCATCGCGAGCGCCCGGGCGATGCACAGTCGCTGGCGCTGGCCGCCGGAGAACTGGTGCGGATAGCGGTCGAGCGCATCCGGGTCGAGCTGCACCAGCCCCATCAGCTCACGAGCCCGCGCCAGGGCCTCGTCACGCGGCTGACCGAAGTTCATCGGGCCCTCGATGATCGATGCGCCGACCATGCGCCTGGGGTTCAGCGACCGGTACGGGTCCTGGAACACGATCTGGATGCGCCGCCTGTGGCTGCGCATCTGCCCGACCGACACCCGTGCGATCTCGTCGTCATCGATGTAGATCCGCCCGCCGGTCGGGTCGATCAGACGGGCAATGCACCGTGCGACCGTGGTCTTGCCCGATCCCGATTCACCGACGATACCGAGGGTCTCGCCGCGCCGGATCTCGATGTTGACGTCCTGGGCCGCCACCACCGAGCGTTTGGACTGGAACATCCCGCCCTGGCTGTAGGTCATGGCCAGTTCCTCTGTGCGCAGCACTACCGGAGCGGCGCGGCGGGTCTCGCGGTGGCGCGGAACCAGGCTCGGAACCGACGAGATCAGCATCTTGGTATAGGGATGGTCCGGCCGCTTGAGGACCTGTTCGGTCGTCCCCTGCTCGACAATGCGTCCCCACTGCATCACCGCCACCCGGTCGGCGATTTCCGCCACCACCCCGAAGTCGTGGGTGATGAACAGCACCCCGGTATCGTGGCGCTCCTGCAGGTCCTTGATCAGCTCGAGGATCTGGGCCTGGGTGGTGACATCGAGTGCCGTGGTCGGTTCGTCCGCGATCAGCAGCACCGGATCGAGGACCAGGGCCATGGCGATCATGATCCGCTGGCGCTGGCCGCCGGACAGCTGGTGCGGATAGGAGCTGAACAGCCGCCGGGGATCGGGCAGGCGCACCTGCTCCATGATGTCGAGGATCTTCGCGGTTCGGGCCTGCTGGTCGAGCGAGGTATGCGTCTGCAGCACCTCGTCGATCTGTCGTCCGCAGGACATCACCGGGTTGAGTGCCGTCATCGGCTCCTGGAAGATCATCGACATGCGCGTGCACCTGAGATCGCGCAGCCTGTCCTCCGTCGCGTGGCGCAGTTCCTCGCCCTCCAGCCGGATCGAGCCGGCGACCGCAGTCAGCTGGTCCTTCGGCAGCAGTCCCATGACGCTGTGTGCGGTCACCGACTTCCCCGAGCCCGACTCGCCGACCAGGCACAGGATCTCGCGTCGTCCGACGTGAAGGTCGATTTCCTCGATCGCGTGCCGGCGGTCGGTCCCCTTGGGCAGTTCGACCGTCAGTCCGGAGACCGTCAGCGCCGTGTCGGTATCCATCGACATGGTCTGCCTACATCCGTTTCTCGAGACGTGGATCCAGGGTATCGCGCAGCCCGTCACCCAGCATGTTCACCGCCAGAACGGTGACCGCGAGGAACAGGCCCGGGAACAGGATGTTGTGCGGGAAGATCCGGAACAGCAGCCGGCCTTCGGCCATGATGTTGCCCCAGGTCGGGATTTCCGGCGGGATCCCGACACCCAGGAACGACAGGATCGCCTCCACCAGGATGGCGGAGGCCACGATGTATGTTCCCATGACGATGAGCGGCGCCACCGTGTTCGGCAGCACGTGCCGGATCAGCAACAACGGCAGTCGGGTCCCGACCGAGATGGCCGCTTCCACGTAGGGCTCCTCCCGGATTGACAGGACGATCGAGCGCACGAGACGCACCACCCGCGGCATTTCGGGAATCGTAATGGCGAGGATCACCGTATCCAGCCCGGCACTCGACAGCGAGACCAGGGCGATCGCGAGCAGGATGCCGGGGATGGCCATGAGGCCGTCCATCACCCGCATGATGATTCCGTCGAGCCAGCGCACGTAGCCCGAGACCATCCCGACCACCAGGCCGATGGCGATCGACAGGCCCGCGACCGACAGCCCGACAATGAGCGAGACCCGTGTACCGTAGATCACCCGGCTGTAGGTGTCTCGTCCCAGGGTGTCGGTTCCCATCCGGTACACCCAACCCTGCGAACCGTCGGCGGCTGTGCCGGTCAGTTCGGTTCCCGGCACCTTGTTTCGCCACGCCGGGTTGATTTCGGCGGGATCCATGGTGCCGAGGAAGGGCGCCATGATGGCGACAAGGAGCATCACCGCCATCGCCGCGCCACCGATCACCACACTCTGATTGCGTGCCAGACGCCGCCATACCGACAGCTTGCGCGCTGCCGCATCCGCACTGGCTGCCGCGTCCACAAGGCCGGCGGTTTCCTGGCGCAGGTCGCTCAGATCGCTCAATATCTGATCCTCGGATCGAGAAAGCTGTAGGTGAGGTCGATCAGAAAATTGATCAGCACGTACACACCCGAGAACACCAGGATCACAGCCTGGATCGTCGGGTAGTCGCGACCGAGCACGGCATCGACCGTCAGCCTGCCCAGTCCCGGGATGTTGTAGACGCTCTCGGTCACCACCACGCCGCTGATCAGCAGCGCGACCCCGATCCCGATCACGGTCACGATCGGAACCGCGGCGTTACGCAGCGCATGGCGCAACAGCACCACCCGGTTGGGCAGTCCCTTGGCGTGGGCAGTACGGATGTAGTCCTCGCCCAGGACCTCCAGCACGCTCGCGCGCGTGATGCGGGCGATCAGCGCGATGTAAATCACGGAAAGGGTGATGCTCGGCAGGATCAGGCGGTGGATGAAGGGAAAGAACCCGTCCGCCAGTTCCTTGTAGCCCTGGACCGGGAACATCTTGAACTGCATCGCGAACAGGTAGATCAGGATGTAGCCGACCACGAACACCGGCACCGAGAAACCGAGTACAGAAAACCCCATGACGCAACGGTCAAGCCAGGTTCCATGGCGATAGGCCGCGATCACTCCGATGGGCACCGCGATCAGCACCGTGATCACCAGGGTGGTGATCGCGAGCGCGACCGTGGGTTCCACCCTGAGCAGGATCAGCTCCGTCACGTCCTTCTTGAAGAAATAGGACTGGCCCAGGTCACCCTGCAACAGGTTGCTGAACCAGATGCCGAGCTGCACCGGAATCGGCTTGTTCAGGCCGAGTGTCTCGCGGATTTCCGCGATCTGCTGCGGTGTCCCGTTGTCGCCGGCCAGCACGGCCGCCGGATCGCCCGGGGTCATTCGCAGCAACAGGAAGACGAACAGGGCCACCATTCCGAGAACCGGAATGGTGGCCGCAAGCCTCCGCATCAGAAAACCGTACACTGTTTCTGACCTGCTCGTTACACGCCGCTACTTCTTGGAAATGTTCCAGAAATAGCTGACCGGGCCGTCAAGAACGCCGTCAAGCCGATCGCTCCGGTAGGCAACCGGACGATACCACTGCCCGCCGTGGGCATGGGTGACGACCTCCATGGCCCGGATCTGGATCTGCTCGGCGATCTCCTTCTGCTTTGCCGCGTCGGTCTCGCGCGCAAAGGCATCGCGCAACCCTTCCATCTTCTCGTCACACGGCCAGCCGAACCACGCGGAATCACACCCGGCATTGAAGCCGGCTGCCATGATCGGGTTCAGGATGTCGGCCGCGGTCCACGAGGTCATGAACACGTTCCAGCCACCTTCCGACGGATGCTCGCGCTTGGCGCGACGCGCAACCAGCGTCTGCCAGTCCATCGCCTGCAGGTCGGTCACGAACCCGCCCTTCTCGAGGTTCGCCTTCGCCACGGGGCCGAGGTTGTTCAGCACGTTGACGTCGGTCGACTGCATGATAACGATCGGGGTGCCGTCGTATCCGGCTTCCTCGAGCAGCTGCTTCGACAGCTCGAAGTCCGACTTCAGCACGATGTCCGCACCGGCATCGGTCGCAAGCGCCGAGCCGCAAATGAACATCGCGGCGCATTCCTTGTAGTAGGCCGGATCGCCGATGGTTGCCTGCATGAAGTCCTTCTGGTTGATCGAGGCAAGCGCCGCCCTGCGGATCTTGACGTTGTCAAACGGCGGATGCAGGTGATTGAGCCGGAACATGAACTGGGCGCCGAGCGGATTGATGACCTTGAGCGCCACGTTCTCGTCGCCCTCGAGCAGCGGCAACAGGTCGTTGGGCGGGGATTCGATGTAGTCGATCTCGCCCTCGATCAGCGAATTGACCGCCGTCTGGTGATCCTTCACCGACAGCCACTCGACGGCCTCGACCTTGACGACCTTGCCTCCCGACGCCCAGCTCGGGGACTCGCTCCGCGGCTGGTAATTGTCATTGCGCGTAAACAGCACGGTGTCGCCCGGCTTCCAGTTCTCGACATCGAAGACGAACGGACCCGAGCCGATATACTCGGAGATCTGTTCGCTCGACGGGGTGGCCGCAACACTGGCAGGCATGATGAACGGCACGTTGGAGCTCGGCTTGGCGAGCGACATGGTGACAAGACCGTAGGGCTCCTTGAGCACCATCTTGAAGGTCCGGTCATCGACCGCCTGCATGTCGGCGACGAATTCCATCAGCTTCTGGCCCATGGAATCCTTGCTGCCCCAACGCTGGATCGAGGGGATGACGTCGGCAGACGTCACCGGCGACCCGTCGTGCCAGGCAAGGCCCGGACGCAGGGTGAAGGTGTAGGTCAGCTTGTCGGCGCTGACCTCGTAGCTCTCGACCATCTGCGGGTGCACGTCGGTATTCGCGTCCATCGCGAACAGCGTGTCGTACACCATGTACCCGTAGTTGCGGGACATGTAGGCAGTGGTCCAGATCGGATCGACGATCTTCAGATCCGAATGCATGACGACACGCAGCGTCTGGTCGGCCGAAGCCGGCGCGGACATCACGGCGCCTGCGACAAGGGCTGCCCCGGCCGCGAGGCCGATCGGCAAGTTGGATCGCATCAGGTACCTCCCCCGATAATGAGTGACTATTGGCGTCTACGAAAGATCACGCGGCATGGTGCACGCGCCGTCATGGCATCGTCAATGACGCTCATGACGCAACGGCATCGTACCGGTGACACGGTGACAGACTGCGTGGGAAAACCGTAACCCCGGACTTTCCGCTTCCGGCAGGATGGACCGGCCTAGACGCGGGGCGACCACCGGTAGATCGCGGCGAGCGCCCCGCCCATCAGCATCGCGCGCTCGGTGTCGTTCAGGCGATCGGTCAGGCGAAACGGTTCGACACCCTGCCGGTAGGTCAGGATATTGCTGGCCCGGGTCCAGTCCGTGCCCCACAGGCAGCGCTCGAAGCCGAAGGCATCGAAGATGCGGCACAGAGGATCCCAGATGTCATCGTACGGGTACTGCGCGTGCGAAAGCGTGCACGCCCCGGAAATCTTGATCGCCACATTGTCGAGGTCGGCGAGGGCCAGGACCTCTGGCAGCGCCGCGAACGGCTCGGGGGGAGCCGGGGGTTCGAACGGCTGCGGCAGTCCGAGGTGGTCGATGACCACCATCGCGTCGGGGTGCGCCCGGGCCAGTGATGCCGCCTGGTCGAGCAGTCCCCAGCACAGCAGGTTGACCGGAAGCGCGTGCCGCGCCGCGGCGCGCAACACCGTTGCGGTGCCCGGATGCAGGGTCCCGTCGTCATTGCCCCCGCCACCCGGGCGCGCCAGCATGATCCGGACCCCGACGGTGCCGTCGAGCCCGGCCCACTCGGCGATCACCTCATCGACCGCCGGATCGGCCGGGTCCACCGGCTTGATCAGCCCGAACCGGCCCGGATGGGCGGCATGCACCTCGAGCGCATAGCCCGCATCGAACCGGTACATGGCATAGGGCGAGACCAGGAGCGCCCCGTCGACACCGACCTGCGCCATCGCGGCAACCATGTCGTCACCGGTCACCTCCGGCGGTCCGGCCAGGGTTCCGATCCAGGGTCTCCCGGGGTGGTCACGCTCGTAGGCATGAACCTGGGAATCGATGATCGTCATCGCGGCTGCTCCCTTCTCGGCCGGTCGGTCCGCGCATCCTACGCCGGAAGCCTCCGGTTGGCGACCGGCCGCGCTCAGTCGCCGGCCGGCACCATCGCCCTGTTCACGAAGGCGGCAAGCTCGCCGTAGGCGCGGTAGCGTACCTCGCACGCCAGGCCGAGCCGGTCTGCGGCCCGCTGCGCCTTCCTGCGCAGAGCGGGATCGTCGGTCTGGGCAATGTAGATGAGCCGGGTGTAGTTCCCGAAGTACATGTCGCGCAGTTCGGGATACCGGTCGAGGCCCAGCCCGGCCACGATCAGGCGATCGAAGTGCCGGACCAGATAGTCGGTGAGATAGAAGCAGCCGGGCTCGCGTTCGGCGGTTTCGGTGAACTCGTCGGTTCCCATGAAGAACTGGTAGCAGTGCGGCCCCGGTATCCGCTCGACCCCCTCGCGCTCCAGCATCCGGTCGAGCTCGCCGCCGGTACCGCAGTCACCGTACAGAACGAAGATCCGCTCGTAGTTGCGGCCGATGCCGCGGATCTTCTCACGCACCGCTGGCGCGATGCGCTCGGGAGTGTTGTGCCAGTGGGCCGGCAGGCACGCGATGGTCGGCCGGGGCAGGCCGGCGGTCCGCAGCACCGCAACCAGTTCCCGCCCCAGCGCCCCGCAGGCTATGAAAAGTGTTCCCGTTCGCCGGCTGGGGTGTTCAGGCGACATTCATCGCGGCCGAATTCGACCGGCGGCGCTCGGCGATCAGTTCCTTCGCGGTCTCGACCGCCACCGCCGCGTCCCGGCAGTAGGCGTCGGCCCCTATGCTCTCGGCGAAGGCCTCGTTCAGCGGCGCGCCACCGACCAGGACGATGTAGTTGTCACGGATCCCCTTCTCCTTCAGGGCATCGATCACCACCTTCATGTAGGGCATGGTGGTCGTGAGCAGCGCCGACATCCCGAGAATGTCGGGCTGGTGTTCCGCCAGCGCGTCGATATAGGACTCTACCGGGTTGTTGATCCCGAGGTCGATGACATCGAAACCGGCGCCCTCCATCATCATCGACACCAGGTTCTTGCCGATGTCATGGATGTCGCCCTTGACCGTGCCGATGACCATCTTGCCGACCTGCGGCGCCCCGGTCTCGGCCAGCAGCGGTCTGAGGATTGCCATGCCGCCCTTCATGGCATTGGCGGCCATCAGCACTTCCGGAACGAACAGGATCCCGTCGCGAAAGTCGATCCCGACGATCCGCATCCCCTCGACCAGAGCCTCGGTCAGGACCCTGTACGGTGTCCATCCACGTTCCAGCAGGATATGCACCGCCTCCTCGATCTCGTCCCTGAGACCGTCGTAGAGGTCGTCGTGCATCTGCTGAACAAGCTCGCCATCATCCAGTTCCGACAGGACGATTTCGTCTTCAGGTTCATCACTCACGCACCGTACTCCAGCAAGTCCGGGAACAATGCATACTGGTCCGTTGTTTTCACTCCTACCCTCCGGACCAGCCCCGCAGTAGCAGGTGCGCGACACGATTTGTGCAGGGTCCGACGCCCCGCACCATCACCGACAGGGACTTGCCCGGCGAGGCCAACGCGCCCACACTTGCCGCACGGGCCGTTGTCCTCAACCGGGAGAACCTACATGCGTCTCTGTCCACGCGTCACCATGATTGCCTGTATCGCACTCGCACTCGGCCTGCTGGCGCCCGCCATCGCGGCAGCCGACGGGGAAGGCGACATCAAGTATCGCCAGAAGGTGATGAGCGCGGTGGGCGCTCATACCGGAGCGCTTGTCAGCATCCTGAAGCAGGAAGGCGGCTCCATGGACCATCTGGCCGACCACGCCAATGCCATGGCCAAGCTGGCCGAGATCGCCCGGACCGCCTTCCCGGCCGGGTCGGGACCGGAGGCCGGCAAGACCGGGGCCCTGCCGGACATCTGGGACGGCGACCAGCATTCACTGGAATTCGAGGCCGAACTGGAGAGGTTTGTCCAGCTGGCCAATGCGCTCGCTGACGTGGCGGTCACGGGCGACCGCAGGGCAACGGCCGGTGCGCTCAAGACCCTGGGCCAGGACTCCTGCAAGTCCTGCCATTCGCGGTTCCGCAAGAAGTAGGACGCATCCTGCCCGCGGGATCCCGGGCCCCGCCAGACACGGCCGCACCGGGATGCAGGTCGCGCGGAAGGTTGCGGTCCGCCAGGCTGCGGCGCGGACTGTTCCCCGGACGGGCGGATGCTTCACCTGGCAGGGAACACGCCCGCCCGGGCCGGCCACTTCCTGCTCGCGAGCGGCGGCTGTCGATGGCACTTCCGCATCTCCAGGGCGCCGGGGCCTGACCCGGCGATCCTGCGGATCGAGGTAGCGTGTCGCAGGCCGGCCGCGGGCGGGGCGGCGTTCCTGTCCATCCCTGCAGGCAGCCCGGCGCCGTGCATGCGACCGCGGCCCCGCACAGATCTTCCTCATCCTCTCCATCGATTGCGGTCCGGGAAGGCGTGAGCGGGCCCGGCGGATAATCCGGTCAGGTGTTCCAGTCCCGGGTGAACGGGCGGTCCCGGGAAGGGGGCCCCGGTGCCCATGCGGCGGCCGGCGTGCTATAGCAGTGCGCTGCGTGCGCCAGATCTGCCGAAGGAACAGCTTGCGTGACCGCCCGTTCGAGCGATGCCGGTACCGCCGCGTCATCCCGCGTGCTCCTGCGCCGGCTGCTGCTGGACCATGTTCGGCCCCAGGGCGCCACACTGGTCGTGGCACTGGTGCTGATGGCGGTCGTGGCCGCGAGCACCGCGGCGCTCGCTTTCCTGATGGAAACCATCCTCGATGACGTCTTCACGGCCAGGGAGCCCACGGTCCTCTACCTGACCGCGGCAATGGTCATGGCGATATTCGTCGTCCGGGGACTGTCCACATACGGACAGGCGGTGCTCATGAACCGGGTCGGACAGCGTATCCTGTCCGACCTGCAGAAGCGGATGTTCGACCACCTGCTCCGGGCGGATTTCGGCTACTTGCACGGGCGCTCGAGCGGCAAGCTGATCTCGCGGTTCATCAGTGACGTCGAGCAGATGCGAAGCGCGGTATCCGACGTCATCACCGCGTTCGGCCGCGACACGCTGACCATCGTGTTCCTCGTCAGTGTCATGGTCTACCAGGACTGGCTGCTGGCCCTGATCTCCTTCTTCGCCTTTCCCACCGCGATCCTGCCGCTGGTGCGCATCGGACAGCGCATGCGCCGGGTCTCCGGCAGCACCCAGCGCGAACGGGCCGACCTGACCGCGCTGCTGCGCGAAGTGTTCCAGGGTGCGAGACAGGTCCGTGCCTACGGCATGGAGCACCATGAGCGTGACCGTGCGAACCGGGTGATCGAGCAGATCTTTCGCCTCGTGGTCCGGGCGGCGCGCACCAGGGCTGCCGCCTACCCGATCATGGAGACCCTGGGCGGGTCCGCGATCGTGATGGTGATCTGCTACGGCGGGTGGCAGGTCATGGAGGGAGCGCAGACCACAGGGACCTTCTTCTCCTTCGTGACCGCGCTGCTGCTCGCCTACGATCCGCTGAAGCGGGTGGTGCTGCTGAACGCCCGGCTGCAGGAGGGACTGGCAGCGGCGGAGCGCGTGTTCGACCTGCTCGATGTCCGGCCCTCGGTGGTGGACCGGGCCGGCGCGCGCCCCGTCAACCGGGCGCGGGGCGAGATCGTGTTCGAGAACATCGACTTTGCCTACGCGTCCGACAGCCCGGCGCTGCACGACATCAGCTTCGCGGTTCCGGCCGGCCACACGGTGGCCCTGGTCGGACCGTCAGGTGCAGGCAAGAGTTCCGTCCTCAACCTGATCCCGCGGTTCTTCGACCCCGACGCCGGGCGCATCACGCTTGACGGCACCGATATCCGTGAACTGACACTGAGCTCGCTCAGGAAGCAGATCGCGCTCGTCAGCCAGGACATCATGCTGTTCGACGACACCGTTGCTGCCAACATCCGCTACGGTTCGCAAGGCGCCAGTGACGCCGATGTCCGCCGGGCAGCCGGCCACGCGGCGGCGGATGCGTTCATCGAGGCACTGCCGGACGGCTACGACACCCGGGTCGGAGAGCAGGGCGCCTGGCTTTCGGGCGGCCAGCGCCAGCGCATTGCAATTGCCCGCGCCACGCTGCGCAATGCACCGATCCTGCTGCTCGACGAGGCAACCTCGTCACTCGACAGCGGGTCCGAACAGGCGGTACAGGCGGCACTCGCGTCCCTGATGCAGGGCCGGACCACGCTCGTGGTCGCACATCGACTCTCCACCGTTCGCAGCGCCGGCATGATCCACGTCCTGCAGGACGGGCGTATCGTGGAATCCGGGCATCACGACGATCTTCTGACGCTGAACGCTGCCTACGCCCGGCTCTACCGGCTGCAGTACTCTCTCGGGGATCCCGACACGCTTGAGACAGAACTGCCATGATGCTGCCCCTCTACAGGACATCCATGACGCTTGCTGCTCCGGCAATCGACCTGCTGCTGGCACGCCGGGCCCGCAACGGCAAGGAGGACCGTTCCCGTCTCGGCGAACGGCGCGGCTTGTCCGCATTCGCGCGCCCGCCAGGCCGGCTGATCTGGCTGCATGCGGTCAGTGTCGGCGAGAGCATCTCGGCGCTCGTGCTGATCGACCGGCTGCTCGAGGAGGCAGACGACCTGCACGTGCTGGTAACCACCGGCACGGTCAGTTCGGCACGCATTCTCGCCGGCCGGCTGCCGGACCGCACCTGGCATCAGTTCGCACCGATCGATCGGCCGGCGTGGGTCGAACGGTTCCTCGATCACTGGCAACCGGACCTCGCGCTGTTCTTCGAGGCCGAGTTCTGGCCGGAAAAACTGCTTCGCACCCACGAACGGGGAGTACCGATCGTCGCCGCAAACGCCAGGATGTCGGATCGCTCGTACAGGGGGTGGCGGCGGTGGAGCGGTCTGTCGGGTCCGATGTTCCGGGCAATCGACCTGGTGCTTGCGACCAGTGACGCCCAGGCGGACCAGTTTCGCGCTCTCGGCGCACGCCGCGTCGCGGTCGCAGGCAACTTGAAGCGGGCGGCGCACCGGTTGCCGCTCGAGAACGGGGCAGCCAGCGCACTGCGGCGCGAGATCGGGCCGCGGACGGTGTGGCTGGCGGCCAGCACCCATGACGGCGAGGAAGAAGCGGTCGTCCGCGCCCAGCTTGACCTCCTGGTCCGGCACCCCGGCCTGCTCGCCGTCATCGCACCGCGCCACCCCGATCGTGGCCCGGCGATCGCAGCGCTCGTCCGCTCGTTCGGCCTTGCCGTCGCCAGGCGCGCCGCCGGCGAACGGATCGACCGGGACACGTCCGTGTATGTTGCGGACACCTTCGGCGAGATGTCCCTGTTCTTCAACGTCGCAAGCGTCGTTTTCGTCGCCGGATCCCTGGTCCCGGTGGGCGGGCACAACCCGGTCGAACCCGCGCATTTCGACTGCGCGGTCCTGTTCGGGCCGCTCATGACGAAGAACCTCGACATCGCCGACGAGATGATCAGTGCCGGCGCGGCGATCCAGTTTCCCGATGCCGAAGCGCTCGGACCCTCGATCGACGCCGTCCTGACCGACGGGCGGCGGCGGCATGCGCTCACCGAGGCCGCCAGGCAGTATGCTTCTTCCGGCCGCACCGTGCTGGACGGGATCGTCACCAGCCTGCACCCGTTCCTGGATCGGCGCGAATGACACCTTCGCTGCCCGTCGCGCCCGAGTTCTGGAACCGTGACGGGCCGACCGCCCGGTTGCTCGGCCCGGCAGGCTACGTCGTACGCACCGTCGGCTCCCTGCGGCGTCGACTGGTGCGACGCACCTCGTTCGATGTCCCGGTGATCTGCGTCGGCAACCTGGTTGTCGGTGGAGCCGGCAAGACCCCCGTCAGCCAGTCGATCGCTCAGATGCTCGCAGGCCGCGGGCACGGGGTCGCGCTGCTGCTGCGCGGATACGGCGGCCGCCTGCGCGGGCCCGGCCGGGGCGGCCCCGCCCCCCCCCCCGGCAGCCGCGGCCGCGGCGAGGGGCCGAGGGTGGCGGGGGCCGCGCCCCGGTCGGGGTGCCCCCGCCCCGCCACTCGGTACGCGACGTCGGCGACGAGGCGCTGATGCTGTCGCGGCACGCGCCGGTGTGGATCGCACGCAACCGGGTTGAGGGTGTGCGGGCCACCGAACGGGCCGGGGCGGGAGTGGTCGTCATGGACGACGGCTTCCAGAACCCCGCCCTTCGCGCCGACCTGAACCTGCTGGTGATCGATGGCGACTACGGTGTCGGGAACGGCCGGGTCATGCCGGCAGGGCCCCTTCGCGAACCCGTTGCAACCGGCATGGCGCGTGCCGACGCGGTGGTGCTGATCACGCCGGACAGGGTTGCGGTCTCGGACCTGGTACCGCCCGGGCTCCCGGTCCTGCGCGCCGCCGCCTCCGCCGTCGCTCCGACTGAGCTGGCCCCCGGAACCCCGGTGTTCGGATTTGCGGGCATCGGACGGCCGGTCCGGTTCAGGAACAGCCTCGAGGCACTGGGCCTCGACGTTCGCGGGTTCCGGCCCTTCCCGGACCACTACCCGTACGGTCGCGAAGACGTCGACAGGCTGCTCGCGACCGCGGCCGAACTCGGGGCAGTTCCGGTTACCACCGCGAAGGACCATATCCGGCTGGACCGGGTCGCGGCCTCGACGGTTGCCTGCGTCGACCTTGACCTGGACTGGCAGGACCGGCTGGCACTCGCGGCACTGGTCGAGGGGACGGTGTCGAATGTCGTCGGGTGAGACCGGACGCGTACCGGCTCCCTGGCGCAAGCGCTGCCTGACCTGGCCGCTTTCCGGCGCCCTTGCCTGGAGTGCGGCCGCGGTGCTGTCCCGCATACAGCTGGATGCTGCCTCGAGGGCAGGAGGCGCCGTCGCACGCAGGATCGGCCCACGCCTCGCCATCAACCGCCGGGCACGGCGCCACATTGCCGACAGTTTTCCCGAGTGGTCGGAGCGCGAGATCGACGACACGCTGCTGGCGATGTGGGAGCACCTGGGCCGGGTTGCCGGTGAATACGTGCACCTGCGCGACTTCGACCTGTCGGGAGACGACCCCCGCGTGACCGTGGTCGGCCGCGAACACCTGCTCGCTGCCCGCGACGACGGCCGACCAGGCATCTTCGTCTCGGCCCACCTCGGAAACTGGGAGCTGTTGCCGGGGGTCGCATTGGCCAACGGCCTGACCGTCCACAGCATCTACCGACCGCTCAACGCGCCGATTTCCGAACGGGTACTGCGCCAGCGGATCCTGCCCCACGCCCACCTGATGATTCCCAAGGGCTCGGCCGGCGCCGGTCGTCTCGCGAGGTTGCTGCGACGCAACGAGCATGTCGCGTTCCTGGTCGATCAGCGGCTGAACGAGGGGATCGCGGTCCCGTTCTTCGGGCGCCCGGCACGTACGACCCCTGCCGTGGCGGTGTTTGCCCTGCACCATCGCTGCCCGGTCATCCCCATCCGCGCGCAGCGAACCCGCGGCGCGGAGTTCCGGGTCACCGTGTCGCCACCGCTCGATCTCCCCGATACAGGCGATCGCGACGCCGATATTCACACACTGACGTGCAACATCACGCTGATGGTCGAGAACTGGATCCGGGAAACCCCGGAACAGTGGCTGTGGCCGCATCGGCGCTGGGGCAAGTAAGGCGCGCGTCAGGAACTCCGGCCGGGGCGTTCTTCGAGACTGGAAATCACCGCACCGGCCTCGCCGTCGCGGAACTGCACCCGGACCTCCTGGCCGTGCCGGAGTCCGCCAAGGCCCGCAACCGGTGTCCCGCCGGTGTCCCTGACCACCGCGAACCCCCGATCGAGCACGCACTCGAACGATGCGGCATCCAGCAGCCGGGCCAGGGCGTCAAGTCGCGACCCTGCCCGCTCGAGTGTGCGGTCGAGCACGGATCCGAGCCCGGTTGCGGCGTGCGCCAACCGTGCGTGGCCCTGTTCGACCTGACCGGTCACCCAGCGTGCTCCCAGGCGGTCGCCGGCATGGTCCGACTGCAGGCGACACAACTGAACCGCCCGGTGAGCGGCCGCATGCAGCCGGTTTTCCAGGGCGGCGAGCCGCTCGGCAACACCAACGAGGTGTGATCGGGGATCCACCAGCCTGCCGGCGTGTCGCACCACCTCCCCGGCCCGGTGCTCGAGCTCGCGTCCGATCGCGCCCGACAGCCGGTGGTCGGCGAGATCCACCGCCTGGGCCCGCGCCTCGATCATCAGGGCCGGATCACCAAGACCACGTCCGAGGCCCTCCACCCTGGTGCCCGCGTGCTCCGTCATTCGGGCGGCGGCGCGGAGCAACCGGCTGCCGGTTTCCGTCACGCGCACGAGCAGTTCGGTTCGCACCGGGACCGCGCGTTCCGCTGCGGCGGTCGGTGTCGGGGCTCGCAGGTCGGCCGCGAAGTCGATCAGCGTCGTGTCGGTCTCGTGGCCGATGGCCGAGATCACCGGGATCCGGCTCGCCGCCACCGCCCGGACCACCTCTTCCTCGTTGAAGCTCCACAGGTCCTCGAGACTGCCGCCGCCGCGGGCGACGATCAGCAGGTCGGGCCGCGGAACGGCGCCGCGGCCGTCAAGCGCGTTGAAGCCGCGAACGGCCCGGGCGACCTCGCCGCTCGCGCCGTCTCCCTGGACGCGCACCGGCCACACGAGGACGCGCACCGGGAAACGGTCTTGCAGCCGGTGCAGGATGTCCTGGATTACCGCGCCGGTCGGCGAAGTGACCACGCCGATCCGCTCCGGCAGGAACGGCAGAGGTCGCTTCCGCTCCTCGTCGAACAGTCCTTCGGCCGCCAGCCGGCGCCGGCGTTCCTCCAGCATCCTGAGAAGCGCGCCCTCGCCCGCCACCTCCATTGCCTCCAGGATGAGCTGGTACTTCGAACGTCCGGCGTAGGTGGTCAGCCGACCGGTGCAGATCACCTCCATGCCGTCCTCGGGCCGGACCGACAGCCGCGGGACCTGGCTGCGCCAGCAGACCGCGTCGAGCACCGCCCGGTCGTCCTTCAGCGTGAGATACACGTGCCCCGAGGACGCGAATGCCGGGCGGGACACCTCACCACGCACCCGGACACGGTCAAAGGAGGTCTCGACCGTGCGCTTCACCTGCGCAGACAGTTCGCTCACCGAGAGTTCCGGAAGGTTTCCCGCCAGCGCGCCGGTCCGGTTTCCGCGGGAGTCAGCCATGGCCGCGAACCGTGCTACAAGGCGACCCTGCGACCGCGGGGAAGGGACTGCGCATGAAGGTTCTCGTCGTCGGTTCCGGTGGGCGCGAACACGCGCTGTGCTGGACGATCGCCGCTTCACCACTGTGCGACGCACTCTATTGCGCACCGGGCAACCCCGGCATTGCCAGGGACGCGGAGTGCGTACCGATCAGCCCGGAAGACATACCGGCTCTGGTCGCGTTTTCCAAGCAGCAGGCCATCGACCTGGTCGTTGTCGGCCCGGAAGGCCCGCTGGCGGCGGGCCTCGTGGACCGGCTTGGCGAGCACGGGATCCCTGCCTTCGGTCCGACTGCCGGTGCATCGGCGCTCGAAAGCTCCAAGGCCTTCACCAAGGACTTCTGTGCCCGACACGGAATCCCGACCGCAGGCTCGCGGACATTCGAGGAACTCGACGGGGCGCTCACCCACCTGCGCCGATGCAACCTTCCGGTGGTCGTCAAGGTCGACGGGCTTGCCGCGGGCAAGGGCGTGACCGTTGCGGCCAGCCTCGAGACTGCGGAGGCAGCAGTGCGTGCCGCCATGGAACACCGCTCGTTCGGACCCGCCGGCGACCGCGTGGTCATCGAGGACTTCCTCCAGGGAGTGGAGGCCAGCTTCTTTGCCTTGAGCGACGGGACCACGACCCTTCCCCTCGCCGCGGCCCAGGACCACAAGCGCGCAGGCGATGGCGACACCGGCCCGAACACCGGGGGCATGGGCGCGTTCTCTCCGCCGCCGGCGGTGGACGCAACGGTGTCGCGCCGGATCATGGAGACGATCATCGAGCCAGCCATCGCGGGAATGGCCGCCGAAGGCCGGCCATTCCACGGCGTACTCTTCGCCGGCCTCATGCTGACGGACGACGGTCCGAAGCTCATCGAGTTCAACGTGCGGTTCGGTGATCCCGAGTGCCAGGTGCTGATGGCGAGGCTTCGCAGCGATCTGCTTCCGGCACTACTCGCGTGCGCCGACGCGCACCTGAGACACGTTGACCTGCGCTGGTCGGACGACGCCGCGGTGTGCGTGGTGATGGCATCCAGGGGATATCCCGGACCTTACCGGTCCGGCTCGCCGATCCGGGCGGTCGAGGACGCCGAATCAGACCCGGAGGTCATGGTCTTCCATGCGGGCACTGCCAGCGACGCGGCCGGAGCCCTGGTTTCGAGCGGCGGGCGCGTGCTGGGGGTGACCGCAACCGGCGCGGATGTCGCCTCCGCACGCTCCCGGGCCTACCGGGCTGTTGAACGGATCGACTGGCCTGACGGCATGTTCCGGACCGACATCGCGGCGACCGGCGCCGAGGTCACGCCCTGAACAGCAGCACCGCGAACGCGCCAAGCATGATCATTACCGACCACCGGCGAAGCAGGACGTACCGCGGCGGCAGCAGGCCGCGCCGACCGGCGTCGCGGTCGAGCAGGAACGCGCCGGCGTGACCGGCCGCCAGCAGGCACAGGGCGGCCGGGGGTACCAGCTGCCCCGAAAACCAGGCAGCGAGCGCAAGGACGGCCACCCAGGCCGGCCTGGCCGGCCCGCCCGCGCGCGATGCGAGAGACAGGCCCCAGTGGACGGCACCGACACAGGCAAGCCCGATCGCCGCGTAGAGCAACAGGGCATCAAGCATCATCGCAGCCCTCGCGGCATCAACCAGCCAGACCGCGGCCGCGCAGACCGGAAACGGCGCCAATGCCAGGCCGGCCCACCACCACGCGGCGGCACCGAATCGTCCGGGATTCGGCGGCGTCACTCGCCCGCCATTGCGCGATCTGCTATATCCACGGCTCATCGGGACCGGTCTTGAACAGGAGACACCCATGCAGATTTCGGGACATGCGGCCCTCGTCACCGGCGGCGGCAGTGGTCTTGGTGCGGCGACGGCACGTCTGCTGGCGGGGGCCGGCGCCCGCGTTGCCATTCTGGATATCAACGAGGACGGAGCGCAAGCGGTCGCAGACGAAGTCGGCGGTCTGGCGGTTGCGTGCGACGTGTCGGATGGTGATTCCGGAGCAGCGGCCGTCGGCCGCGCCCGCGACCGTCACGGCCCGGCGCGGATCCTGATCAACTGCGCCGGGATCGGACCGGCCGAACGGATCGTCGGGCGTAACGGTCCAATGGCGCTCGACAATTTCCGGCGCGTGATCGAAGTCAATCTGATCGGAACCTTCAACATGACGCGACTTGCGGCTGCCGACATGCTCGGTCTCGAACCGCTGGACGACGGAGAGCGCGGCGTCATCATCTCGACCGCGTCGGTTGCGGCATTCGAGGGCCAGATCGGACAGGCGGCGTACAGCGCGTCAAAGGGCGGCGTGCACGCGCTCACAATCGTCGGTGCGCGGGAATTCGCCCGCAACGGCGTGCGTGTGAACACCATCGCTCCGGGACTCTTCGAGACACCGCTGCTGATGGGAATGCCGCAGGACGTCCGTGACAATCTGGCCGCCTCTGTTCCCTACCCGTCGCGATTCGGCATGCCGCAGGAGTATGCACGGCTGGCCGAGTCAATCATCGGCAACGTCATGCTGAACGGTGAGACGATCAGGCTTGACGGTGCCATACGGATGCAGCCGCGCTGACCGGCAATGCCCGACACCGGCTTCTTCGCGCACCCGGCCCGGCGCGCCCGGGCTGACCCTGCGCCCAGATGAACCTGATCGTCGATGCGGTCCTGTTTCTCGGGGCCGCCGTCATTGCGGTCCCGCTGCTGAACCGGGTCGGTCTCGGATCGGTACTGGGATATCTCGCCGCCGGTATCGTCATCGGACCGAGTGCCCTCGGGCTGGTCGGCGATGTCGAGAACATCCTGCACTTCGCCGAGCTCGGGATCCTGCTGCTGCTGTTCCTGATCGGTCTGGAGTTGCAGCCCGCGAGGCTGTGGGGACTGCGCCGCCCGATCTTCGGGATGGGCGGCGCCCAGGTGATCGTGACCGGCCTGGTGCTGTCCGGCATCGGCATGCTGTTCGACCTGGACACCGGAACGGCACTGGTCACCGGCTTCATTCTCGCGCTCTCATCGACGGCGGTGGTGGTCCAGCTGCTCGCCGAGAAGGGCGAATTGCGTACCAGGATGGGCCGGGTAACCTTCTCGATCCTGCTGTTCCAGGACATGGCGGTGATCCCGCTGCTGGCGCTGATGCCTGCGCTGACCCTGGCGTCCGGTCTCGGCGAGGTCTCGATCGAGCCGGAGGCGATCTTCTTCGCCGCAACCGCGATCACCGCGGTGATCATGACGGGTCACTTCCTGTTGCCTCATTATCTTCGCTACGTGGTCACGAGCCGCATCAACGAGCTGTTCACGATCTCCGCCCTGCTCGTTGTCGCCGGAACGGCAGCGCTGATGGAATTTGTCGGGCTGTCCATGGCGCTTGGAGCGTTCCTCGCCGGGGTGATCCTGTCCGAGTCCGCCTACCGTCACGCCCTGGTTGCCGACATCGAGCCGTTCAAGGGCCTGCTGATGGGCCTGTTCTTCATTTCGGTCGGTATCTACGTCGACCTGGGCCGCGTGCTGGAACAGCCGGTGACGGTAGCCGGGCTCACCATCGGGCTGCTGCTCGTCAAGGGGGCATGCATCTTCCTGCTGGCCCGGCTGGCGCGCCAGCCGACGCTGGTCGCCGGCCGCCTGGCATTTGCCCTGCCTCAGGGGGGAGAATTCGCATTCGTTCTCTTTACCGCAGCGGTTGCGAACGGAGTGGTCGATTCCGAGTTTGCCGGCCTGATGATCCTTGTCGTGTCCCTGACAATGATCGCGACCCCGTTCCTGCACCTGGCAAGCCAGCACCTGTTCGCCTCCCCGACGGCGACGGTCCAGCCAGGCCAGGACTTCGACCGGATCGAACGGGTTGAAGATCGGGTCATCATCGCCGGGTTCGGTCGGGTTGGCCAGATCGTCGGCCGCGTCTTTCGCACCTGCGGCGTCGGATTTACAGCGGTCGACTATGACTTCGAGCGGATCCGGGTCGTCCGCCGCATGGGCATCAAGATCTACTACGGCGACCTCACTCGCCTGTGGCTTCTGCGTGCCGCCGGCGCCGACCACGCCGAGGTGCTGATCTGCGCCATCGACAAGGTGGACGCCTCCCTCCAGCTGGTCGATCTCGCTCGCAAACACTTCCCGCACCTGAAGATCTACGCCCGGGCCCGGGACCGGGACCACGCGGCCCGGTGCGTCGAACACGGGGTCGATCGCGCGGTCCGCGAGACACTGGGCGGCAGTCTGGAGATCGCGAGCCATGCCCTGCAGAGCCTTGGGATGGCCTCCGCCGATGTCCACGAGACCATCGAGCGGTTCCGGGTGCATGACGAGGCGATGCTCCATGCCAGCAGTCACGAACCCGAGGAGATGCACCAGGCGACGGACCGCTCACGGCGGGAAGAAGCGGCTGAGCTGGAACAGCTGTTCGCTGAGGACAGGGCCGACCTGGGTACCGGCGCCCCGAATTCGCCTTGACGCCTGCTGGGGAGGACATATCGTCAAACAGCTCTTGCGACGATGCAGCAATCGGACCGTGATCCGGCCTTCGCTGCTGGCCACGTGACTGGGGGGATGCCGGATGACACGCATGCAGCAGCACTGGATCAACGGGCGACCTGTCGCCGGCACCGCGACCCGTCGTGGCGACGTGTTCAACCCGGCGACCGGCGAGGTCGGCTCGCGGGTCCCGCTCGCCGGTTCGGGCGACATCGACGCCGCGGTCGGCGCGGCGGCGGCGGCGTGGCCCGCCTGGGCCGCGACTCCGCCGTTGCGACGGGCTCGGATCATGTTCCGGTTCAGGGAACTGATCGAGTCCCGCATGGCCGAGCTTGCGGCCATCATCACCTCGGAGCACGGCAAGACCCTTTCCGATGCGCAAGGTTCGGTCATCCGGGGCCTGGAAGTGGTGGAATTCGCCGCCGGCATCCCGCACCTGCTCAAGGGCGAGTACACGGAGGAGGCCGGCAGCGGTATCGACAGCTGGTCGACGCGTCAGCCACTCGGGGTCTGTGTGGGGATCACCCCGTTCAACTTTCCGGCCATGGTGCCGATGTGGATGTTCCCGGTCGCACTCGCATGCGGCAACACCTTCGTGCTGAAACCGTCCGAACGTGATCCAGGCTGCAGCGTCAGGCTTGCCGAGCTGCTCAAGGAAGCCGGGTTGCCTGACGGGGTGTTCAACGTCGTGCACGGCGACCGGGAAGCGGTGGAGCTGCTGATCGACCATCCCGATGTCGCCGCGGTCAGCTTCGTCGGCTCGACACCGATCGCCGAGCGGGTACACCGTGCCGCCGCCGTCGGCGGCAAGCGGGTCCAGGCACTGGGCGGGGCGAAGAACCATATGGTGGTGATGCCGGATGCGGACATGGACCAGGCCACCGACGCACTGATGGGCGCGGCCTACGGCTCCGCCGGAGAGCGCTGCATGGCCGTATCGGTTGCGGTCGCGGTCGGATCCGCCGGCGACGCCCTGATGGACCGGCTGATCCCGAAGGTCCGTGGACTGCGCGTCGGCCCGGGGACGCATCCTGACAGCGAGATGGGCCCGCTGATCACAGCTGTGCACAAGGCCAGGGTCGAGGATTATATCGGCCAGGGTGCGGAAGCCGGGGCCGAGCTGGTGGTCGACGGTCGTGGCCTGACGCTACAGGGCTACGAGAACGGGTTCTTTACCGGAGGCACGCTGTTCGACCACGTCCGGCCGGACATGTCGATCTACCAGGACGAGATATTCGGTCCGGTACTGTCGGTCGTCCGCGCGTCCAGCTACGACGAGGCGGCCGGCCTGGTCAACGACCACCCGCTCGGCAACGGAGCGGCGATCTTCACCCGCGACGGAGATGCCGCCCGCGAGTTCGCACACCGGGTCAGGATCGGGATGGTCGGGGTCAACGTGCCGATCCCGGTGCCTCTCGCCTTTCACAGTTTCGGCGGCTGGAAGCAGTCAATGTTCGGCGACCACCACATGCACGGTCCGGAAGGCGTCCGGTTCTACAGCCGCTACAAGGTGGTCACGGCGCGCTGGCCGACGGGGATCCGTTCGGGAGCCGAGTTCGTGATGCCGACCGTGAGCTGAGGCACCCGCTACGCATAGACCAGCTTGTTCCGGCCCGACCGGTCGATCCCGCGCATGTGGAAGATCTTGCGCTCGGAGTGATCCGGCACCCTGAGATTGTTGTACTGCTCGCGCGCGAGAACATGGTCGAACACGCTGGTCGTCGGCATGAACCGCATGGTCATGCCACGGCGTGACCGCGGCGACCGGTTGGGTTCGGAGCCATGCACGAGGAACACGTCGTGCAGCGAGATCTGTCCCTTCTCAAGCACGAGGTCGACCGCTTCCGCTTCGTCGAATTCCGACTTGAGCAGTTCCTGGTTCAGGGTCAGGTCCTCGCTCGGATTGGTCTCGTGCGCGCGCAGTCTCCGTTCCCGGTGCGATCCCCTGATGACCCGCAGGCAGCCGTTCTCCGTTGTCGCGTCGTCGACAGCGAGCCACACGGTGCAGGTGGCCAGCGGCCGGATCGGCCAGTACTCGCCGTCCTGGTGCCACGGCGTGGCCTTGCCGTTCACGGCAGGCTTGGCGAAGAAGCTGGAATTCCACAACGCGATATCCGGACCGATCAGCTGCTCGACCATGTCCAGGATCTCGTCATTGCGGCAGTAGGACAGGAAACCCTCGTCATGCTGGAGTACTGCCGAACAGTAGTCGCGGAATTCCGGGTGACGGTCCAGAAGGTGCCGGTGACGATCTTTGATCGAATCGAGGACGCTCTCCGGCATACGGAACTCCGGGATCACGAACCCGTCTTCATGGTACTGGCGGATCTGGTCTTCGGAGAGCATGGAGCCCCTCCCTGTTCCTGTGTATCGAGCACACTTTATACCGTTCCTCGCCCCGACCCAATCACCGGACAGGGCCGGGCACGAGCTCCACGCTCACGGGAGTCCGCTGCAGTTCGCTCCGCCGTGGCGTCGAAACATGGGATGAATGCCTCCGGATCGTTCACGGCGACCGGTTCAACCACCACGGGACGAAGGCATCCTGCAGCCGGGAGTGCACCTGGCGGGGGGCTCTACCCGTCAATCCCGGCAGACACCGGGGTGGGACGCTCGCGCAGCAGGTGCTGATCGTCCGGGCGGGTGCGCGGCGCGGCTGCCTGATCCTCCCTACGACGAGGACCCGCTCGGCCCCGTGGCGTGATCGGTCGGCCCGGCATCCGTGTGTCGTCTCACCGCATCCTCGAGGTCGTCGCGGGCGACCGGCTGGACCCCGACCTTCTCGCAGATCACGCCGGCGCCACAGTTGGCGAGCACGACTGCCTCCGCGGCAGTCCCGCCCGCCGCCATCACCGACGCCATGATGCTGATGACGGTGTCTCCCGCTCCCGCGGGGTCACTGACCACGCGCACGAACGCCGGCCAGCGGGTACAGCGCCCGTCAGCTCCGGCGAGAATGACACCGTCCTTGCCCAGGGTGAGTACCAGGTTCTCTGCGTCGACCCGGCTGCGCAACTCCGCAGCCGCCCGTTCGATCGACGCCCGGTCCTGCAACCGCACGGCCAGCGCCTCCGCAGCCTCGCGCAGGTTTGGCTTGAACACAGTCGCACCCCGGTAGGCGAAGAAATTCTCGAACTTGGGGTCGACCAGGACCATGACCCGATGCTGGCGGGCTATTCGCAGCAGCTCAGCGATGAACTCCGCGGTGAGCAGACCCTTGTTGTAGTCCTGGACGACGACGGCTGCGAGGCCGGGGGCGGCGGTCTCGAATGCGGCTGCCAGTTCCCGCCACAATCGCTGGTCAACGGGTGCGCGGGACTCAAAGTCCGCCCTGGCAATGTGGCGATTCTGGGCAAACAACCGCAGCTTGACGGTCGTCGGACGTGACGGATCAGCCAGGATCACCGTTTCGATGCCCTCGTGTTCACCCAGCAGTGTGCGCAGCAGCAGCCCGTTCCCGTCATCCCCCACAACGCTGAACAGCACCGGCCTGTCGCCCATCGCGCACAGGTTGTTGACGACATTCGCCGCTCCGCCGAGGTGCTCGCACTCCCGGGACACATCCAGGATCGGGATCGGGGCCTCGGAGGAGAGCCGGTCGACGACGCCGAACACCGACCGGTCCAGCATGATGTCGCCGATCACGCCGATGCGCCGGCCGCCAGTCGCGTGCAGCAGTTCCAGGTAGCGTGCATGGGAGGTCATCAACGACACCGATCCCGGGAGGCGGCAGGGACTTGCGGGTAGCATCAAAGCCGACCGGGACGCAATAATCGCTGGTGACGGAAGAAGGGAGACGGTGATGGGTAATGCGGCGCGCGCGGGCGGCCTGATGGCGTTCTGGGCCGACATCGTGGATGACCACGTCCAGGATTTTCGGGAATGGCACAACTGCGAGCACATGGCCGAACGGTGTGCAATCCCCGGGTTCATCGTCGGACGACGCTACTGCGGCATCGACGGTGCACCAATGTTCCTCATGTACTACGAGACCGAGAATGCGGCGGTCCTAGCCAGCCCGGCCTACCACGCCCGCCTCAACGACCCCACGCCCTGGACCACGGCGATGTTGCAGCACTACCGCAATTCCGACCGAACCATCTTCAGCCTTCTGGCCGCATCCGGGACGCCGGCGGAAACCGAACCACCCTACGTGACAACCTGCCGGTTCAACATGGATCCTGCGACGCGCAGCGAGGTTGAACCGCGGCTCGCCGGCGAGTGGCTGGACCGGCTTGCGCACCACGAGCAGGTGATCGACGTTCGCCTTTACCGGGTCGACGAGGAGGTATCGGGGATGATGACGGCCGAGCGCAGGATCTACGGCGGCGGACCCGGGGCTCGCGAATACCTGGTCATGATCGAGACCTGGCAGCGCTTTCGTCCCGATCTCGACCCCGGTCCGGCGTTACCACGCCAGGACCAGGTCGTGCACGAGTTCTGGCTCGACATGGCGCTGCACGCACCCGGAGCCCGGTGACGGCGGCGCCATCGGCCGCTACGGCGCCCGCCGGCTCCCTCCTACCTCATGACCACGATCGGTTCGACCGGCCGGGGTTCCAGGTCCCAGGGGAAGTAGATCCAGGTATCCTGGCTCACTTCGGTCACGAAGGTATCCACCAGGGGTCGGCCGGCCGGCTTGGCATAGACCGTCGCGAAATGGGCATCGGGCAGCAGGGTGCGAACGACCTTCGCCGTCTCCCCGGTATCAACCAGGTCGTCGACCATCAACCATCCGCCGCCGGTCCCGGTCACGTTCGGCGACTTGATGATCTCGACCGTACCCCTGGCACGCTCCTCGAACTTCTCGATCGCGTTGTCGCGGTAGCTGATCGCGCCGATCGTGTCGATTATCCTCAATTCCAGTTCGCGGGCGACAATGGCGGCCGGAACCAGTCCTCCCCGGGTAATCGCGATCACGCCATCGAAGGGTCCGAGTTCGTGCAAACGCCAGGCCAGCGCCTTCGACGTGCGATGCAACTCCTCCCAGCTGACCGGAAACGGTCGGGTATAGCCGGATGATGAACTCACGATCGTTCTCTCCACGCCGGGAACGGCATGCACGGTGCCTGCCGGAGCACGAACACCGCCGCCCGGGCTCCCGGTGTCCCTGCCTTCAACGTCATGAACGGTACGGTGACCACGCGATGTGCCGGCAATCAGCGAATGTACAGGCGCACCTCGTTGCCGCCGGTCGAGGATGTGGTCGCTGAAATCGTGAGCCTGTCCGCGGGCACGCCCATTTCAACCAGAGCCCGCAATACCCCTTCCGCGTTGCGGCGGATCTCCACAACGTCGATGGCGGCCTGCGCCTCACCTCCTCCGAGGCCACTGACGGCAACCAGGTCGAACCCGGCATCGGGCTTGCGGTCCAGCACTTCCCGAACTGCGGTATACAGGGCCTGGCGATACTTCACGTCGGGACGGTCGAAGCGAATCACCACCAGCGGCTGGCGCGTGTCGATCCGCTCCGCCGTGCCTGACGGGATTGCGCGGGCGGGAGGCGCCGAGGTGCCCGCGGGCGACAGGTTCGGCCCCAGGTACTCCGCGTTCTTTACCGCAAGCGAGAGCGTCAGCAGATCGCTTTGTTCCGTGGCCAGGTACCGCAGGTGCCTGCGGACATCGTCACTCAGTTCCTCAAGCAGCTGATCGATATGGATCACAGCCCGACCGACATCAGCCTCCAGCATGACCAGTTCGCGGTGATCCTGTTCGGTCGCACCGGAGATCCCGTAGGATGCCCGGGCGGACTCAAGCAGGTAGGATGCCAGGGCCGCATCGGACGATACCGTGGTGGCAAGTGCATTCAGCCGCCCGACTTGGCCATTGATCGCTTCGAGTTCCTCCTGTGCGGCCTGCCACTCACGGGTGAGTTCCGGATTGCCGGGGGTGGTCCCGCGCTGCAGTCTTGCGCGGATGGCCGCCACCCGCCCGTGGTAGCTCCCCACGATGTCGTCGATACCGGACCGGGTTCCCTCGAACTCGCCCGACACGGTCTCGATGGACTGTTCCAGTCGCTGCAGGTCGGCCTGCAGCGCGCGGACCTTGCCTCCGACGAAGGTTGTTCCCGCCTCGTTGACAGGCGGGGCGGCAGCGGGAGCAGGCGTAACGGCGACAGTTTGTGGCGGCGCCGCTTCGGCAGGCGGCGGCGCGCCGGCGGTCGTGGGCGCCGGCAGCACGATGCCCGACTGCGGCAGCACCAGCGGATCCAGCCTTCCTGACGACCCACCGCAGGCTTGCAGGAACATGACGCTACCGAATACGGCTAGAACAAGTCGGTTGGTCCTCATGTGACGCCATCACCCCGCTTCGCTGAACCTGTCGCGACGCGTCAACCGCGCGCACCCGTCTACCGGCCGGGCAAACTACCACGCAATCGGGAAGACGTCATCAACCCTTCAGGCGGCGGCTACCGCGGTTACGGGGGCCTTCCCGCCGCGCGCCCGCCCTTTTCGTCACTAAAACCGCACTGGTCGCCGGGTTGCAAATCCCCGGCGAAGTGCGTAGGTTCCCGCACCCGGTTTGCGGGCGCCCGTAGCTCAATTGGATAGAGTGCCTGACTACGGATCAGGAGGTTGGGGGTTCGAGTCCTCCCGGGCGCGCCAATCATTTCAAAGGGTTATGGGGATTCGATTGACACGCGATAAAGGGCGTGTCACCTAGATGTCACCGACTCGGCCAAAACGAGACGTGCCAACATAGCCCCCCTCGTTTCGGGTGCGGCCCCGGCGACATGCCGGTGCGCCGGGACCGCGCAGGCGGGGTGTATGCGAGCCCATCCCCGCCTGTTCCTCGATCATCAACCCGGACAAGGCCGCCGCCTTCGCGGGGTCCATGCCGCCGCCAACAAGGCTTTGGAACGCCCGCCCCCAAGATGCGTCCCAAGTTGGACCTCGGCACATCTTTCCCATAGAAACACTCCTCGGCAGCCGGGTCGGGGAAAAGGGAAAGACAATGGCAGAAGATCAAGAACGGGCAAACTCAGCCAACTCGCTCGTCACCCTGGCTCAAGGAGCCATGAAGGCATGGATGATCATAAATGGAGCATGCGCTGTAGCGATATTGGCTTTCGTAGGCCAAGTGTGGTCTGACAAGTTCGTCTCTGCTGCACTACCATCTGCAAAATACGCAATTCTGTTGTTCACTTTGGGGGTTGGGGTGGCAGGATTAAGCACAGTAATGGCTTATTTTGTTCAACTCTATTACCATCTATTGATCGAAGTACAATTTGATCCAAATAAAGCATGGCACACATGGCACAAAGGAGAAATGGTTCGCTATTTCGCTATCGGACTTGTTGTTACATCAATTGTACTATTTGGTCTCGGTGTTTATCAGTCTTTGACAATGCTTAGAGACTACGGGGTTTCGGTTCAAACGGGCTAAAGGTCGGTCCGTTCCGGCTTCGGCTTGCCCTTGTAGGCGCCTCCTGTCACGCCTCGGCCGCAAGCAAACCGCTGGTCGCCAGCGCCTCCGACACCGCCACGCCTCCGGCAACGAGCTTCTGGAAAGCCTGAGCCCGGCCGGCCAAGTCGACGTTGTACAGGTCAAACCGGAGCCGGACCGGCAGGCCGAGCTTGTCGGTCAGCTCGGTCTCCAGGACACGGGCGAGCGGTTGCACCGTTCCCAGGTGCCATTGCCGGAGCGCCTCCCGCTTGCTGGTCCCGTCCGCGTCGTTGAACAGCGACGGCGAGCACCCGGCCGCTGCCAGGACGCGAGCGAACGCAGCGTCCGCCAGCTTGACCATGGCCTCGGTCGGCGCCGGGCCGAGCCGCTGTTGGCGCCAGTCATGTTGTGGCGCGGCCGTCTTGCCGTCGCCCCATCCGGCCGCCGTGGTCTCGACCAGGAGCGCCTTGCCGCGAGCCTGGGATATGTCGGATTTCAGCGCGGCCAGCGGATCGCCGTCTGCACCGTCGCCACCATCGGCCGGCACCGCGAGTAGCTGTGCGGTCGGCCCTCCGGCCTCATCGGCCAGGGATCGCTCGGCGTTCGCGTTCAACCTGGCGGTATCGGCCGCCCAGGATGACGGCGAAAGGCCATGGTACGGCCTGGCAGTCGGCGAGCCCCAGGCGACGAAGACCACGCTTGACGCCGGCACCCGCCAGGTCGAGCTCCCGGACGGCCCGTAGACGGTCGCGGTGCAAAGCCAGTCGGCCGGGTCGGCGCCGCCTTCCCAGTACCACGTCGACGCCGGAAACAGCCGGAGACGTCCGCCAGACATGCGGATCACATGCAAGCTCTCGCCGACACGGATCAGGTCGCGGCCAATCTGTCCCAGGACGCGCGGTGACACGGCCTCGACCACGTCCGGCGGTCCGTCGACCACGGCAGACGTGAAGGCCCGTGATAGAGCTCCCGCGACCGCCTCGACCGCGGCCGTTGCCGACGCTTGTTGCGTGGTCCCGGCCGCTTGCGCCTCGACCAGCCGGGAGATGATTTCGGTATAGCCCCCGGACGCCTCCCGGGTCTCACGACGCTGCCAAGGCCAGCGCATCCTCAGTCCTCCCGCAGCAGGGTTGCGCGACAGTGACCGCGTTGCCAGGACCGGCTTTCCACAACGACATAGACCTTGCCCGACCACCGCACCCGGTCCGCCTCCCCGGCGCTATGGACCGTGTTCCAGGCCGCCAGCAGTGCACCCGCCTCCGGGATGTAGACCTTCAACCGTTCGCTCACCCTGGCGCCCTCTTGTATGACCCTCTTCATCACTCTTGGTGTTGATTTGTCCACAGGCGGCTGGTGCCGGGGCATCTGTGGAAAACTGTCGGAATTTGACACGGTTTCCGGGGTGGTGATGCACTCTGGAGAGGCCTCCGTCCCCTTACCGGGACGGAGGCCTCAGGGGCAGGTCGGACCGATAGCCTCTCGGGTGATTGACCCGTGTGCGAGCGTGGTCGGCCTGCCCCCTTATGTCCCTCGTGTCCTGAATGGATGCCTGGACATACCCGTATTGTCGCAAGACGAGGAACGAGGGACATGACAAAGGTAGTCGCCGGCATCGAGGTGCAGCAAGCAACACCTCGACGTTCATGTCGATGGTGTTGACCGCCGGTTCGAGAACACCGCATCGAACTGGAAGGGGCTCCACGGTTTCCTGCGCACGCACTCGGTCACCCGGGTGGTGATGGAGGCGACCGGGCGCTATCACCGCAGCGTCCACCAGTCCCTGCATGAACGGGGCT
>MPMT01000103.1 GCA_002238645.1 Alphaproteobacteria bacterium bin52 | reverse complement strand
GCCAGCAGCGATCCTGGACCCCGCAGCCACCCGTCACCGCAGCGGAAACGAACGCGTGATCACACCCAACAAGCTGCAGTCAATCGATCGAACCAGTCGAAGACACACCGCGAGTGCGCGGCGCCCGGAAGCGATCGAGGGCAACGACCCTGTGGATAACCTTGTGGATATACTGTGGATAAATCGCAAACCCGCCAACCACTCCCCCTTGACGCGAAACATGGATGCTCTCGCCTCGGCGGCCGACATGGCGGCCGCCGACATCGTCAACACCGACGGCGCGGTCATCGGCAAGGCCACTTTCGAGTAGACGCCCACCCGCGTGCTCATTTCCGTCGACGCGGCCGGCCTGTCGCCCGGCGGCCACGGCATTCACCTGCACGCCGTCGGTTCGTGCACGCCGAACTTCAAGGCGGCGACGGGTCCTGATGTAGTTAAGCGCGGCACGCTGCACTTTGACTAGATTCCAGTGCCCCTCCCCACGAATCCAGTGCTGCGGTTTGAATTTTCATCGGGATTTCACAGTGCTGCGGTTTGACACGCGCCCGCCAGCCTAGGTAGACAGTGGTGTGGAGGCGAGCTTGCACTCCCTGTGCCAACCTCAAGCAGAATGCTGACAGGACCACTGGCGGCCTCCACACACCTCGTGATCCTTTACAGCGAGCTAGCCGGGTTGACTTCAACCTCGGGTCTGGCCCCGGGGCCTTTCAGGTTGAGCAGCGTCTGCATCCGTTTCTGTTCCTTTTGGCGGCGCGTCTATTCCTCTGGATCCAGTAGATCCTCATCATCGTCCGCATCCAGTTCCATTGGCGGCCTCGCTGACCGTTTCACTGAATTAGCGGCTGCAAGAGATTACCTGCTTATCCGTGACGCTACGCATGGAAATGCGATATGTTCTCTGTATGTTCTTGATGGGGAAGTCGCGGATATGGCTGTCAAGGTGGCGTGACGCGTGCGCGGGATGAGCGACGAGGGGTTTCGCAAGGTCTGTGGCACGGAGGAGCAGTGTCGCGCGGCACTGGTCCGGCTGCGCTGGCCGGACGGCTTCGTCTGTCCCTCCTGCGGCCATCGCGGGCATTGCGTGTTGGCAGGCCGGGGGCTTTACCAGCGCAACCGCTGCAAGAAGCAGACATCGCCCACGGCGGGCACGATCTTTCATGCAACCAAGCTGCCGCTGTCGCTCTGGTTCGCGGCCATCCACCTGATCGTGACGGCGAAGAACGGCGTCTCGTCGGTGGAACTCGGCCGCCGGCTCGGGGTCAAGCAGCCGACGGCCTGGGCCATGAAGCACAAGATCATGGCGGTGATGGCCCGGCGCGAAGGCGAGAGGCGGCTTGCGGGGCGGGTGGAGATGGACGACGCTTATTTCGGCGGCAAGCGTTCCGGTAGGCGCGGCCGGGGTGCCGCAGGCAAGACACCCTTCGTCGCTGCGGTCTCGACGGGTTCTGAGGGACGCCCGCGCAAGGTGAAGCTGGTTCCCGTCAGCGGCTTTCGCAAACGCGAGATCGCGCGCGGTGCTCCGCGCTGGCTGGCGCCGGGGAGCGAGGTCGTCACCGATGGCTTCGGCTGTTGGAGGGCGCTCGGTGAGGGTGCCTATGCCCATCGCCCAGTCCTCACCGGCTCGGGACCCAAGGCAGGCCGCGCGGCATCCTTCAAATGGGTCAATACGGCGCTCAGCAACATCAAGTGTGCGACCACCGGAACCTATCGCAAGATCGGCCCAAATCATGCCGAGCGCTACCTCGCCAGCTTCGCCTGGCGCTATAATCGGCGCTATCAGCTCCGGACCATGATCCCGCGCTTCGTCCACAGCGCCGCACGAACTCAACCGATGCCATACCCCACCCTCATCGCAGGATGAGGTTCGCGGATAAGCAAGAGAGATCAAATGACAACACTGAGCAAACAGCACACTAGTCGCCGGCCCCGATACCCCGTGGGATGCCGGCAGGGCCCTGCGGGTCCGGAGCGCTCACCAGACCGGTACTGATTGTCGTGCCTCACGAGTCTTGACCTTCCCGTGTCTGCCGCCGCGCCCACCCGGTGCCTGTGCCGACAGGCCGGTTCCATATCGGCTCGAAGGGTGGCTACTATAGGTCCCGTGCGGCTGTGGTTCGGACCGGACCCGGTGCCGGCGGCCGCACCCCGGAGGCCGGGCCTATTCCGAGGCCGGGTTCGACGCTGCGTGCCGGGTTCCGGTGTTGCAGCGGGTACCGGGAACCAGTGACAGGGGAGCGGACGGGAATGGATCTGCATCTTGCGGACAAGACGGTCGTCATCACGGGCGGCTCCAAGGGCATCGGCCTTGCGTGTGCCCACAGCTTTGCGGCCGAGGGGTGTGCCGTGCACCTGGTCGCTCGTACGGCGGGTGACCTCGAGGAGGCGCGCGACCAGGTAAGCCGCGAGCATGATGTCAAGGTCGTCAGTCATCCACTGGACCTGTCGGATTCGGCCAATGTCGATGAACTCGCTCGGCGGTGTTCCGATGTCGATATCCTCGTCAACAATGCCGGGGCGATTCCGGCCGGTGACATCCAGGCCGTCGACGAGGACACCTGGCGCGAGGCCTGGGATCTCAAGGTCTTCGGGTACATCAACATGACCAGGCGGTTCTATCCGCTGATCCGGGACCACGGCGGTGGCGTCATCATGAACGTGATCGGGCTGGCCGGCGTGCGTGTGGACCCGAAGTACATTGCCGGGTCGGGAGGCAATGCGTCGCTGATCGGGTTCACCCACGCCATGGGCGCGTATGCGCTTGAGGAGGGGATGCGGGTTCTCGGCGTGTGTCCGGGTGCGGTGCAGACCGAGCGGATCACCACGATACTGAAGACGCGGGCCAGGAACGAGAAGGGTGACGAGAGCCGGTGGCAGGATTACTTCGCTGGCATGCCGCTGAACCGGCCGGCGCTGGTCGAGGAGGTGGCCGACGTCGTGACGTTCCTGTGCTCGGACCGGGCGGCGTGGCTGACCGGGATTACAGTCAATGTCGACGGAGGTGCCGCCAACCGGTGATGCGGCCGGGGGAGGAAGACAATGCTCGAAGCCGATGTTCTGAAGTATCCCGCGCGCCTGCTCACCGGGGCGCAACGCGCACAGTACTTCAACGACGGGGCGCTGGTGGTCGAGGGGGCCGTGGGCGACGACTGGCTGTCACGGCTGCGCGAGGCGGCGGCGGAGCTCGCCGAGCGCAGCCGGCCAGTCGCGGTCTCCGATGCAACCTTCATTCTCGAGGACGGGCATTCGGCGGAGTCACCGCGTCTGAAGCGGGTCGCGAGCCCGGTGGACAACCACGAGGCGTTCCTTGACTTTGCGTGCGGGTCGCCCGCGGTCGAGGCGGCGGCCGACCTGGTCGGGCCGCATGTGAAGTACCACCACTCCAAGCTCAACTACAAATGGGCGCATGGCGGCAGCAGGTTCGACTGGCACCAGGACATCCAGGCATGGCCGCACACGGATTTCAGCCCGGTGACGGTCGGGGTGTACCTGGAGGACTGCGGGCCCGAGCAGGGGCCGCTGATGGCGGTCCGGGGCAGTCACCGTGGACCGTTGCACAGCATGTACGATGCGCAGGGCCGCTGGGTGCTGCGCATTCCCGAGCACGAGATCGACACGGCGCGGGTCACGGCGCTCACGGGCGGGGCCGGGTCGCTTGTGCTGCTGAACTGCTGCACCATCCACGGATCGGCGCCGAACCGGTCGGACCGCTCGCGGCCGTTTCTGCTCATCGTCTACTCCTCGGCAGACTCTTATCCATACACAGCCAACCCGATACCGAGCCCGCTGTCGGGCCGGGTGGTCCGCGGCGAGCCCGCCCGGTGGGCCTCGGTCGATCCCCGGGGTTGCGAGGTGCCTCCCGACTGGTCCGCGGGCTACAGCGGCCCGTGGGCGCATCAGGCCCAGTCGCGCCGGGAAGCGGGAGGGCAGGCGGGACCGGTCTCGTGACACCGACCGCCGCGCCGGTCTCCGGCTTCATGTCGATGAAGGGCGGTGGCTACTACTCGCGGGCGACCGTGGGTGCGCGGCACGTGATCGACGGAGCGACCGGCCTGGTGCTCGACGCGCTCGAGCGGATGGCTCCGGACGATGACGGCACGGTCTTCACAATGGCCGACATGGGGTGCGCCGACGGCGGCACCTCGCTCGGCATGGTGGTCACGGTGCTCGGCGAACTGCGGCGCCGCCTGCCGTCACGCCCGCTGCAGATGGTCTATACCGATTTGCCGCGGAACGATTTCAGCGAGCTGTTCCGCACGGTGCTGGGATCGGGGCACCTCGACGGAATCGGGGATCTGTCGGTCTTCGCGTCGGGGACCTCGTTTCACCGGCCGATATTCCCGCCGTCGACGCTCAACCTCGGCTTCTCGGCAACGGCGTCGCACTACACCGACGCGGTTCCGTGCGCGATTTCGGGCCACGTCCACATGGTGGGCGCGACGGACAGCGAGCGGGCCGCCTGGGTGGAGCAGGGGCGTCTCGACTGGGAGCGCATCCTCACCAGCCGGGCGCGGGACCTGGCGGCGGGGGGGCGGGCGGGGCGGGTGGCGTTTGGGGGGGGTGGGCGGCGGGCGGCCGGCGGGTTTGGGTGAATTTGGGGATCGACGAGGCCGGCCGCTACCTGGGGGCCACCGGGGGCGTGAACATGTTCGACATGTTCAACACGCTGTGGGCGGAGCTGCGTGATGACGGGGCGATTACCTCAGACGAGTACGCCGCGACCAACTTCCCGCAGTGCTACCGCACGGTGGATGAGTTCGCGGCACCATTTTCCGACCCGGGAGGGCCGGTCCGGGGCGCGGGCCTGGTGCTCGAGCACGTCGAGACCCGGGTGGTCCGCTGCCCGTTTGCCGTGGCATTCGGGGAACACGGTGACGCGGCCCGGTTTGCGCGCGAGTACATCCCGACCCTGCGCTCCTGGAGCGAGGCGACCTTCGCGGCCGGACTGGCGCCATCCCGGCCCGGGGCGGAGCGCCGGGCGATTCTCGACCGGTTCTACGATACCTACGAGTTGCGGGTGCGGACTTCGCCAGACGGACACGCGATGGACTACGTTCACTGCTACCTGGTGGCCGCGAAGACGTGATTTCAGGCGAGGACCGGCACCCGGGACGAGGATTGCGAATGCTCCACTTCGACATGTTCAGCACCCTGTGGGCGGAACTGCACGACGACGGGGTGATCACCGGTGACGAGTACGCCGCGACAAACTTCCCGTAGTGCTACCGCACGGTGGACGAGTTCACGGCAACCTTCGCCGACCCGGAGGGGCCGGTCCGGCGCGCGGGCCTGGTGCTCGAGCACGTCGAGACCCGGGTGGTCCGGTGCCCGTTTGCCGTGGCACTCGGGGAGCACGATGATGCGGCCCGGTTTGCGTCTGTGACGTGAACTGATAGGAATCTTACAAACGATGCCGTCGGGAGGGGGCGTCCACCCCATCGCTGTTGACGTCGATGCTCAGCTCCGAGGCGCTGGCGGGCCCGGTCGAGATCTGGTGCCAGGACGAAGCGCGCGTCGGCCAGAAGGGGATGACGACGCGCGTCTGGGCGAATGGGAAGCAGCGTCCGCGCATCGTGCGCGACCATCGCTATGGCTCCGTCTCTCTGTTCGCCGCCACCTGCGCGGAGCGCGGCGTCGGCATCGCACACGTGGCTGATAAGGCGAACACGGCGTCGATGAACGAGCACCTGGCGGCGATCGGCGCGGCCGTGGCGCCGGGTACGCACGGCGTGGTCGTACTGGACGGGGCAGGCTGGCGTCGCTCGGGCGACCTTCTCGTTCCCCCAACCTGACGCTCCTGCATCTGCCGCTCTACAGTCCGGAGCTCAATCCCATGGAGCAGATCATTCTGTTCCTGAAATCGAACCGCTTCGCCAACCGCGTGTTCATGGATGTCGCTGCTCTGAGAGAGGCCTGCTGGGCGGGGTGGCAATGGCTCACCGACCAGCCCGATGTCATCACAAAGACGACCCAGCGCAGCTGGACTGTCGCGCCATTGTGCTGATCCCGATGCCTCAATGTATCGGTTCATATGACTTGCGGTTGGTACGAGCTCCAGTTGTGCCGGGAACCGCCGACGGTGGACACGGCGGCCGGGCTCCGCCTGGTCCGGCACGGCGCTTGCAGATCGAAGCCGCTTGTCTTCCACGCGAACGATGCGCCGTGCGGTCGCGGATCGCCGGCAAGTGCGGTGTCCTCCCGTCGCGGTTCCAGCCGCCGGGTGGCTTCGTATTGTGTCGCTTGACGCTTGACGCGCTTCTTCGATAGCTTCCGCCATGAAGATTCGGAACGTGATTCACAGGGAGCTGCGCCGGTTCATCGAGGAAGACAGTGCCGCGACGATCCCGCCCGCAGCCGTGCCGAAGCTGCGGCGCATGCTGTCGTTCCTCCAGGACATGGAACGCGAAGACGAGTTGCGGACGGTTCCGGGCTGGAACGCGCACCGGCTTACCGGCGACCGCAGGGGCGTCTGGAGCCTGACGGTGCCCAGGAATTGGCGGCTCACCTTCCGGATCGACCGGGCCGAGGGCGAGATCGTCGACCTCGACTACGAGGATTACCACTAGGAGGCGATGATGGGCACGACACGGGGCTTGCGGATGAAGAACCCGGCCCACCCGGGCGGGTTCGTGAAGAGCGAGATCGTCGAGGCGATGGACCTGTCGGTGACCGGGGCCGCGGCGGCGCTGGGGGTCACGCGCCCGGCGCTGTCCGCGCTGCTCAACGAGCGGTCGAGCCTCTCGCCCGAAATGGCGCTCAGGATCGAGAAGGTGTTCGGCGTGTCGATGGACACGCTGCTGCGCATGCAGACCAGCTATGACATCGCCCGGACCCGCGAACGCGAGGGCGAGATCGACCTCGTTCCGTTCGAAAGGCGGGTCGCCTGAGCGTCGATCCCGAGACAGCGTTGTGGGGAGGGCGGCACAGTCGAACGAATTGCCCTGCCCGGTGGACCGTAGAACGCGGGACGTCGCCGAGGCTTTATCCAAGTTCGCTGGTTTGGTGTGCGAAGAAGCCGGGACAGGAATTGCGGGACCGGGTGGAGCTGTGGCTTGCCTGGCGGCGGGTGGAGCACGAGGTGGCGGAAGGTGTGCTCGGCGCGGAGTTCGACCGTGCCGACCGCGCGGAGCTTCGCACGAAGGTCAAGGACGCCGAGGGCGCGGCCAGGGACGAAGTGTGGGGCGGTTACCGTTTCGTGGCCCCCGCGGACAGGAAGGCCGAAAGCGGTCTCAAGATCATCGATCTTGGAGCCGGTCACAGCAGCGCCAGCGAAACGCTCTGCGGTCGCGTCATCGGCGCTCTGAAGACCGAGGCCCTGCTCAACGAGTCCGTCGGCGCCGGCTATCTGGACTGGCACTGGCCGCCGGCGTTCAAGGACACCGGAGCATGGCCGTTCAAGAGTTTGCGCTGGAGCTTTGTCGACGGTTCGCTGACACGACTTACCGATCCCGATGCGGTACTGCGCCGGAAGATCGTCGAGTTCGTTGAAGCCGGGTCCTTCGGCTTGGCCTCCGGGGCCAGGGACGGCGGTGGTGGATACGAGGCCGATCATGTCGCGCTCCTCGACCTGCTCAAGGGTCTGCCCTGCCAGGTGTGGTCTCGGGCCACCCGTCTGCGCTTTATGACGAGTTGCTGGCGGGCTGGCGTCGGCTGGCGCTGCAGGTGACGACGCAGGC